>CAZURN010000124.1:0-10085 GCA_964623165.1 uncultured Syntrophobacteraceae bacterium
GACCCACAGCACAGAAGATCCTCAACCAGGCCAACATCAACTGGGACACCAAGAGTGATGACCTGACCGAAAGTGAAATCAATGCGATCAGGCAGATCATCGACACTCAGTTCAAGGTGGAAGGGGATCTTCGCACTGAAGTTTCCATGAACATCAAGCGGTTGATGGATCTTGGGTGCTATCGAGGGTTGCGGCACCGGAAAGGATTGCCCGTTCACGGGCAGAGAACCCATACCAACGCCCGTACTCGCAAGGGTCCCCGTCGATCCGTGATGGGCAAGCGCAAAAAGGCGTAAAGTGGAGGAAGCATGGCCAGGGAGAGATCTGCCTCGCGAAAAAAGAAGGAACGAAAGAACATCCAGAATGGTGTCGCCCATATTCGGTCGACGTTCAATAATACCATTGTCACGATCACGGACACGAGTGGAAACGCCATAGCTTGGTCCAGTGCCGGAAGCCAGGGGTTCAAGGGATCCAGGAAGAGCACGCCGTTCGCCGCCCAGGTTGCTGCGGAGATCGCCGCCAAGAAGGCCATGGAACACGGTGTTCAGAACATCGAGGTCTACGTGAAAGGTCCCGGATCTGGCCGTGAAGCGGCCCTCAGAGCATTGCAGGCCGCCGGGTTCAACATAACGCTCATCAAGGATGTGACCCCGATTCCCCACAATGGGTGCCGACCCCCGAAACGCCGCCGTGTGTAAACATTCACGCAAGATCGAACAAGCGAGTGATTGAAAAGGAGGACAAGCTTTGGCCCGTTACACTGGTTTGAACTGCCGTATTTGCCGGCGAGAAACCATGAAGCTTTATCTGAAGGGTGACCGCTGCTACTCGGACAAGTGTGCTGTGGAGCGCCGCAACTTTCCTCCCGGGCAACATGGACAGAACAGGGGGAAGCTTTCGGACTACGGGCTTCAGTTGAGGGAAAAGCAGAAGATCAAGCGCATGTATGGGTTGCTGGAAAAGCAATTCAAGACATATTTCAAGGAGGCGGATCGCCAGAAGGGAGTCACAGGAACCAACTTCTTGATCCTGCTCGAGCGGCGCCTTGATAACACTGTATATCGGCTTGGATTTGCAAGCTCCCGTGACCAAGCCCGCCAGCTCGTGAGGCACAACCACTTCCTGGTGAATGGTGGCAAGGTCAATATTCCGTCCTACCTTCTTAGGCCGGGAGACAAGGTGGTCGTGCGGGATGGCAGTAGGCAGGTCCCTGCCATCAATGAGGCGTTGGAATCCGTGCCTCGCCGCGGGGTGCCCGCGTGGTTGGAGCTCGACAAGGCCAACTATGAAGGGATTTTCAAGACGCTGCCAACGCGAGAGGAAATGAATCTGCCGGTACAGGAACAGCTTGTGGTGGAGTTCTATTCCAAATAGGACGCGGATCACCCGGTGGGGGCTGGGTCGCGCCCCTTGGCTCGGGGAGACCCAGGACTGCCCCAGGTATGCCTGCCGGTGATTCATGGACAGGTGGACCTCTCTGCATGAGGGAACAGTATGCAAAAGAACTGGCGCGAACTCATCAAACCAAAGCGCTTGGAGATTGATACAAAGGGCCGCCCCGATACCTATGCCAAGTTCGAATGTGAGCCCCTCGAACGAGGTTTCGGGGTCACACTGGGGAATGCACTTCGACGGATATTGCTCTCCTCGCTGCAGGGTGCGGCGATCACCACGGTCAAGATCGACGGCGTTCTCCATGAATTCTCCACGGTTCCTGGGGTGTTGGAAGATGTCACTGACATCATTCTGAACCTGAAGGAGGTGCGCCTGAGACTGCACGGGGAGGCCCCCCGTCTTCTCGTTATCGAGAAGGATGGAGAAGGGGAAGTCAGTGCCGGAGACATCCAGGAAAACGCATTGGTGGAGGTCTTGAATCCCCGGCAACACATCTGCACGCTGGCAAAGGATGCCAAGCTGCGTATGGAGCTGGCGGTCCGACAGGGCAAAGGGTATCTCCCCGCAGACCGAAATGGGGATGAGAATCAACCCATCGGCACAATCCCCATTGACGCGGTTTTCTCTCCCGTGAGGAAGGTGAGCTACACGGTAACGCAAGCCCGAGTTGGGCAGATCACCGATTACGACAAGCTCACCATGGAAATATGGACCGACGGCAGTGTGAAGCCCGATGATGCTCTGGCCTATGCAGCCAAGATTCTTAAGGACCAGCTGACGATCTTCATCAACTTCGAAGAGGAAGCGGAAGCCCAGGAAGAAGAAGTCCGGGTTGAACCGGCATTCAACGAGAATCTATTCCGCAGTGTCGATGAGCTCGAACTCTCAGTGAGGTCCGCCAACTGTTTAAAGAACGCGGACATTCGCTATATTGGGGAGCTAGTGCAGAAGTCCGAGGCGGAGATGCTGAAGACCAAGAACTTTGGTCGGAAATCGTTGAACGAAATCAAGGAGATTCTAGCGGAAATGGGTCTTTCCCTGGGAATGAGACTCGACAGCTTCCCAAGTCGCGACGAGATTGAAGAGAGAAGAAAGGAACAGGAGTAACCATGCGCCACGGGGTTTCCGGCAGAAAGTTGAATCGCACGACGAGCCATCGGTTTGCCATGTTCAGAAATATGGTGACCTCCCTCCTGCGTCACGAGAGAATATTCACCACCGTGCCCAAAGCAAAGGAACTGCGGAGGTGGTGTGACTGGATGATCACCCTCGGCAAGCGTGGAGATCTCCACGCCCGACGCCAAGCCTTGGCGCTGCTCACAGAAAAGAACATGGTGCACAGGCTTTTTGCCGAGATAGCTCCCCGATTTGAGAATCGGCAAGGTGGATACACACGTATCATCAAGGTCGGGTTCCGCAGGGGGGATGCGGCACCCATGTGTCTCATCGAGCTGGTGACTGACTCTTCCATTGGGGCCAAGAAGACGAAAGAAAAGAGGAAAGAAGCTGCCGCGCCTCCGGTGCCATCTTCAACCGCGGCAGCTGATATGCCATCCGAGCAGAGCAGTTCAGAGTCGGGTTCGGGGAAAGAATGAGTCTGTTCCCAGAAACGAGAACAACCCGCCTAGGCGGGTTGTTCTCGTTTCTGGGACTGCTGATCTGCGCTGATATGAACCAAGCCGGGACTAGGAGGGAACCTCCTCCTCTTTCTGAAAGTGATGAAGCGAGCAATCCCTGCAGGTGAAGCCGCTCCACATGTTCTTGGCCGCTTTGTCCAGGCACGTGTCGTAATGTTGACAGCCAAAGTTGCGGACACCCTTTCCCTCCTTGCACATGCAGGGATTGGGCGTGCACTTGCCATTCTTGTCCGTGTTGCCAGACTGCCCGCGTGAAGCTCTTTCCTTTGGCATGCGACTTTTCTCCTTAGCTGCTGGAGTAGGAAGCAACCCTGTGGGGTGCCTGAATATGGGTCGTGAAGACGGCATGACACCAACGATTCGCAGGATATCTCAAAGGACCCCGACCCAACCTGAAAGGGGATGCGCCACTGCTTGTTAAATAGCCCTCAAATATACCCCGACCTTCACCTTCAGTTCAACACAAATGTGACAAGAAGATTGTCCGGAATGATTTCGACCTGGGTTGAAGCATCTGATTCTCAGCGAGAGGACACCTCCATGCGTCAATCCACCCAACTCAAAGTGGTCCCGGGCATCCTCATGGGAGTCTGCCTCCTCGTGTTCCTCGTCGCCTCGCACCGTATGCTGGCAAAGGAGGAGCCGTTCTTCTCATGGTACTATTGCTTCGCCTGGTGGAGCTACATTCTGTTCATGGAATCGATGCTTCATCGTTGCGGCGGGTTCTCTTCCCTCTTCGCAGACACGCGGGCGTTCATCCTGTGCATCCCCCTTTCCGTCACGATTTGGCTGGTTTTCGAGGCATTCAACTTCCGGTTGAATAACTGGCATTACATCGAAATTGTGAAGGATATCAACTGGCGTTGGCTCGGGTACGCCCTTTCCTTTGCCACGGTTCTGCCAGGGATCTTCGTGACTCAGAGGTCTCTTGAACACCTGGGGTTTGCACGGGATCTCCGATGCACTCCTCTCAGGAATCCCTCACGATTCCACACGCACCTTGTCTTGCTTGGTGGTGTGCTGCTGCTAGGACCACTCTTGTGGCCACAAGGCCTTTTCCCCTGCGTGTGGTTGGGGTTCATCTTCTTTCTCGAGCCCTTCAACCTCCGTTTTGGTGGGGAATCTCTCCTCGCAGATCTGGAAAGGGGGTCCCTGCAGCGGATCATCAGCTTGCTTGTGGCAGGTCTTTGGTGCGGCTTTCTGTGGGAGTTTTGGAACTTCTGGGCGGGATCGAAATGGATATACACCGTTCCTGTGGTTGGATTTCTCAAGGTTTTCGAGATGCCCATTCTGGGGTTCTTGGGGTTCCCACCTTTTGCCCTCGAATGTTATGTCATGTCGAACTTCTTCTTCATGATCCTCGGCCAGGCCAGAAAGAGGCTTAAGCCCTCCAGATTCAGAGTACTGTGCGGCGCTTTCGGTTTTTGGGCGCTTCTCTTCTGGACGATTGTGTTTTGCGGCATTGACAGGTTCACGGTGGTCACCTTCCTGCCTTGAGCGAACGGGTGGGCAGTTCGAAACGGTACTGCAGGCTCCGTGGAGATCTGATTTTGGTTTTCCCTTGAAACCCATGAGTTCTCGGTTTCATGCTCCATTTGACAAGTGCCCTCTCTGTTGACCATTGGATGTTTTGGATTTTTTCGATGGCGGATTCGAGCAAGCTGTATCTCAGCGATGAAGAAGCGCCAGGGGCATGCATAGTGAGCCTTGGGTGTGCAAAGAACCTCGTTGACAGTGAGACCATGGCGGCTCAACTGATACGCCTGGGCTTCACCATCAGGGAGGATCCCAGGGATGCCTGGCTGCTACTGGTCAACACCTGCGGCTTCCTGGAGGCTGCGGTAGAAGAGGCGATCCAGACTGTCCTGGAGTTGGCTTGCCATAAGGCTAAGGGCCGGTGTCAATGCTTGGTGGTGACGGGATGCATGGTCCAGCGTTATGGGAAAAAGCTTCTCTCTCTGCTTCCGGAGGTGGACCTCCTGCTTGGAACGTCTCACATTCACCAACTCGAGCATGCCTTGCATTCGTGGAAGATCGAGGGGGTAAGACGCCTGTGGATCGGGAGGCCGCATTACCTCCCAGACAATGATTCTCCCAGGGTGCGATCGATCTCCGAACCTTCGGCCTACGTCAAAATTGCAGACGGGTGCAACAACCATTGTACTTATTGCATGATTCCACGTCTGAGAGGCCCATACAGGAGCCGCACACGGGAAGACATTCTCAGAGAGGTGCGGAGGCTGGTGGCCGAGGGGGTGAAAGAGGTCAATCTCATCGCTCAGGATACAACGGCATTCGGCCTCGACCGGGGAGATGTGGGAGGACTGGTTCGCATCATTGAATCCCTGGAGGGAGTCAACGGGCTCGAGTGGGTTCGACTGCTCTATGCCTATCCGGACAGGATCGACAAGCGTCTATTGAGCACCATGGCTGAGTCTGGCAAAGTGGTCCCGTACCTGGACATCCCGCTGCAACACTGTGTGCCACGCATCCTCAAGGCCATGGGCCGGAAATGCTCCAGATCAGGAATGGAGCGACTTGTGGAGCTCATCCGATCCCACCTTCCGGGAGTCACGCTCAGAACATCTCTCATGGTTGGATTTCCAGGGGAAACGGGATCCGATTTCAAAACTCTGTTGAGCTTTATTGAGGGCATGCAGTTCGATCATGTGGGGGTGTTTGCCTTTTCACCCGAGGTTGGAACGCGGGCTGCGAAAATGGGCGAACACGTGAGTGAGGAAGTCAAGAGGGCAAGGAGAGAAGCATTGATGGAAGCGCAGATGGCAATTTCCAGAAGGAAACTTGGCCGTCTGGTTGGGGAGGTCTTGCCGGTGCTTGTGGAGGGACTGCATCCTGAAACGGAGTTGCTTCTGCGTGGGAGGATTCCTGGGCAGGCGCCTGAAGTGGACGGAATGGTCATGATTACAGAGGGCGCGGCCTCGGTGGGAGAGATCCGTGTGGCGCGGGTCACTGCTTCCCATGAATATGACCTGGAAGCGAAGCTTCTGGATCCACGCCCCTGCGATGGAGATGATCGCACACTACCTTGTCACAACGGGCCAGTCCCATGAATGTCCCGTGAAGGAGTGCGCCGGTATTCGTGGCTGGACGAGCGTACGTCCTCTTGGGCCTCTGGTTTTGGAGGAGCGGGGGAAGGGTTTCAATGCAAAGTGCGAAGGAATGGTGGTCCCGATGAATTCGACGGGTGCCCTGTGCAGCTGTGTGTTGAACAGGAAAAGATTTTGACATATGCTTTTATTTTCGGTATGAACTCTTTGTTCTAATTGGTTTTTTGGTCATATTGCGTTGCATTCGGCACGCATTCCAGCAAATCTACGAATAGCGTTGAAATGGACCATACAGGCACACTGAAGGTGGTTTCATTCAATCCTTCTCACACTCTTTCGCCATCCTCGGACCTCATCAAGGGGCGAATCCTCGATCGTATTCGGCCGGATCTCGAAAGGGTAGAGGCAGAGATCAACCGGGTGCTGACGTCGGGTGTGCCGCTCATTTCCGTGGTTGGACGTCACATCATGGGGAGTGGCGGCAAGAGGCTTCGACCGCTCCTTTTGATTTTCTCCGCCAGAATGTGTGGTTATGATGGTTGCCTCGACGCCAATCTGGCGGTCGCGTTTGAGTTCATCCACGCGGCATCGCTCCTTCACGACGATGTCGTCGATCATACCGAATTTCGCCGCAACCGGCCTGCGGCAAACACCATCTGGGGGAACCCGGCGGCAGTTCTTGTGGGCGACTTTCTATATTCCAAGTCCATCCTCATGACCGTCGCATATGAGAATGTGCGCATTCTGGAAGTGCTTACCCAAGCCACCACCAGAATGTCTGAGGGGGAAGTGCTTCAATTGGTCCACACTGACAACCTTGAGATCAATGAAGCGGAGTACCTGGAGGTTGTTGATCGAAAGACGGCCGGCCTGATCAGTGCCGCTTGTCAGGTCGGGGCCATTCTGGGTGGAGGAACCGTCGCCCAAGAGGAAGCGCTCCGAGATTACGGTCACAACCTTGGAATTGCGTTCCAGTTGATCGACGATACGCTCGATTACACCGGGGATGCTCAAGAACTCGGCAAGCCCGTTGGAAACGACATCCGGGAGGGGAAAGCCACGCTGCCATTCATCTTTGCCCTGCGCAACGGCACCCCGTCTGACAAGAAGCGCTTGATGGAGATGTTCAGTGCGGAGAGGATTCCCTCATCCGAGTTCCTTGAACTCAAGGAACTCGTGACGCGATCCGGGGGCATTGAATACACGCAGCGCCTGGCCATGGATCATATTGATCGGGCCAAAAGGGCCATCGAGGTCTTTTCAGCACACCCGACAAAGGAAATCCTGCAGGACATGGCCGATTACGTCATATGTCGTCGTGTGTAGGATTCCTAAGGATGTAACGAGGCAGCCAGGAGTCTTAACGACCTCCATTAGGTCTTCCTTCGCATCTCCAGTCTCTGATGCTCGTAAGGGGTGCACGGTGAGTCTCAAGGGATCTGGACGCCGATGGTCCGAAACTGACACCTCCGCGAATCAGGGGGGCCTTGTGGTGGCTGTGGGTTGCAGTTGAGTCAGCAGATTGGTCGGAATTCTGTGGAGTGCCGGACCCTTTTTCACGTGGTCCGGCTTTCTCTTTTTGGTAGAATTACGCCCAAGCCATAGGGCTGGAAATGTCTCGAACTCGCGAACACAAGGCATCCAGAGCCTATTACCCGCTGTTCGTCTCTCTCGTGGGGAGGGTCTGTTTGGTCGTGGGGGGAGGACCTGTGGGTGAACGAAAGGTCAGGGGCCTCCTACAGGCGGGAGCGACTGTACACATTGCTGCCCCGGAACTCACCGAATGGCTCCAGGCTCAATGCCGCGCTGGATCCCTCAAACACATTGGTGACAGCTTCCACCATGAACAGTTGGATGGAATCGACCTGGTGTTTGCAGCCTCCAGTGATCCTCTCCTCAACCATGGCATTGCGGAGGCTGCCCGAGACAGACGAATCTGGTGTAACACGGCGACGGATCCCCTCGATGGGTCGTTTGTGCTCCCCGCTGTGCTTCAGAGGGGACACCTGACTGTTGCCGTGGGCACGTCAGGGGCAAGCCCTGCCCTGGCGAGCCTGATCCGAGACAAACTCGCTGAGCAGTTTGACACTGCTTGGCTCGTGGTTCTCGAGATGATGGCCATGTTGCGCGGAGTCATCCAGTCAAAGGACCTCGGTACTGGGGAAAATCAGAGGCTTTTCCGGAGACTTGCCCAGCTCTCACTGGTCGAATGGGTAAGACGTCAGGAAAGGGATGTTGCGGTTGAGTCTATTTGTGGAGTTTGTCATCCCCATGTGACGATCGATGAGATGAATCGAATCTGGGAAGAGGCATGGAAGGCGTATTCCTTGTCATAGCCACCCTGTGTTACTGTCTGGGGACGGTGGGATATCTCATCTACCTGATGAGGGACTGGGTGCCGGTTCACCGTTTTGCCTGGGGAATCCTCTGCGTGGGAGCCGTGTTTCATGCTTCTTCCATTGTGATCCGCTCTGTTCGGATGAACCACCTGGCGGTGACAACGAGCCCTGAGGCGCTTTCGTTTTTCGCTTTGATCTTGGTGGTGACTTATCTGGTTATCCAGGTCCGTTTGCAGCTTAGAATCCTGGGTTCCTTTGTATCTCCCCTTGCCGTAATTTTTATGCTGACCTCTTCGCTACTTCCCGCGAACATGATCCCTCAGAGCGGAGTACTTGAAAGCGGATGGGTCATCCTCCATGTGTCGACCCTCTTTCTTGCCAATGCCCTGTTTGCACTTGCCTTCAGCGTCGGCGTCATGTACCTGCTTCAGGAAAGGCAGATCAAGAACAAGAGCTTCGGGTTCCTATACAGCCGCCTCCCGTCCCTGGAACGCCTGGACGAGATCAACTACTATTGCCTCCTTTTCGGTTTTCCTCTCATGACGGGCGGACTCATCGTGGGCTTCTCCTACGCGAGCACGGTGTGGCGATCCCCCTGGACCTGGGACCCGAAAGAAGTCTCCGCTCTCATCACATGGATCATCTACGCGATCCTGCTCCACGAGCGATTGACTGTGGGATGGCGAGGGCGCAGGGCCGCATGGATGGCCATATTCGGTTTTTCGGCAGTCCTGGTGACCTTCCTGGGAGTGAACCTTTTCCTGAAAGGTCATCATACTGTCTTTGTCAGGTGACACCGGACATGATGCACATTGTTCTGTTGGGCATGAACCATAAGACGGCACCCATCGAGGTGCGTGAGCAGCTTGCCGTGGCTTGCCGGAACATGGTGACTCCCCTCCGGCTCCTGCCTCATCTGAATCACGTCCAAGAGCTGTATTTTCTCTCCACTTGCAATCGGGTCGAGTTCCTGTTCACCTGCAACGACAAGATCGGTGCCGTGCGGGAGGTGAAGCTCCTGCTCGGCTCACACCTTGGGACCACGGCATCGACCCGTCTGGATTCCTTCATCTATCTCTACGAGCAGATGGACGCGGTTCTGCATCTCTTTCGCGTGGCTGCAAGCCTCGATTCCATGGTTGTTGGGGAACCTCAGATTCTGGGACAGATCAAGACGGCTTACCGGGAGGCCACGGAGTGCCGAACGGTCGGAGTCATTCTGAATCGATTGCTTCACAAGACTTTTTCCGTGGCTAAGCGGGTGAGGTCCGAGACTTCGATCGGTTCTCACGCCGTTTCCATCAGCTATGCCGCTGTGGAGATGGCGCGCAAGATTTTCGGTGCACTCGAGGACAAGAGAGTTCTTCTGATCGGGGCAGGGGAAATGGCTGAGCTTGCCGCGGAGCATTTCATGTCGCACGGGGTGCGGCACCTTACGGTGGCCAACCGAACCCTGGAGCGAGCCATCGATTTGGCAAGGCAGTTCAGAGCGGATACGATCCCCTTCGATCACATCCTTGATACACTTAAAGGCGTGGACATCGTGTTGACTTCCACCGGTTCCCCGGACCCGATCCTCCGATTCCATGACGTGAAATCCAGGATGCGGGAGCGGCGCAACAGGCCACTCTTTTTCATCGATA
>CAZURN010000125.1:0-9900 GCA_964623165.1 uncultured Syntrophobacteraceae bacterium
TTTACGGCTGTTGTATCGCAAGCCCCTGAAAGGGGCGATTTGTGCCATGGTCTGAGCTTCCTTTCCTCTTCCTCAGTTACACTCCCACTTGCGCCATATTGATTTCAGACTGAACTCATCTCCGATCCAGGACTTGAGGAAAGCTTACTCTGCTAACACAGCTCGTTCCATTTTACAAGTCAATGGTCCCTGACTCCTGGACCTCTTCAAGGCAGTCCAGTTCCCATTCACATGTCCGGACCTGATTCTCTGCTCCGACTCCCAGGATTTTAGAAAAATCGACGGCCAACCGCAACCGCCCGGCATAGGACAATGCAACACATGCCAGGTCCAGCCACCTCGTGGACTTCTCCAGAATCGCCCCGTCACTGCTGGCAACGGTGCATTCCTCGTACGGGATCTCCCGTTCCGGCACGGGAAGGGCCCGGGCTTCCCCGTCGATATGGAGTTCCATCAACCGTCGCCGGTATTCATTTGCCAGATCACCACTATGGCTCATGGGTGAATCAAAGAGAAAGGAAATCCGCCTTGGTCTGTGTGTCTCCAGGAAACGGAATACCAGGTCAATAGCTATCCTCGTGACCTCGGACATCCGGAATCGCGCGGATTCGCCAGCCACGTCGCGCAGCACACTATCATTCGCCATGAGAACAGGCCGGCCCAGAGCGGCGCTCTCCATGGTGATCTGCACATTGTGCCCATCGACGACGATCCACTGCTCCTTCCAGTCACTTCCCATGCAGCGCTTTGCTCTCCTCCTGAGTGCATGTCCTTGGCTGAACACGCCGCGGTGCAGCAGGGCTCTCTGCAGTGCAGTGAGTCCATGGCGATTTCCGACCCATTCCAGGCAGGCTTTTCGTGGATACAAGCGGTTCTGGAGGAAGAAAAAATCGGCGGCGGCCTCAAGAAGAACCAGCTTCTTCAAGCCGCGATGCGATGGATCATAACACATGGAAGGAATTGAACTGATGGGTCAATGGGTTGTGCCGGATTGGCAGTCTCCTGCTTCCGGTCTGACCTGCTTTGTTTCCCGCTGGCGCATGGCCTCCAAACGCAGTTCCCGCCGAAAAACCTTTCCGACCAGACTCTTGGGAAGGAACTCTCGAAATTCCACGGCCCTGGGCACCTTGTAAGCAGCGAGCCTCTCCCGGCAAAACTTGACGATTTCATCCTCAGTCAAGGATTCGCGGGGCTTGACAACGATGAATGCCTTGACGATTTCCCCACGATAGTCATCCGGGATGCCGACCGCCACGGCATCCAACACTTTGGGATGCTCATAGAGTACTTCGTCGATCTCGCGTGGGTAAATGTTATACCCACCGGAGATGATCATGTCTTTCTTTCGATCCACAATAAAGAAATAACCTTCCTCATCCCTTGTGGCGATGTCCCCAGTATAGAGCCACCCGTCTCGCAACGCCTGATGGGTCTCTTGAGGCATCTTCCAGTAGCTGCCCATCACCTGGGGACCCCGAACGAGCAATTCGCCAGGCTCTCCTGGCCCCATTTCCCGAATCCCCATTTCGAGATCAACGATCCTGGCATCGGTATCAGGCAAAGGGAGCCCGATGGACCCGATCTTGCGGGTTCCCTCCAGTGGGTTTGCATGAGTCACCGGACTCGACTCAGTGAGGCCATATCCCTCGACGATGATGGCCCCGGTGAATTCCTCGAATTTCCTCAGAACCTCCAAGGGCATGGGTGACGAACCGGTGATGCAATATCGAATGGAGGACAGGTCGAAAGACCGGATTTTCGGATGATTCACGATAGCCACGAAGATTGTCGGCACGCCGGGAAACAGGGTGGGCTTTGTCTTCTGCAAAGTCTTGAGAAGATCGTTCACCTCGAACCGTGGAACCACGATAATAGTGCAGGCAGAGTACAAGGGCAGATTCATGGTCACAGTCATGCCGAACACATGAAAGAACGGCAGAATACCCACAAATCGCTCAACACCGAACCTCAAGGTGGGAAACCAGGCAACCAGTTGCACCACGTTGGACACGAGATTCCGGTGCGAGAGCATTACGCCTTTTGACACACCTGTGGTCCCGCCCGTGTATTGAAGAGCGGCGATGGCATCGGGGTCCGCGGCGAAAGGTGGAGGCTCTGGCCGGTGGGAATCGATAAGCTTGGTGAAATTGAGGACGGCTTCGGTGTAGGGTACAGCCGTGAAGAGTTTGTTCGCCCGTGCCTTCAATGGATAAAGGTATCTCAACGGGAAAGGCAGAGCCTCCTTCAGGCTGGTCACGATCACCCGTCGCATCTTCGTCTTGCCCAGGACCTTCTCCACTTTCGGAAAGAGATGATCCAAAATAATCAAATACTCTGCCTCCGCATCCCCCCACTGATGCTCCAATTCCCGCTCAACGTAGAGGGGATTGGTCAACACCACGATGGCACCGACCCACAACACAGCATAATAGGCAATGATCGCCTGTGGACAGTTAGGGAGCATGATGGCGACCCTTGTACCTCTGGTCACCCCCATGAATTGAAGGGCATTGGCCAGTCGGCTCACCCTATCCCAAAGGTCCCTGTACTTAACCCTGGCCCCCAAGAACTCGATAGCGATGTTATCAGGGAAATTGGCCGCATTCCTTTCCAGGGCAAGAGGCAAGCAAAGATCGGGATAGTCCACCGCGTGAGGCACACGCGGGTCATAACTGCCGTACCAAATGCGATCCATCAATCCCCCAAAATTGCTCACGTTTGCGGAGTGCAATTCGCTGGCGATGCGGAAACGGCGGAGCTCCTTCTCGAGCTTGCCGCCGTCCCTTCAAGAGGTATTCCAGAAGTTCGATCAACCCGTCACGAACAGGTGCTTTTCAATTTTCTGACCTCCTCAGTGAAGGCTGGCAAGAACTTGAAAAGGTCCTCCACGATCCCGTAATCCGCCTTACTGAAGATCGGCGCATCAGGGTCCTTGTTTATGGCAACGATGTACTTCGAGGATCCCATCCCGGCAAGGTGCTGAATGGCACCGGAAATCCCAACGGCGATGTAAAGGTTCGGGGTGACGACCTTTCCGGTTTGTCCCACCTGATCCGAATGGGGACGCCATCCCGAATCCACCGCTGCGCGAGACGCCCCCACAGCGGCCCCGAGGAGCTGGGCTACTTCCTCGAGCAGAACGTAGTTGCCAGGCTCCTTCATGCCCCGACCACCCGAGATGATGATTTCGGCCTCTGTCAATTCCACCTTTCCCGAGGTGTCGTAATCAATGCTCTTCACCCGAGACCGCGCCTCTGGAACGGGAATGTCCGTCTTCACCACCTCAGCGGTCTTGGATTCGTCCGGCACTTGGCAGCTCATAACGTTAGGACGGCACGAGATGACCGGTAGAGCCCCTTCCGACCATTCGCTCCAGGCAAAACATTTCCCGGCAAAAATCGGCCATTTGGCCTTGATGACCCCACCATCACATCGTATCTCGATGACATCCTGGACCAAGGCCACTTTGAGCTTGGCTCCAAGACGAGATCCCAGGTCTTTTCCGTCCACAGAGGCTGGCAGCAGTATCACCGCCGGCTCCACTCCTTTCATGATCTCGGCCACGATCGGAGCGTACGTTTCAGCCAGGTAACTTTCCAGAGCGGGGTCATCTCTCACGAAGACTTTATCCACACCATAGCGACCCAACTCGGCCGCTTTCTCAGTCAACCCGGACCCCACCGCGATGGCGCATAGCTCTAGACCTAGGGCATCCGCCACTCGTCGCCCCTCGCTCGCCACCTCATAAGATACACGACGAAAAGTGCCGTTTCTGAATTCGACGATCACACAAACGCATTTTGCCATTGGGATACTCCTCTCCCCTAGATCAGCTTGGCTTCCTCATGAAGGCTGCGAACGAGCTCGGCTGCCTTTCCCTCCACGTCCAAACCACCGTTGATGATCCTCCCGGCTTGGCGCTCTTGAGGTTTTTCCAGTCCGGTAATCCGGATTCTCGCGGTCTCCGCCGAGAATTCCACGGGATCGAGCCCGAGATCCGTGATTGTCTTCCTGGCAATGGGCTTCTTCTTTGCCTTCATAATGCCGGGGAGTGATGCGTAACGCGGATTCCAGATAGCGTGGGACCCACCGAGTGTCACCAGCACCGGCAGGCTTGACTCCAAGAAGACTTTGGCCCCTTCGATGGGGCGTTCCACCGTCACTGTGGTCCCATCGCACTCGATCGAGACTGCCAGAGCCAGATGAGGCCATCCAAGGTTCTCCGCCACGATGGCTCCGCGCTGGCCCTGGTCATAATCAATGGCGCGAGACCCCGTGAGGATAATGTCCGGGTTCAGTTCCTTGATGGCCACGCTCAAGGCGCGGGTCACCCGCATGTAGTCGGCTGTCTTGAGGGCGGGATCGTCGAGGAGGACAGCGTCATCGGCCCCCATGGCAAGGGCCGTCCGAAGGGCTTCGACAACCCTCGGAGGCCCATAGCTCACGACCGTGACCTTCCCCCCATGTTTGTCTTTAAGCCGCAGGGCGGCTTCCAGGGCAAATTCGTCGTATGGATTGATGATCCATTTGAGTCCGTCTGTCACGATGGACTTCCCATCAGGAGAGATCCTGATGACCGATTCGGTATCGGGTGTTTGCTTCAGCAATACGACAATGTTCACGCGGCCTCCTTCTTCCAAACCCTGACTCAGTCTAGAGATCTGAGCTCATTTGATTGAGTTTTCATCAAGTTGAGCAGATTATTCACGGAGAATTTCACCGATTTTCCCTTAGCACAGTAGACTTCGGGGATTCAAGCAGAAAGAAGGCCTGGGGCAACACTCCTCCAGTCATTTTGATCCGATGGAAAACCAGATTTCCTGGAGGAGGGACAAAGAAAGACGACAAAGAATGCGGAGCGTCGAGGGTTCATCTCTCTTGCCTCTTGCTCCGAATGGATGTGGCTAATGCGGATTGTCGTGGAGGAATGTCGAAACGTTCTCGGGCAACCAAATCTCTCGTTGATGATGCCCCTTGGGTATCTCCTAGTGGATTCCGTCAGAGTCGATGGACTCCAAGGCTGGCCCATGAAAGCACCGCCGCGCCCATTTTCGAATCCGTGAACCCTCTGGAACCGAGTCCCCAAGACCCAACACACACAAGTCTTTTCGCGCTTCGAGTTTGGTCATCACCTCCAGCGATGGACGGTCATTCCACAGGTGGACGTGCTGACGCCTCAAAAGGCCCGAATAGCGGGCATCACCGTCGGGTGTCTGTTCCCTTACAGGCCGGACAGTACCCTTGAAACAGAACCTGATGTCTCACCACCTCAAAACCGTTGCTCGGGTACAGCGTGATCTTCTTGTTCACAGAGGAGTCCTCGATGTCCTTGATCATCTGACATTTCAGGCACACCAAGTGATGGTGCGGCTCCACCGTGGCGTCGTAGCGGGCCACCTCGGTCAATGGACTGACCTTCTGAATGAGTCCGACTTCATGAAAGCGCTCAAGGGTCTTGTAAACAGTCCCAAGAGAAATCATGGGAAAACGTTTTCTGACTTGCTGGTATATCGCCTCGGCACTGGGGTGCTCCCTGGTGTTGTAGAGTGCCTGATAAATCGCGAGGCGCTGATAAGTCACTTGAAGACCATGTTCCCTGAGAGTCGCAATGAAATCCTTCTCCTTACTCCCCTCCATAATCCCCCCCTTTTGAGAAACCATGCGCGGCTCAACTCGTAATCATCGACAACCCTCCAAGCGGCCATCTTCATATTTTACAGGAATTCTTACAGTCCGAACAAGTCCGATTTACATCAGCACATCCGACTTTCAAGAAGTATTTTGTACAAGGTTGGAATGATCTTCCAGGTAGCGCTTCAAATAGACCATGAGGACGGAAATGGCTGCTGGTGTCATTCCAGGGATCCTCGAAGCCTGTCCGAGGGACAGGGGCTTGATGCGCAACAGCTTTTGCCGGATTTCGTTAGAAAGCCCGGGAACCTTGTCGTAGGGAAAATCCGCAGGTATGGCTACCTTCTCCAGATGCTTGAATTTCTGAACCTCCGCCTCCTGCCGCTTCAGATACCCGTCGTATTTACATTGCACCTCCACCTGCTCTCTCACACTTGCGGAGATCAGTTGTTGCGCTGGCAACAGTACCTTGAGGTCGTCGTAGCTGAGTTCGGGGCGTTTCAAGAGTTTCTCCAAGCTGGTGGGCTCGTCGAGGGCAGCGGAACCCTTGGACCTCAAGACTTCATTGACCCAGGGTGAGGGGTTCACATGAGTCCTCCTGATGCGGGCCAGCTCGGCTTGGATGGCCTCCCGCCTTTCACAGAGTTCCTTGAAGGTGTCCAGGGAATGAAGACCAAGGCGGTAGCCCTTCTCAAGGAGCCTGAGGTCTGCGTTGTCCTCCCTCAACAACAGCCTGTACTCGGCCCGGGACGTGAACATTCGATATGGTTCATTGGTGCCTCGCGTGACAAGATCGTCAACCATCACAGCAAGATAGGACTCGGATCGATCAAGCAGAAACGGTGGCCTCCTCTGAACCTGCAGAGTCGCGTTGATTCCTGCCCAAAGCCCTTGCGCCGCCGCCTCTTCGTAACCGGAAGTCCCATTGATCTGGCCGGCAAGATACAGTCCCTTGATCAGTTTAGTCTCTAGGGTCGGCAACAGCTGAGTTGGCTCCACGAAATCGTACTCGATGGCATAAGCCGGACGCATCACCTGTGCATCCTCAAGACCAGGAATGGATCGCACCAGTTGGAGCTGAATCTCGTATGGCAGGGAATTTCCGGTGCCGCTGGCATAGATCTCCTCCGTGTCCAATCCTTCGGGCTCTAGGATGATCTGGTGGAAGTCTTTGTGAGGAAACTTCATGACCTTGTCTTCCAACGAAGGGCAGTAGCGGGCTGAAACCCCCTCAATGGTACCATTGTACAACGGCGAAAGATGGATGTTCGCCCGAACAAGCTCGTGGGTGGACTCGCTGGTCTTTCCCATGAAGCACGAAACTTGGGGAAGGGGAACAGCGTCGGTGAAAAGTGAGAAAGGCCTCGGTACCGGATCGCCCTCTTGTTGCTTGAATGCGTTGAAATCAATGCTCTTCCTGTGAATGCGCGCGGGCGTCCCCGTCTTCATGCGACCAAGGTTGAAACCGAGTCGTCGCAGTTGATCCGCTAAGGCGTTGGATGGAAACTCACCGGCTCTTCCCGAAGGGATCCGTGTCTGCCCAATATGAATCAACCCGTGAAGAAAAGTACCCGTAGCGAGCACCACAGTCCTGGCGCCAAAAAAATTGCCGAACTGGTCAACAACGCCCACCACTCGACCATCCTCCACAACAAGCGAGTCCACAAGGGCCTGGGTGAGTCTCAGATTAGGCTGGGTTTCAAGGCGGTGCTTCATCGTGGTGCGGTAGCGCACTTTGTCGTTTTGGGTGCGAGTCCCCCTAACGGCGGGCCCTTTCTTCATGTTGAGTCGGCGAAACTGGATGGCGGTGACGTCGCTGACTTTAGCCATTTCGCCACCCAGTGCATCGATTTCCTTCACCAGATGTCCTTTTCCGATTCCACCGATGGAAGGAGAGCAAGGCATGTGAGCAACGGTATCCAGATAGATGGAGAACAGCAGAGTGGAGCAGCCCATGCGGGCAGATGCCAGGGCTGCCTCGCATCCCGCATGCCCTGCTCCGACGACGATGACATCATTGTACAGGGTCATTTCAAGAGTCCCTCAAATCACTCATTGAGTCGTCAAGGGTGTCCAGCCTGGCCAGGGAGTTCGTGTGGCTTCTTGGCTGAGCCGAGAAGTGTTAAAATAAAAGAATGAGCCCAAGACATCGAAGGATCAGAGCATGAAAGAACACCTTTACCGAGACTACAGCACATACCTAAGGGAACTTTTCGGGTGCCGTGTGCAGAGGATTTCCCTGGATGCCGGGCTATCGTGTCCCAACAGGGACGGTACAAAGGGGACAGGCGGCTGCGTCTATTGCAACTCCAGGGGATCCGGAACAGGAGCCGCTGGGCTTCGCCAGTCGATCACCGAACAGCTGGAACGGGGAAAATCGCTTCTCAGCAAACGGTACAAAGCAAAGAAGTTCATAGCCTATTTCCAGTCTTTCTCCAACACTTATGGCCCATTGAACAGGTTGCGGGCAATCTATGAAGAGGCTCTCGCCGTGCAGGATGTCGTTGGGCTGAGCATCGGGACCAGGCCGGACTGTGTGTCTGAGGAAACCCTCGACTACCTCGGAGACATTGGCAGGAGGCATTTCCTGTGGATTGAATACGGCCTGCAGTCCTCCAATGACTTCACCCTGAAGCGCATCAACAGAGGCCATTCCGTGCGGGCCTTTGAAGATGCGGTCAAGCGAACGAATCAAAGAAGGATCCCCGTGTGCGCCCACGTGATCCTTGGACTTCCCGGCGAAGGGCACCGTGAGATGCTTGAGACCGCTCGCTTCATCGGGGGCCAGGAAGTCCAGGGTGTCAAGATCCACCTCCTCTACGTCATTCGGGGGACAATCCTTCATGAGTGGTACACCAAAGGAGCATACCAATGCCTGTCTCGGGAGGAATACGTGGATCTCGTGAGTGAGTTCCTGTCTCTGCTTCCTCCCAACGTCATCATCCATCGCCTGACGGGGGACCCACATCCACATGAACTCATCGCTCCCCAATGGGCTCTTGACAAACGAGCAAACCTGAACGCAATCCATGAGCATCTTTTGGCGAAAGGCCTTCAGCAAGGCAAGGAATACCTCCTGCGCCAAGGAATGTGGCAGGGCACCAACGTTCCGGCTGCATTGACTCCGACCCCGGACTCAGTTAAATAAGGTCTGAACGAAATGGACCCTATTCTAGCACGGCAAGGTGTATCGGTATTTCCGAAGCGAAGAGACCGACGGTGGCTATTGCGCGGAGGTTCAGAGAAAAGCCATGACGGACAAAACCTTTAACGGTGGACAGGGCTTTGGGCCTACAAGGAACCAGAGGGGCTTCACCCTCATCGAACTGCTGATCGTCATGATCATCCTGGGATTACTTGCCGCCCTGGTGGGCCCGAAGATGTTCCAGAAGGTCGGAAGCTCCAAGCAAAAAGCGGCGAAAGCACAGATCTCTCTTTTTGGTACCGCTTTGGACGCATACCGCCTGGATCTGGGGGGATACCCGCCAACACAGCTTGGGCTCGAGAGCCTGCGCAAGAACCCGGGAAACGATCTGTGGGACGGCCCCTACCTGTCCAAGGACATCCCCCTTGATCCATGGGGGCACCCGTACGTATATCGGGCCCCGGGAGAACACGGCGACTATGACCTTTTCTCCATGGGAGCCGATGGTCAAGAGGGCGGTGACGGGGAGAATGCAGATATCGTCAGTTGGAACTGAAGCTGTTCCTGAGCCCGCTCAGCATTGACCATCCCCCCTTGCGTCTCCTCGGGATTGGCGAGCGCCCCCGTCTGAAGGCGCTAACCCGCCATGGTTCTTTTGGACCTGTGGCAGGGAGAATTCGCAAGGCCCTTGCAGCTCTCGGTTTTCCTTGACATCGCCTCCCAAAGATGCTTGTTAGAGCTTTTCGTTTGTAGAGTCCATGAGCGAGAGTGGCGGAACTGGTAGACGCACTGGACTTAGGATCCAGCCCTGGCAGCAGGGTGGGGGTTCAATTCCCCCCTCTCGCACCATGCATCCGTGCACTTCCAAATTTCATCCCTTTAGAAAGGTTACGGAAAGTGGGAATGAATGTCTCTGTTATGGAATTGAGCCCAAATCAGAAGAAGCTTCTGGTGGAAATACCCGCCGAACAAGTGAAGAAGCAGATGGATGCAAAGTTTCGAGATCTCGGCAGGAACGTCCGCATCAAAGGCTTCAGGCCTGGGAAAGTCCCTCTCAATATCCTGAAGTCCTATTACGGCAAAGCGGTTGAGAACGAGGTTTCCTCTGAATTCATTCAGGAGAC
>CAZURN010000126.1:0-9878 GCA_964623165.1 uncultured Syntrophobacteraceae bacterium
CCTCTTCATCCTTTGAGAGGTCCACCTTGTGGGACATGAGGCGAACCCATTCCATCTCCACGGCAATCTCTTCCTGGTCCACGAGTTGGCGCAACACAAAATTGTACAGCTTGGGCTCCACCGGCTGTTCCAGTTGGGCCGCCAGTTCCTCTTTGCCCATTCCAGGCTTGAGGGGGTTCTTCTGGTGATGTTCCCCAAGGGCTGCAACGATGGCCTCTTTGAGTTCACCCAGCATCTCGGGGTGGAGCATACGCCGGTTGTCCCGGTCGTAGGTGATCACCTGCTTCTGGCTTGAGAAGCGCTGGAGCATCTTTTCCAGGGATTTGGGCGACACGTTGGACCGGACCTGCAACTCCTCTTCGCTCAGCCCTCCCCATCCGGCATCCTTGACATGCCAGAGCACGATGCTCTCGTCGTCTCCCAGGAGGAGCGTCTCCAATGCCTTGGCAGCAGGCACCTTGTGATGCCCCTTGTGCTTGCGGGGAAGCGGATGCAACACCGTACCGCCTCCAATGGTCTGCACCGGCGAATACGAGCGCAGCACGAAACGGTCTCCCCGCAGCACTGCAACAGGGTGATCCAGACGAAGCTGCAGGAAGGCATTCTCCCCGGGAGCAAGCTCTTCCCTATCCAGGAGCACCGCCGTTGCGAGGTTTTCGGCCGTCCCGGTGTGGAACCTGACCTTGGCCCGGTTCTTCAGCGGCCTGGGTGCACTGGCAAGCATTTCGAGGTGGACATCCACCATGTGTGTCGCGACGAGCGCCCCTGGGGTGGCCACCACGTTGCCCCGTTCGATGAGGGCCTTTTCCATCCCCTGCAGATTGATGGCGGTTCGCTGCCCGGGGAAAATCTCCTGGACCTCGTCATTGTGGACCTGAAGTCCCCGGACCTTGGATTTGTGCCCTGCGGGGTAGATCATCACCGGGTCCCCCACCCGCAGTCGCCCCGAAACGCTCGTTCCCGTGACCACCGTTCCGAAACCGCGCATGCTGAAGACACGGTCCACCGAGAGGCGGAAAGGCCCATCGGCGTTGCGGGGCTCCACCTTTGCCACGAGACTGGTCAGAGCCTGGCGCAGGTCTTCGATGCCCTCTCCCGTCACAGCAGACACAGGCATGATGAGGGCACCCTCCAGGAAGGTGCCTTTGAGAAAATCGGAAACGTCCTCCTTGACCATCTCCACCCACTCGGGATCCTCCACCAGATCCACCTTGGTGAGCACAACCAGGCCCTTTTTGACTTTGAGGAGCTGGCAGATTTCCATGTGCTCGCGGGTCTGAGGCATGACACCCTCATCGGCTGCAATCACCAAGGCCACCAGGTCGATGCCTGTGGCCCCCGCCACCATGTGCTTCACGAATCGTTCGTGGCCGGGCACATCCACGATTCCCAGACGCTCACCGCCAGGAAGCGCCATATAAGCAAAGCCCAGCTCGATGGTGATCCCTCTGAGCTTTTCTTCCTTAAGGCGGTCGGTGTCAATTCCGGTAAGGGCCCGGATGAGTGAAGTCTTTCCGTGGTCAATGTGGCCCGCGGTGCCCAGAATCACCTGCTTCATCGGTGTGCGCCTCTTGCTCGGGAATTCCTTTTAGGGGGGTCATTGCCATTGCAAGCGTGTCGTACCATAGCAGAGGAGTCCCGTGCAATTCAAGGTCTTAGGGCTTCTCACCAGTCAGCCCGTACAGTTCGGGGACCCTGTCGGTGAGGCATGGGATGCGCTGGCGGAAGGCGATCATCTCGTCAAAATCCAGATAAGCCAAAGTGACCGCATCTTCGCTGTTGGCTTCGCAAAGAACGGTCCCAAGGGGAGAAACAATGGCTGAAGCCCCGCCATATTGGAGTTCTCCCTCGACCCCGCTCCCGTTGCAGCCCACGACGAAAAGCTGATTCTCCACAGCCCGCGCCCGCAAAAGGAGCGACCAGTGTCCTATTCGAGGGCTGGGCCACTGGGCGGAAACACAGAGGATCTCCGCACCGTCCAGGGCAAGTCTCCTCGCCATCTCAGGGAAGCGCAGGTCGTAACAGATCATGACCCCAATGCGGCCCGCAGCAGTGTCACACACCAGGAGAGAGCCGCCGCGGCCAAAATGGAGATGCTCGCCCAGCAGGGAAAAAAGGTGCACTTTGCGGTAGACCCCCGTGACATCGCCGGAGGCATCCACCACCATACTGGTGTTGTAAACCGTGCCTCCGTCAAGTTCCGGGAGGCTCCCCACCAAGGTGATTCCGAGGTCCCCGGCCCATTCCTGCATTCGACGGAGCACCCCGGGAGTTCGCTCCGCCATGGCACGCAACACCGGGTAGGGGAAACCGCAGGACCACATTTCGGGAAGCACGAGCAGCCGACAGCCTGCTCTGGCATAGTCGGCGACCTTCCGTTCGACGATGCACAGATTCCCGTCGATGTCGCCTGGAAGCACACCGAACTGGCAGCACCCAGCCATAACCCTTTTCATCACCACAGCCTCCGTTGTGTGAGCCGGTCCGCCACAGCCATGAAAACCATCGATTGATAAGTACACAATGTTTAAGGAGCGTCAACTGTTTCGCATGTGCAATTTCCAAAACTCACAGAAGACCCGAATGTATTGGACACTCGAAAAAGCTCAGGTAGTATACTCCCAGACCTGTTGCGAGGGAGACCTCCAACGAGGGTCCCGGAATCGCATTCACTTCACGGGGAGAAATCAATGAATAGAGCGCCAAAGCAGATCTTTGCCATTGGGGTGTTGTGCCTGGTCATTGCTGTGGCCCCATCGGGCTTCGCAGCTGCGGCCGAACAGGGAATGAGCCGGGGGCAGATCCTTTACGTTCCTGTGTATTCGGAAATTCCATACGGGGACCGGGGATTCACCATGAATCTCACCGTGGCCCTGAGCGTGCGGAACACCGATGCCAAGCGTTCCATCATGGTGAGGCGCGTGGAATACCACAGTTCCTCCGGGAGCCTGGTGCGCTCCTACCTCACGGAACCCCTGAAACTCCAGCCCCTCGCCTCGACCGAATTCATCGTCAAGGAATCGGACCGCAGTGGCGGAATCAGTGCCAGCTTCATTGTGGACTGGGATGGTGACGCATCGGTATCCCTGCCCGTCGTCGAAGCGGTGATGATCGGCACGGCGTCGACCCAGGGCATTTCCTTCACCAGCTCGGCTCGCGTGATCAAGGAAAAGTGATGGCGCGCTCAAATCGACAGCCGGGAAACCCCGACGAAAGGAACACGCCATGACGGATTCAAAGAAAGATGAGCAGATAGGACATCTGAAAGAACGAATCGGCCAGGCGAAAGGCATCACGGTGCTGACCGGCGCAGGGATTTCGGCTGAGTCTGGGGTGCCCACGTTCAGGGGGCAGGACGGTCTGTGGCGGCAACATCGGGCCATGGATCTCGCCACCCCGGAAGCCTTCGCCAGGGATCCCAAGCTGGTGTGGGAGTTCTACAACTGGCGCAGGGAGCTGCTCAACCCACTGAAGCCGAACCCCGGCCATTTCGCCCTGGCCGAGATGGAGCGGAAGGCACCCCGTTTCACACTCGTCACCCAGAACATCGACGGACTCCATCATGTGGCCGGAAGCAAGAACATCGTGGAGCTTCACGGAAACATATGGTGGGTGCGCTGCACCGGGTGCGGCCGAGTAAGCGAGGACCGCACTGTCCCCCTCCCAGAACTCCCCGTCTGCTCCAGCTGCGGGGGCCTGCTGAGGCCCAACGTGGTGTGGTTCGGAGAAATGCTCGACCCGAGGATCCTGGAGAAGGCCTTCGCCGCCACCCAAGCCTGTCAGGTGATGATAGTCGTGGGCACATCCGGAGTGGTTCAGCCCGCCGCGTCCATGGGGATGAACGCCAAGAGGCAGGGTGCCTTCGTGGTGGAAATCAACCTCGAGCCCACACCATACACCGGCGCCTACGACCTGAGCATCCAGGGGAAATCCGGAGAAATCCTGCCGCTGCTTGTTTAGGTCCTGGTTTGAGCAATTGCCTCGCCCCCCTCCTGACCCCAATTGCCCTTATCCCAGCAGGGTGTAGGCCTCCCGCATGAGCCTGCCGATCTGCAGTTTTTGTGGGCACCTGGCCTCGGCAGCGGTGTAGTCCAATTCCAGCATGTGCTGCCTCGCCTTCAGGGGCAGCCCGGCGTAAAGGCTTCTCGCCCGGTCACAATCCCCGTAGCTGTTGAAGTACATGAGGAAGCGCATGACCTCCCGGATGGGAACACCCTGGTCCAGGGCCGATTCGCAGAGGTGCGCACACCCGGCGCAGTACGATGAACAGGTTTCGGCTGCGTAACGATCCAGCGAATCGAGGCTCTCCGCCGAAAGCTTCGTCTGGTTGAGGGCGGCCGCAATGTTGGACATGAGGACCGTCAAGTTGGGCATCTGGGAGCAGATGTTGGCAATGTGCGGATTCTGCCAGATGGCCTTGAGCTTTGCCTGCTTGTCCGTGTATCCCTGCTTGAGGAACTGGTAGGCCATGTCCAGCTCGGCCTCACTCTCCATGCCGATGGAGCCGCCCCCCTGGGTTTTCATGGCTGTCAGGCCGATCCCCGCTTTGACGCAGGCGTCCACGGCCTCTTTCATCTTCTGCTGGTGCATGATGCGGAAGTTGTAAGTCATCATGATGCCGTCGATCCACCCGAGCTTTGCCGCTTCCAGCAGGAGTTCCTCCATGTTGCTGTGGGTGCTGAATCCGAAGAACTTGATCTTTCCCTCGGACTTGGCCTTCTCGACCCAAGCCCTGGTGCCCTTATCGATCTCGCTCATGCGCTTCATGCCGTGAATGAAGTACAGATCCACATAGTTCGTGTTCATTCGCTGGAGCGATTGGTTCAGGAGCTTGCTCATGCCGTCGGGATCCCGCGAATCGGACTTGGTCACCAGGAAGACCTCTTTTCGCGTCTCGGGAAACTTGGCGAAGAACTGCCCGATGCCCAACTCGCTCTTGCCTCCCTCGTAGCAGTCGGCCGTGTCCCAGTGAGTGACACCCCACTTGAGGGCTTGCTTGAGGAGGAGTTGATTGGAAGGGATATCGAACATGCCACCGAGGGAGAGAATGGACACGTCCACGCCCGTCTTCCCGAACGGCCGCGTGGGAATCCGCATGGCATCAGGCTTCTTCTCCGGAGATTCCTGAGTGCCCTGCGCCAGGGTTCCTGTCACGGTAAGGACGGAGCCTGCCCCAACGGCCCCTGCGGTCTTGAGAAAGCTTCGGCGGGAGACTTGCTTATCTGTGCTCATGAGTTGCCTCCTTTGGGCATGCGGGATATCACGTCAAACCGATTGCAGCGAGGGCCAGAGGCCTTGATTTTCCGCTAGAGAATCATGGAACGCTTTCTGCTCCTCGACTCGTTTTCGGCCGTCACACGAATGGCCCTTCTCCCCGTCACCGGGCATTCGTGTTCGCAGACACCGCAACCGATGCATTTCTCGGGGTCGACCTGGGGTCTTTGAAGCCTGACCTGGATTTCAACCGGTGCTCCCGGCGGTGGGACCACATCCAGCGAATGGTCGGGCGAAAGTGAGATCACCCGGTCCGTATTTCCGAGAATGCGGTGTCGCGTGTCACTCCCGAAGACTCTGACATAGTAATCACCTGTGCCGTACTGGCCAGATTTCATTGGGGCCTCAGTCAAATGGATGGAGGTTGAGGCCCCTTCGGCCATCTTGAACACACCGCCTCGCACCGTGATGAAGACCTCCCTCACGAAAATGGCTTTTGGGCTCATAGGGCAGTTTTCCTGGCAGACGATGCAGGGTTTATCCATGGCCCATGGAAGGCATCGTCCGTGGTCGACGAATGCCATGCCCATGCGGATCGGGCCAAATTCAGCAAACTGGTTGAGCCCCCTCTTTTCATCCAGGCTGATGGGCCGAATGGCAGCGGTGGGGCAGACATGGCCGCACGCCACGCAATTGAGTTGGCAGCCGCTCGTGCCCAGGCGGAAATTCAGGATCGGAGTCCAAAGCCCTTCCGTGCCGTTCTCGAGCCCCGCCGGATGGATGATGTTCGTGGGGCAGACACGCATGCACTGACCGCACTTGATGCATCGGGAGAGAAAATCCGCCTCGGCCAGGGAACCGGGGGGCCTCATTACCTCGGGGTTCCAGTTGTCTCCAAGGGTTCCCCCAAGCCGCATCAAGGGGACCGCAACGATCCCCGATGCCATCGAGATGACGAGTCCCCTTCGGCTGAGGTCCGGTGAAGCGATCTCGCCTGAAGTCGAAGAACCCGTGCTATAGGTGATGACTCCATGGCGGCAGTCATTGAGGCAGTTCATGCACAGCACACACTCGTTGATTCGCATGGTGCCCGTGGGTTCACACGCGCCCTCGCAGTCCGCTTCACAGAGCCCACATTGGGGGCAGCCGTCACTGTTCTTCCCCACGCGAAAGAGGGCGTACTTCCCGAGGATTCCGTAGAGGGCCCCCAAGGGGCAGATGTAACGGCAGTAAAAGCGGGGTGTCCTGAGATTCAGCAGGAGCGCTCCAAGGAAGACAGCCCCAATAAGCCATGCCCCCTCATAGTGCCTCGGGTTCGCCCAGAGGGCTTGCGACGTCGAGTCCAATAGCGGGAGAAGAGTCATGTTGACGGAGCGATAAACCAGGGGAATCGGATCGAGGAGTCCCGTCTGAAGCGATGCGACGATGGCCCGATCCAAGGCCACCAGGGAACCAACCGAAACCCAGAAGGCCACAAGGGCAAACGCCCATGCCACCACTTTTCGCCGCCCGCCACGCCATTTGACCCATATGACGAGTGCCGCACCCACCACGATAGAGAGAATCAGGAAACGAGGCAGTCCGTCGACAGCCTGCGTCATAAACCGGGCCAGGAGCGTCCCTCCCGCCGCGCTGAGAAGCACAACCAGGATGAGGTACTTGATGGACTGGGCCTTGTGATAGCGGTTCCCGGCGATCTTGCCGGATATGCCCTTGCCCCTCTTTCCCAGATATCCCACGAAGTGGTGCATGGTACCGAAGGGACATACCCATGAACAAAAGAACCTGCCGAGGAGTATGGTGAGGACCACCGTGAAGACAGCCCAGAGGAGGTCCCGGTATATGGTCTGGGTCGTGAGGAGAGTCCCGAGAGCCACCAGCGGGTCCAGGTGAAGGAACCAGGAGACAGGCCACCCGCGAAGCTCCCACCATTGGACTCCGAAGGAACTCACCACGCATAACCAAAAGAACAGGGCGAGGAAGAATACCTGGCTGATCCGCCTGACCGTGACGATACGCATGAGATTTCCGCTAGTGAGAGAAGTGCTTGGCCTGAAGTGCCCAAAGTCAGAGAATACAACTGCCCCACAGGTGACCATGCTCTCCCTGGCTGCGCCGCTTTACACGGCGCTCCCTGTCAGGTGGTCACTCGGATGGGGCGCAGTGCCTCGAAATCCACCGTTCCTGCTCCAGCCGCCGCAGCTTTCCCGATGAACGGCAGGTCACTCGCCTTCCTTCCCAGCAGTGTCGCCCCGAAAGCATCCGCCGCCACCTGGTCCGTCGACGCGATCATCACGCCGGTCTGCTTGAGGTCCGAAAGGGATCCTCCCGTGGGGCCGTTCGTCATCATGGTGGTCGTCCCGTCGAGGATCACCAGGGTCGGCCTCACCATGAGAGCCAATTCCGCGATCAGATTGTGAATGTCCTGATGGAAGATATTGCGCCTTCCTCCCAGCAGGCCGTACCAGTTCTTCAGGATCATGGACGCGCCACTCCTGTGGTGGTCCTTCACCGGAGCAAGGCCGATCAGCTTGTTGACCCCCTTGAAAGGTTCGTAGAGGAGTGGCCAGTTGGCGATGTGCATCCCCCCGGGAACGGTTGTGGTCCTAAAGAAAGCATCCTTGGGAAGGACCAGACGGGCTCCGCTGGAGCGGGCCGCATCCCTTATGCCTGTCAGGGAAAAACAGCTCTCCGGGTCGTTGATGGGATTGTCCGTCACCACCACCGATGCAGCCCCCGCCGCATTGCAGAGCCGCACCACCTCGCTCAGCAACTGGGGATGAGTGGTCGCCGAAAGAATCGCCGGGGTGGCAAATGCCGCATTCACTTTGATGAGGACCCGGTCGCCTTTCCGGATGAAGGCTTCCATACCCCCAAGCACTGAGAGAGCCAGGTTGACGGTCTTCACCCTGTCGTTCCCAGTTGCAATGGCCATTTTCCCCCTCGATTCCGGCAGGGAGAAATCCGGGAGATGCACGGAAGCCTCATCGGACAGAGCGGGAGGCCCTGGGCCCTGCGAATCGTACAGCCAGTAACTCAGAAGCCCGGAAGCAGCCAACAGTGCTCCAGCCTTGGCGGAACGGACCACGAAATCCCTGCGGCTCATTCCAGTCTCATTTTGAGGTTCTTTCAATGGGCAGCCCCTCTCAGTGCCTGTTGGAGTCTCTCCGCCAGCAGGCCCGCACGCTCAGCATCGTCGGCTTCATGAACACCCGCAAGGAAATGATGATACGTGAATATGAACTCATAGTTGCCCAGGATCTCCACGACCTTGAGACCAGGAATGCCGGCGGCCGATTCCAATTGTTGCCCGCCATTCTCGAGAAGGAACGACCTGTAGGCGGAAGCCAGGGACTCCGCTTCCTCCCTGTCCTTGCGAGCCGAAAGGAAAAGGGTGAAGCGCTGCCCATCCAGCTTGTAATGAGCGATGAAGACGTTGTTCAGCCCATCATAGCCAAAGACATCGGAGGAAAGCAATGAGATGGATTCCTCATCAAGTCCCTCCCTGGGGAAGAGGGCCAGTTCGTTCACTTCTCCGCCCCCTTCGGCGGTCTCCCCCACAAAGGCCCTTCCGAAAGCGAGCATCTCTTCCAGCATTTCCTCGTTGGATGCGACCACTTCAACGTATTGATGGCCATGAGTAAAGAAAAGGGCGTTCCGGGAATGATAGGCGAACCGCGTGAAGTCCGTGTCGACCCCGTCGGCCCTCCGCTGAGAACTGAAGACGGAGAAAGCATTTCGCTGCCCCTCCATTTCATAAAGGAAGACCTCCACCCATGACTCACCTTGTCCGGTCCTGGCGAAACGCTGGCAGGTGAGTCTCACGAACCCCGCGGAGAGGTAGAGTTCTGCCTTTCCGTTGATCTTCTCCGACAGGGTTTCAGGCACAAAGACCTCCGCAGCAGAGAGCGGCGTCAAACCTTCGGGAAGGAAAGGTTGAAAAGGAGAAGCTCCGGCTCCTCCCAGTGCGCCGGATAAGGCTTTTCCCTGCGGGGATACAGTGGGAGTGAAGACTGCGGGATCATACCGGGACTGCTTCAGGAAGACCCACGTCGCCACCGCCCCAAGAGCCAGCAGAATGACTATCCCAACCAGCGTTTCCGTCCTCGTCGATCTCACATCCAAGCGGAGAATCCCCCAGTCATGACGGTGTCTCCTCACCTCGAAATTTTCGCCCCATCTTAACAACCATTGTTTGGATAGAAAAGGCCCCCGGGCAGGCATGCCCATGTCAATGCCGCTTCGACCGCAGCGCAAGCCGATTGTAAGGGGCCCAGTCACCCGCCCCACACCGTCAACTGCTGACGGACGCCTCTGAACTCCATCAGGTTTGTCCCCTTCGCGCTGAATCGGTTATAGTTGGTTACCTTGTTGATTCAGGTCCCGGAGGCCGGGGTCCCCTCGAAGAACCGAAGACCCATCGGGGCAACCGTCCGGTCATCTTGTTTTCTCAAGAAGACTCTTTACAAAGGAGGGCATCGTGAAACGAATCAATTTGGCACTCTCTTCCCTGGCCATGATGGCACTGCTTGTCACAATCACCTGGAGTCCCGCTTTGGCCCAAAGAGGTCGAGGCCAGATGATGCAGTGCGAGGAGAATTTTACCAGTATGGACAAGAACAAGGATGGAGTGGTGACCCAGGAAGAATTCATGGCCACCCGCC
>CAZURN010000127.1:0-9719 GCA_964623165.1 uncultured Syntrophobacteraceae bacterium
TAAGGTTGTTTGCGTTGATTCCCTTACCCTGGATATATTCGTCGTAGGCCTTGTGACCCAACCCTTGAACCATGGAGACCACCCCGGGTCTCACTGCAGAGGTGACGTGCAGCAAAACCGTGGCCTCACCCTGGGGGGTCTTGAGCAATGCCCTGTCGGCCTCTCCCATTCCTATGGACTTGGCGGTCTGGGGGTTTATGGCCACGAACAGGTCTTTGCCCTTCAACACAAAATCAAATATGCCCTTGGTCATGAACGGGGGATTGGCAAGGTATCCTCTGCTGATGGATGATGATTCAAACGACACCAGCCAGAGCGGGTACTCCTTTTCGTCGCCTGAAGGCTTGAGCGGACTGTAGTGGGGAAGATACATACGATCCTCTCCGCCGGTGAAGCCCATGGTCTGCAAGGCCGCACAAGCCAGTTCCACTTTCCCGGAGGCGTTCTTGGATCCGTCCAGTGGATCCACCGGCGTGTCATACCAGCATGAACCGGCAGTGAGCTTCTTCCACAAATCAGCGCCGTCCTTGAAGTTAGTCTTGAGTGCATCGCCCGGCTCCAGCTTCCAAAGCTCCACTCCAGGGCGATCCGCGACCGCACCCTTGCCTGAGGCGGCCAAACCCTTGACCCGATCCTTGAGGAGTTCCTCGTAGCTCTTCCATGGAATCGCTCCGGCGATGGGGGCCCCCAGGGCCTTGGCGAGTTCGATAACAACATCTCCGGTGTGTTTGGTGTCCATCAGAGGCTTAAGTATGGGGACAGCCACAGCGTAATAGGCGTAGGGAGCTCCCTCGATGCCTTGAACGTCGTCCAACCGCTCAAGGGCCATGTGGTTTGGGAGGATCAGGTCGGACTGAACAGCCGTTTCATCCATGTACGATGAGAACGATACCAAAAGTTCGACCTTTTCCGCTGCCTTCTGGAACACGGGGTTTTCCGGCAAGGAATGGGCCGGGTTGCATTCGTGGACCATGAGGATGGGAATGGGATAGCCACCACCCTTGGAAAGCCCGTCCAGGAAGGCATAGATGGAGTTTTCCGGTGCAGGAGCCTTCCTGCCCAGTACCTTGTCCACGAAGGAGTCCTGGAGACCTCGTTTGGCCACGTCGTCAGGGTCCGCCTTGGGCATGGCCCCCAGGGGAACCGGCGGCACCACGCTCACCGGACCTCCCATCCTCAGGTTGCCCTTGAGGGTGTTCAGGGCCACATAACACAGCTCGTGGTACAAGTTCCCCGGTGTGCCGGACTGGCTGCCTCCCCACACGGCGATGGCACCTTTCTGGGTCGCAAAGTCCTTGGCAAGCTCCCGAATCTTTCCGGCGTCCAGCCCTGTGGTCTTGGCCACCTCTTCAGGGGAGCACTCAGCCGATAGCACGTATTTCTTGAAACCCTGGCGCGATTTTCCCTGGGCATCGGTCCAGTCCTCGAAACCTGTGACATGGGACCGGATGAAATCCGCGTCATAGAGATTATCCTTAACGATCACGTGGGCCATGGCCAAGGCCAGGGCGGCTTCGGTCCCAGGATTGACAGGAATCCACATGTCGGCTTTGGCAGCTGTCATGGAGCAGCTGGATTCAATCTGAACCACTTTGGTGGGGCTCTTGGTTCCCGCGGGAGTCATGCCCACGAGGGCCCTGTGAACCCTGCCAGGGCTTCCCCAGCCTTCCAGCAAGTTGGCGCCGAAACTGAAAACGGCGGATGCGTTCTCCAAGTCGTAGGCGAAGGGAGCGTCCTGGCCCACAGTCAGCTGGGCAGCGACCTGGGAACCATCGCTCGGGGAAGGCATCTTGAAGAAGTTGGGAGAACCGTAAACCGCAAAGAACCGCCTCCAGAGATCGTCCATGCTCCCTGGCCTCTGGCCGCTGATGCACGCGACTCCCTGAGGCTTTCCATCGGTCCGCAGCTTGGAGAGGCGAGCACCCAATTCCTTGAGGGCATCAGCCCATGACACGGGCTGAAATCCCTTCGGATCCCCACGCTTCTTGGTCTGCTTCATAGGCTGGGCGACCCGATAGGGCGCGTACAGGAACTGAAGCCCTGCAGCACCCAGCGCACAGATCCCCCCGTCGTTGACCGGATGAGAAGGGTTCCCATCTAGATAGATGGCACGCTTCTTATCCACAAGGTGTGCCCTGATGCCGCAACCACCGCTGCACAGAGTGCATGTGGTGGGCGCCACAGTGATCTCGCCCTTCGGAGGGGATGGCCGCCATGACCAGTTCTGCGACCAAATAGAGGCATCATCCGTCAGCTTCCAGGGTATCGGAGAAAGCAGCGTGCCACCTACGGCCCCAGCTGTGAACTGTAGAAAAGCTCTCCTCCCGAAACTCATCCCATTAACCCTCTCATCGCTGCAGGTGTTGTGATTCGCCTTTTCCCCGATTCATCCCCGAGGAAAAGCTCAAGAGAACGGTCAATCAGGTCGCCCGCCGGGCGGGATCTCGAACAGGCACGGCTACCCGCCTGGGATTGCGGCAAGACGGCCTACTTGTGGCAAATCTCACAGTTGTTGCTCGCCCCTTGCCTGGCGTGGCATTTTTCGCACACTTCCATCTTCATGATCTCAGAGCTGTACCCCGTGATGCGATTTTCCCGGTACACGGGGTTTTTCTGCTCTTTGGCCACATCGCGATGGCATTCGGTGCACGCCACATTCTTTGCCTTGTGGGAGGCGTGGGAGAAGTACACGTTGTCGGGTTGTGAGGAATATACCCTCCACGGGATTTCCTTCTCATTCTGGATGTACTCTTCCACCAGAATGCGCTCATCCTCCGTCGATCCCATCTGGGATTCGTGACACTGCTTGCAGTTCTCCAGCTTGGGAATCCCGGTGTAGGACCCGTCGGGACGAAATGTGTGGCAGTCCTCGCAACTGGAATCCTGATGGGCGGCATGGCTGAAATTGAAGGGTTGCTTGCTCTCGGAGAACAGGATCTTGGGGAAGACCACCCAACCCACGACCAGGGCAATGACAAACCCCACAAGGAAAATGATTCCCTCCAAAACGGCATTACCGGACTCGTTGGTCGTTTGCTTCTTCATAAGGACTGCCTCGATTGGTCTAAAGAAGAAATTCCCGACAAGACATACCTCTGACGTGGCCATCTACACTAAAGTGACTGGGCGTGTGACGTCACCAGTGCATCTGCTATATGAGGACGGAACAGTCTATCTTACTGAGGGGTGACCTTTTTTAGCGGCACCCCGGTGGGGTTGTCAAGAAAAAAGGACGGTTGTCAAAAGGGATGGCCCCAAGGATGGCCGGTGTTGAGACGTGCCATGTTGATGCAGGCGGACACGATACGAGTGCGGGTTTTTGGATCAGCCGTCACCAACTTCGGTCATTGCCCCTGGCCTCTTCTCAGGAACTTGAGTCCATGAGGACATGCTGCTGAGCACATTCTGCAAACATGGCCCTTGTGGAATTGATACCAGTGATCCTTCTTCCACCTGTCACATGCGTGGGCATCCATAATCGCCTCCCGCGGCATTTAGGGATACCACAAGGCTCCAGTCAGTGCCTTGACGGGGCAGACTGCAACGCAACGAACACAACGCCCACAGAAGTCAGGAATCACTGGCGGCCCACAAGGGAACGCCATGTCCGTGAAAACCGTTCCCAATCGAACCCATGGGCCGAATTGACGGGTGACAAGTTGACAATGGCGCCCAATCCAGCCGAACCCCGCCACCGTGGCTGCAGTCTTGTGAGGGCAGGGATGGTATGGGCATTGCCAACCGAATCTCCATCATCTTATATCAGTTCACTATGCTCACTTCCGTTCCAATGTTGATCATTCGAGACAGCTCTATGCCTTCCTCGTTGAACAGCCGAATGCACCCTCCGGTCACCCTCTGGCCCACCTGCGACGGATCATTGTTCCCGTGAATGCGATAGATGTCTCCCTTGTAGGTGCGATGTGATAGATATATTTTGAAGGCTCCCATGTAATTTAGGGGATCTCCCGGCTTGACAGTTCCAGGCAAGTCTATTTTCTTGGTCGTCCTGAAATACCATCTGGAGTAAGCTGTAGGGTGCCATTCTGGATTCAGTTCAATTCTTGTTACATGTCCTTTTCCCAACGGGTATGTATCCAAACCTTTCTTGGCTGTAGCTGCCTTGAATTCTCTGACAAGGATTTTCGAGGGTAACTCATATAGATACAACTTGCATTGACTGATACTGACTTCAATGCAGTAATCCTTTTTTTCGATTTCATGTGCACAAACAATTCTATTGAAAACGCAAAGAACAGGCAATGCCAGAAACGTCCTCCTTTTCATTGTCCACTCCTTATGTCGTTGTGGTCATAGGACCGAGATAAGAGAATCGTAATCCTTAGCGAGGATTTTAGAGAAATTTTGCTTCACCAAAGAATCCATTCCATACACATCATCGGCTGCAGAAAGCCCAGTCATTAACTTTCCACTTATGGAAGGGTCTATGCTCATTGAGTCTGTAACTTTCAATTGTCACTCAGGTGTGGACTGTTGATGTACTCAATAAGAGGTGAAGGCGATGGGAAGGGATATTCGTACGGTGAGGTCGGCATGCCGTGGGTGCCACGGGGTCTGCCAGGTGCTGGTGCACATGGAGGGAGAGCGGGTGGTCAGGATTTCCGGGGATTCTGAGAGTCTGACGAGCAGGGGGTTTCTATGCCCTAAGGGGGCGGCCGCGCCCGAGATACTCTATCATCCGGACCGGTTGAAATTCCCCTTGCGACGGGTTGGCAGACGTGGAGAGAACCGGTGGGAGCGGATCACATGGGATGCGGCCATCGGTGGGATGGTTGACCAATTTGACCGCATACGAAAGGAGTCCGGGTCCGAATACCTCGCCATTGCCCAGGGAACGGGAAGACCCTACACCGAGTTCACCATTCGTTTTGCCAACGCCTTTGGAACACCCAACTTCGTCAACCCTGGTCACCTATGCTATCTGCCCAGGGTAATAGCGAGCGCCATCACTCTTGGAGGACTCCCCGTGAGTGACATCTACGGTTTTGGAGGCAGGAACCCTGCGTGCATCCTCAACTGGGGATGCAATCACGTTGAAACGGGAGCATCCGATGGGATGTGCGGGTCCATGTTCAAAAAAGCGGTGAAGAGAGCCGAGAAAGTCATCGTCGTTGATCCACGGTACATCGGCCTTGCCAAGAGTGCCGATCACTGGCTGCAGCTCCGTCCCGGCAGTGAATGCGCCCTGGCTTTGGCCATGATCAACGCGGTCATTATGGAAGACCTGTACGATCACCATTTCGTGGGCAACCATTCCTTTGGCTTCGACCGCTTGGCCGAGCACATCCGTCCCCTCACGGCCGAGTGGGCCGAGCCCATAACACGAGTGCCTGCAGGGGAGATCCGTTCTGCGGCGAGAACTTACGCCATGACCAAGCCGGCGATTCTGCAATGGGGCAACGGGATTGACACGAGCGTGAACGGCTTTCAGACCGCCAGAGCCCTTCTCATCTTGATGGGCATAACCGGGAATATCGACGTGCCGGGCGGAAATGTCCTCTGGGTTCCGCCTCGGGGTATCAGGCCCAAGTCCCCACTGATCGACAAGAGCGTTGCCGGGGAGCAGTTCATGCCGCCCGAAAAGAAGGCCCGAATTCTTACGGGAGGAAGGTTTCCCTTTGCACCCAACTGCCACCCACCCACTTTCTGGAAGTCGGTGATCACGGGGGAACCTTATCGGGTCCGCGGCATCTGGATTGTGGGCTCAAACCCTCTCGTCACTGGCACTCAGGGGCTGACCATTGAAAGGGCCTTGAGAGACCACATGGAATTTACAGTGGTTTCGGACCTGTTCATGACACCGACTGCACAGTTGGCCGACCTGGTCCTCCCTGCTGCGCATTGGCTGGAACAGGACGACCTGGTCTACATGCACAAGATCTGGTGTGTCCTCAGCCGTAAGAAGCTGGCTCAGGTCGGCGAGAGTCGCGACGACCGGGACGTGATCTTTGACGTGGCTCATCGGCTGAGTCTTCGGGAGGCGTTCCCCTGGCCTGACCGGCATGCTTATCTCGACTGGCTCCTGGAGGGGACGGGAATGCGCTTCGAGGAATTCAAGGGAAGAGACATCCTACTGGGTGAGATGCGGTACAGAAAGCATGAGTCCGAGGGCTTTCACACCCCTTCGGGAAAGTTCGAATTCTATTCCAATGTGATGGAGCACGAGGGACGGCCACCCCTGCCGATTTACGTGGAGCCACCCTTGTCACCGGTCTCCACCCCTGAGCTCTTCCGGGAATACCCCTTCATCTTGATGTCCGGAACCAAGCAGTTGGAGTACTTTCATTCAGAAATGCACCAGATTGTGTCTCTGCGAAACAGGCATCCCGATCCCATTGTGGAGATCCACCCGGAGACCGCCGCAAGCCTTGGCGTTGCCGAAGGCGACTGGGTTCTCCTGGAATCGCCTTATGGCACCGCCAAATTCAGAGCGAGACTCTTTGGCGGGATAGCACGGGACGTGATCAATGCGGAACATGCCTGGTGGCGCCCGGAAGCGCCTGCCCCGGACTACGGCTGGAAAGAGTCCTGCGCCAATCTCCTCTACGGGGAGGATCATTTCGATCCGGATACGGGAGCGGAGCCTCTGAAATGCCATGTCTGCAGAGTGGTCAAGATTTAAGAGTGCAGCCCTCGTCAGAAGGCTAGTGCTCATTGGTGTCAGAGACTGTTCCACCCGCCCTTGGTCCGCTAACCCGTCTGCACATGCCTTCGCATGGGGAGAACGCGCCCGTCAACCCGTTGCGGCGTAACGTCAGCTCACACGGCGAGGGGCTGTCATGGATGGTTCAACAGCACGAGCACTTCTGAGCAGGGAATGTTCCGGATCTCGACGAATGCAGTGCCATTAGCCTTCCGTTTGACCGGAACTGTTGAGCCGACAGGGTGAAAAAAGGGCGTGGCGCAATTCTGCACCGCCTGCAGAGTGTTTAGAACGACGGTCAGCGATGTGCCGGGCGGGTTCAGGTCTGCGTCAATCAGAACATCACCACCGCGCTGATCCATCCCGTGAGTGTTGAGGACGCACAAAGCCTCCTCATCGTCGAGGATGCGTGACCAGGCGAGGAGTTCCCCCGGGCCGTGGGCATCGAACCCTCGATTCAGGAATGCAGTTGGCCGGAGGTACTGCCGGCCTAACCGAAGGCTCCGGTATCGTTTCCGCACGGCATTCAGTGCGGCAATGCGCAAGAATGTGGGGAATTGCGGGTCGAAGCAGTGATGGCCTGCGGTCCCCAATGGACCGAAGCCGGGTTCGTTGGGGTCCAGCCCGGCAGGAGGTGGGGCAAGTCCCGCTCGGCCGTCACGCCTGGGATGGGCCGGTCCAAACATCGCCTCACGCAGGTAACGGTCCGACCTCTTCCAATCGGGGAGATACTCTCGTTCCCGGGCTTCCGGTCCGGACAGGGCCTGTTCTGACCCGTAGTAGATACATGGGATTCCCAGAGTAAACAGTTGCAGCGCGATTCCCGCGACGATTTGGTGGTCCGAGGCAGCTTCGCTGGAGAAGCGGATCTTTTCGCCGAATACGTGATCATGGTCATCAAGGACGGACACGTGGTGTTTCCCGAGGTTGCGGTGCGACCCCATCACGGCGTTGCCCGGGTCGAAGCCGTTGAAGTACGCTTCTGGGTGGATCAGCCCCTTGGCAACGCCGGCTAAGGTCAGCCGCATCTCGCCAATGTCCAGGGCTGCGTTCAGATTTGTCCCCAGCACGTCCAAGTAGCGGTCCTGGTTGAAATCCCCCCCGGCCACTTCCCCGACCAGAAAGAAATCGTGCTTGCCCAGCCGTGCAGCAAACTCTTTGATGGCCCCACAGAAGTTGCGCCCCTGTTCGAAGGAAACGTGCTTGAGCGTATCGATGCGAAATCCGTCGCAGTCAGTGAGAGCAATCCAGTACTGGTAACATCTGGCAAGAAGGTTCAAGGCCTTGGGGTCATCACGCCCTTCTCCCGGTGGGTCGAAGTTGAAGTCACGCAGATCGAGGAAATCCGACCGCTTGTGTTCGGATCGTGGGTCGTCGAGCGCACCTGCCCCGAGGCTTCCGGTCCCTGCTTTTGTGTAACACTCCGGTGCCTGAAACTCGTAGGGCCAAACGCCATCTTCAGGTCCCTGGACGGTATCGAGCGCTTCGCCGCCTTGGCCGCGCCATTTGATGGTTGTGTAGAAGCCTGGCCATGGCAGAAAGGGAGGCTGCGGGGTACGTTGGCCGTTGATGTAATAGTCGAAGTTTGAACCGGAGTGGTTGAAGATGACATCCAGGATGATCCGCAACCCCTTGGCATGGGCGGCAGCCACGAGGTCAACCAGGTCGCTGCGTGTTCCGAAGCGGGGATCGACATCCAGGAAGTCCTGAATCCCATAGCCGTGATATGTATTCAGATGGCCGCGCTGCTTGAAGACGGGCCCCACCCACAGCGCGGTGGCGCCGAGATTTTTCACGTAGTCCAGTTTTGAGGTGATGCCGCGGATAGTGCCGCCCTGCCAGAAGTCTGACCCGGATCTGGCCCAGCGGTCCCATCGCCAGGAGGACGCATTGGCAGGGGCGGACCGGGCTGCGGACAGGTTTTGCCGGTCCAGGAGCGGACGATTCTCCTCGCCACCGTCGCTGAATCGATCCGGAAGCAGGAAGTAGAGCACCTCGTCCCTCCAGTCCCCCGGAGAGGGGTGAAAGCTTCCTTCGCCCGCTCTGGGTATGCTGCGAACACTGGAAGGTCGATCTTGTGCCAGAACCATCTCTGCATAGGTCATGGTGATCTCCTTGCGCTGATTGGCGCACACTTCTGGCGTTAACGCTTGCGGCGTGCGCTGGTGGACGCTTGATGCTCCCATCTCTAGCCTTTCTCGTTCGAGGGAGGTACGGCTCACTGTGATCCTGTGGGTAGGCAATCGCATGTGAGGCACATCTGGATGTGTGAGAGAACACTAAACAATGGTGAAACCTTACGCCCATGTTCCTGTGGGGTCAATCGGGAGATTCCTGATGGAAACATGCTTTTGGAAGGGTCCATGCGAAGGGGAAAGTTTCGGATCGTGAAGTCAATGGCGGGGGGAACACTCACATGCGTTTCCTAGTCATTCCAAACAGAAGTGGACTTTGCTGATTCCGTGCCACGACGCGAAGACATCTTCGTGTGAAAAACCTGGTATCAATAACAAAATTTCCGATAGATAATGGGTGATGTTTCCGTTTCAGGTTTAGGGCAGTGATCATACAGAGGCGCTGCTTGACACTGAACAGGATTGGCGTGAGGACATGAAATCAGGGATGGAACGGGAAATGCTCATGCGTGTGGTGAACGCTGCCGGACTTGATGCTGATCTCTCGCGGCGTAAGTTTCTACTCCTCTCTGCGGGCGCTTTCACAAGTCTGGCGGTCCTGAACATCAGGAATGTCTGGGGGGCGGATGCACCGATTGTCATCACCGACAGTGCGAAAGGGTTCCTGATTGCGGACCCAAGCCGTTGTGTGGCCTGTCTGCGCTGTGAACTGGCCTGCACAGAATATAACCAGGGTCGCGCTCAACCATCCCTGGCTCGCATCAAGGTGAGCCGGAACATGAACTTCGGCCCGGAGGGACCGCTTGGCAGAGTGTGCATGCAAGGCGCCTGGGGAAACGGGGTGTTCATTCCGGATACTTGTCGACAGTGCCCTCACCCCGTGCCCTGCGCCACCGCCTGTCCTGAGAACGCCATCAAGG
>CAZURN010000128.1:0-9668 GCA_964623165.1 uncultured Syntrophobacteraceae bacterium
ATGAAGAGCCTTCGCAAGGAATACGACTTCATGGACGTGGAAGTGAAGTATCTCTGGGAGCTTGTGGCGGATTCCCTGGTCATGGAGCCTCATGAAGATGAAGAGGGAGAGGAATAGGGACGGAAGCGTCTGAACCTCCCTTGCAGAAACAGCCCCTGAATCGCGTGCCGAACGTGTGACGGGGCTTTTTCATTTGAACGGTTTACCCTGATTTCAAGGTGGCGGATGGCAAGGAAGTCTGAAAACAGGAAGAAACAGAACGAGCTGGCATTGACACCGGAAGAGTCCATGGAGCTGCAGATGATCCTGGATCGGATATCGGTTCAGGTGGCTGAAGGAGAGAGCTTTCAGGTGTATCTCACGTCTCTCCGCAAACTGCTTGAGGGCCGCGAAAGGATGGTTGCGGAGCTCTTGTCCGGATTGGCCAGAAATCCATCTCCCGCCGGCTTCAAGGTATTCAGGACCTTGGCGGATACTGTCACGGACAAGGCCCTTTGCAAGGCAGTCCGCCAAGCTGCGTACCGCTTCGCACAGAAGGGGTTTACCATTGAGGAGGGGGAGGCGCCCCAGGAGAGGGTGGTCCTGGTGCAACGGGAGCAGAAGAAGGCCGTTGGACACCTCACCATGGGACCGGGAACCCTGTGGTTCCTGTCTGGTCTGGTCCCTTCGGAAGTCTCAGGAATGAACACCCTGTTCATGAGCTTTTTCGAGAATGGATACCACAAGCTCGTCACGAGGTTGATCGAGGCGTCCAACAAGGCCTACCGGGAGTTGCTCGCCACGATCACAGGGGCCATGCCGGGAGTCAAACCTTGTGAAATCCCCCTGTGGCACGCCGCAAGGCTCTTCTCTGATATGGTCACCTTTTGGGAAGCACCCGGGGAGAATTCCAAGGCTGCCCAGCTCAAGAGACTGCTGGAGCCCTACCATGACCCGGAGAGGTTGCCATACATTTACGAACTCATGCCCCCCGTTGACGACCCTGCCGAGAGATTGCGGGAGGTCAAACCCGAGGGGTTTCTTGGGAAGATGGATGTCTTGTGGCTTCTCTTCCCCATGGATGACCTGGAGCCTTTTCATGCGCAGCTGCTGAACCTGGAGAATTCTGTCCTGCTTGTTGCCGAAGACATCCGGCAGGCTCAAGTGGACGCGGTCCTGCGCGATGCTGCCGACTCTCTTTGCGTGGGCAAGCGAAGGATGCTCCTGCAGCGCTCTTTTGAGGAATACGCCTTATGGTGGAAGGCCCAGGGAAGTGAGGATCTGGCCAAAGAGTCATTCGTCATCGCGCGACACCTGGCGTCTGGATACAAAGCCAGCGACAACCCGGCCGTGAAGCTCCTGCTGGGCGAGTCCCTGCATCATTATTGGCCGGGGAAGGAGAGCGAAAGGGATGAACCGGAGGAGGCGGCTGAGCCTTTTTTCCGCACGGAATCCGGACTGTTTGTCCCCAGGTGATTGCGGTTCGGCTCGGTCATTTTGAACACACAGGATGGGAGGCCATTACATGCCGGCAACGATTCAGGTCACCACGCCGGACCATTGTTGCACCGTGGACATCACGGACCTCATTGCCCGAAAGATTCAAGAGTCCGGTGTGCAGAGCGGAATATGCGTCATTCACGTGCCTCACACAACGGCGGGGGTGCTGGTGAACGAAGGGGCGGACCCCGCGGTGATGGATGACATCATGATGATGCTTGAAAAGCTGGCTCCATGGAAGGCCGGTTACAAGCACAGTGAGGGAAATTCCGGGGCCCACATCCGATCCGTTCTTGTGGGTGGAAGAACCCACCTGATCATAGAGAATGGCAAGCCCCTCCTGGGAACCTGGGAGCGCGTTTTCCTGTGCGAATTCGACGGCCCCAGAACACGGAAGATCCGTGTCAAAATCCTGGCCGGGTGAAGGGGTTGTCCAACTGCCTAATCCCTCTTGTTCCATATGATTGGTTTCTGCCCCGGAAAGTCGTATTTGCTGAGCATGGTTGTGAATTTCACCTTGATGCTCACAAGTGGCAGGCCTGACGATGTAGCAAACCTGACGTCCATTAGCCGCACCGTGAACGGGTAGGACGGGCCTTGCGCCCGCCTGCCTTGTCAAATGCTCCCGAATACCATGGCAACACAGACAACTCTGCTGGTCTACCGGAACCTCTCCTGACAGACGCTCAAGGGGAAATAGCCTTCCTCGCTAAGCGCGGGAACGAACATCCTTTGAACGAAAACCATCGACGGCTGGGATTATTGCCATGATGACATCTGAAGCCGTTTGGCACCCAATTGACGGGGGGGACCCAACTGCGTGTGGTGCCGAGAGAAACTTAGTAAGATACCACAAAAGTCACTCCTAAGCAAACAAGCCAAATTTTAAGTATAGCCCATCCCAATGGTACCGGCGATGATTGCATCGGCCAATCCTTGCGGGTCGGGGCTCACCACCCGGCTGATGGTCTGCATCGCTTTCAACTGAATTTCTAGAAGTGTGTCGTTGAGTTCGGTTTTTTGGGGTCGGCCGGACAGTCCGGGGATTTCCTCCCAGTTTCGGCTGATATCGAAGAGGCCTTGCACGGCTTCCTTTGAGACACCGGCTTCTTGCGCCTTCTGGGCGGTGTACTGGATGGATGTTTTGGGATCCAGAGATCGAGCCCCGAGTCTCAATGCCCCTCTGGTGGCGACCCCCCTGACTTCACCGCTTTTCCCGCTGATCTCGTTGTAGATGCCCAGCTCCAGTTCGAAGTTGGCTTTGTAAGCCTGGATGAGGTGGTAGCGGTGATCCCTTGTCAGATCCGGTGATCCGGCAACCATCCCAACGAGTTCCATGAAGAGGGAACGGGCCTTGGCGAGATTGCCCTCGAAGATGGATTCCTGAGCCTTTGCCCACTTGCCGTGGAAAGGAAGGGTTGTGTAGTCGGTACGCTCTGAAAGGTGCTCTATTCTCACAAGGCAGTAGTCGCACGCCTTCAGGGGGGCTAGGGCGGTTTCTTCAGTCCCGACAAACAGGCGCCCATCCTTGACCCACAGGTCCTCTGTCGAGAATCGGTCCTCGGGACAATTGAGGTAAGCGAGATAACCCTCTCTAAAAGCTTTGGAGTCCTGGGTCATGTCACTGAATTCGTCCCGGTTGCCCACGCGGAGCTCCACCTCCTGCATGCCGAGCAGATCTGAAAGCCCCTTGCTCAGGGGCTTGGCAATGTCCAGGTACTTGGAAAGCTGGGTAGCATCGAAGGCCCCCAGCAGAGTTTCCACGACGTTGAACAGCTTTTCTGCGAGGTTGGTCACCTGGGTACGGAAGAGGCCCACGAATAGTGCAATGCCGTCACCCATATAAGGCACGGGCCCCACGATGCGGGTGTTGAGGTACTCTACATATTCCTTGTCAATGTATTTTTCGATCCCCTTGAGTACCTGGTTTCCAACAACAAAGGGGATTGTGCGCCTCTCGCCATCATAGATAAAATCGCTGACGACAATACCCAGTGGCACATACCCCTGCCAGTACTCTCTTCGGTCTTTCAGGAACATCTCAGACAGACGCACTTGAAAGTAGCTCCCGCCCGGCGTGAAATCCCTGGCAGCGAAACTCTCATCCTTGATATGATCCTCACGGAGTCGTGCGTACAGCTTGCGGGTGGTCTTTTGCGAGATGAGGCTCTGAAACAGCTCCTTGATGTCCATCCCTCCTCCTTCCCGTTGCAAGAATGTTCAATCCTTGGTCTGTACAATCAATATCGCACTTGCCCAGATCCTATTGTCCTTATGGGTTTCGTGCATGTGTTTTCGCGTCTCCAGAAATGCGTATTCAAGAGAACGGCATTCCCCAAAAAGACGCTCATAGAAGCAGCAGGCATGTTCAGCCGCCATGTCATCGTCGATGTCCCACCGAAACCCCAGGATGGCAGGCACGCGTTTGCTGGCAGCCTCAAAAACGAAGGCCACGTTGGAGCTCTTGCAACTGCTGAAATAGACGAAACGAGTCTTGGACTGCCTCAGCCAGCTGCTGAATATTTCCATGTCCACAGCATCGATGCCCTTTTCCCCGGGAAGCATGACATAGCCCTTGCCGGCTCTTTCCTTGAAGTACGTGTGGCCGGCATAGTGCACCAGGTCCCATGTGTGAGATGTGAGTGTATGCTTGAGCTGTTCTTTGAAGGGAATGTCTCCAGGAAGTGTCCTTTCCGGGTCCGGGATGACTTCTAGTCTGCCGAAACGACAATGGTCGCAGTGTTTTACAAAACACGCCCTCAAGTCATTGGCCTCCCTGTGCAGGTTCCCCAGTTTCTCCAGGACAACAGGCCTGCCGTTGTCATCAGTGAAATCCCACACAAGACCGGAGGTGTCGGAGACAATGATGAGGCAGTTCATCTCTTCGCCGCTCCCATCGGGTTCGGTGAAGAGAGGATACACGACCGGATGGACGTCCAGGCTCCGGTAGATGGGGGCCTTGAGCATCAAGAACTCTCTATCTTCGCAGAGGGCGGCTTCGAGTGCTACCGGATGAACTCTTTTCTCCACGGTAAAATGGAATCGAATCCTCTCCTGGTTCCTCACGAGCATCTGCAACCTGCTGAATGCTTCGATGAACCCAGGGGTCTTTCTGAAGATTTGCTTGGCCAATGCCTTGCCGATGCGGCGGAGGTCTCCCTCCCAGTCATCCCCCTCGATCTTGCAGGAAGAAAAGGCCAGAACATCCATGACGTCGGTTTCGATCTCGAGTTCGCCATAGGGTTTGTAGACCTCGTCAATGCCTCTCGCACTGATTCGGTACGTCCAGAGGTTTCTGTCCAAGTCGAAGGTGAAATGGACTGTGGCTCCGGGTTCCTTCTCATTGCTTGCCGCACCATAGAGTGCTTCTCGACAGCTCTCGATGAGTTTGTCTTCGAAGTGTTGCCCAACGGGAACCAACTTGCAGCGACGGATTCCCTGGGTCTTCTCCCACAGGAGATCATCGCCAGGGGGGGCTATGAGAATGCTCGACGTGCCGCGACGTTGCACGATAGATGACGCCAGCAATTCAAGACCCCTTCTGTCTTCTTCAACGAGTGCACTACGCTCGTCGACAGCGAGGTGGACGTGAGCGATCACCAGATCGTAACGACGCCTGGCGATTCGTGTTCGAGCTTCCGCTTCATTGGTTGCAATGTCCGGCAGTATGATATGGTCGGCGGGGATCCTGGGAACGCGGTTTCTGAGGATGCTTTCGACCCTTCTGGTGAAATCGTCTTCCCGCTCTCGAATGGCGATCAGCACTTCTTTGTCCATGGGTCCTAACTCGCTGCAATGGGAAGTCCGATGCGAAACGCAACTCTTTCAGCATCGATCCGGTGCGCCTCGAACGATCCCCGGTGATTGTCGATAAATGACCGAATGGTGCTTTCGCCGAGTGCCATTTCTGCACGACTTCTGGATACGAGGCCACGCAGTGAGCCGCTCTTCTGCCCCACAATAGATGGATCAGGCGAGAATCCCTTCACTTCGATAAGGATCCGATGATCATCGTGTGAGATCACCAACGTGATCTTTTCATTTTCCGGGACAAACCGCAGCAAGTGGGCAAGAACGGTCTCCATGCAGAATGTCAGCTGAAACAGGTCTCCCCTCAGGTATGGCAGACCTTCTGCCATCGCTATCTCGATTTTTTTCAGTTCGGCTTCCGGGAAGTCGTCATGAACCTGCCGCACCACTTCTTGGATTTCCAGGAGCATTTCCGTGTAGGGAACTGCAGATCTCGCTTGGTCATAGAGCGCCATGCGGTCGAAGGTGAGCTCGAGTCTTCGAAGCTGGCGCAAGGTCTTATCAAGGGTCTTCTGGCCAACCTCCCCAGGGAGTTCCCCCTTGAAGTCATTCAGCCACCCAAAAACCAAAGAGAGTGGGGTCTTGGACTGAATGGCGATCTCGTAAAACATCTGGCCGAGGTATTCCAGTTCCTCCGCCCTCTTCTCGTACCTACGATCCTTTGCGATGAAAACCTTGCCACCGACTGGATGGGGAAGGTCTGCACTCGACATGAGCACTTCGACTTCGCCGCCGTCCTTTCGGAGGAGTATGACAAGATCACTCAAGGATTTGTCCGCCTTTTCGATAGATTCAGCAAATCCGAGATGCTTGAATCTTTCTTTGAAGTCTTTGTCCTTGAGTTCATTGCCCATGTACCCTAAGAGTTCCCTACCCGCGGGATTCACCTTTTTTATGAGTCCTCTTCTGTCCGTCACGACCACGAGATCCGATGTGGCTTCGAGGGTCTTTTCGAGGAAGAAACGGAGCCACGCAAGGTCCAGAAACACGGTGATGTCTGACAGAAGTGCTTTGAGGGATTGCATTTCCTCGTTGGCAAATGCATTTTTCTTGGCATCCTCGACGTTCAGGATCCAAAAGAGCTCGTTGGTGATGATAGGCAGGCAAAGCTCCGACATCATGGGGTTCGATGCTCCCCCATGGGATATGTAAACATCCTTGAATAGCTCGTCTGCCTGAATATCGGGGATGTTGACCGGTTGCCTGGTCCGGTACACGTATCCGAGGACGCCTTTGGCAATTTCCTGCTCGTACTCTGAGGGAAATTCAAAGCCCTTTTCCCCCGCTCTCCCGTGTAGCAGCTGAAACTTCCCAAGATCCTCGGCCACGTGGAAGATGGCCACGTTAGACCAGCCATAGTGCTCACACAGACGATCCACAAGAACCCTCGCCAAGCAACTGATTTCGCACGGCGCCTGGGAGATCTCCCGGATGAGCTCCCGTCGAAACTCGGCTTCCCGCTTTCTTTCTTGCTCCAGGACCTTGAGGACAACCATGTTCAAAGGCAGCCTCCGAAGCAGCTCCACATGGCCTTGGTCAAACGCATTGCCTCTCTTGGCTATGAAAGTGACCACCGCAGCGTCTGCCTCGCTGACTACCGGATATTTGACAAGAGAAGTGAATCCATGATCGACCAGTCCCCTGAACTCTGGTGCCTCCTTGGTCAGGGACCAGCGTGGATCATTGTCGAACGTGCGTAGATCCCCGATGGCACAGATGTTCATGTCTCTCGCCCATGGGATGAGCTCCTCAGACATTTCCCACCAACGGAAGTGCCGTTCGGGCGTCTGATCATGGGAACGAGCGAATAGAAGCCGAACGTGGTGCATGGTGGAGCTGTAGACAGCAACGTAGCAACGATCGAAGGGCATGACACGTTGGATCTCATCGATGGCTGCCTCAAGAATCATGAGCCCTTCCATGTCACCTTCCATGTGTTCATGAATGGCCTTCCGGGTCTTCTCCGCTGTGAGGTCTTTGACGATGGCCACAGTCCCTACCACATTTCCCTTCAAGTCCGTCTCAGGCATGGATGATATTCTCAAAGGAATCCGGCTGCCGTCGGTCTGTCGCGTGAGTTCGATCTCGTACTCGTCGCCCATTCCCTCCTTTCGCTTCTCAAGCTGATCCATGACTATTCTGAGGTTCACTTCATCGAGGAAGTCGACAACCGAGGCTCCTTCCAGAGTTTCAACCCCGAATGCCCTGCACGCCTCGGTGTTGCAAAAGGTGAACACGCCGTCCAGTGTCACCTTGACAATCCCGATGGGGGACTTCCTGAGAATCTCCTTTTCCGCGCGCTTGGGGATGGAGAGGTCCACCAGGCATGCGAAGCCTCCAACTTTTCCGCCTCGAATGACGATTGGGCCAAGTTCTACGCCGACGGGGATGCGTTCTCGGTTTCCGAGCGATATATTCAGAACCCGCATGGCCGGTTGTTCACATTGGGTGTTATTGAGGGCGTCAATGACAAAGCGTCTCTCATCTCCCTCGAAAAGGTCGGGGAAGAGTCTGCCAACGGAATCCAACGGACCGCACAAGCGCCGCATTCTCTCATTGACGTGAAGAATCCTTCCTTCCTCGTCTAGTTGACAGAATGCCCTTCCACCGCTCTTCAGGATGTGTTCGTAGATATCTGTCGTACAGCAGAGCACCTGTTTCGTGATCGAGCGTAACCGGGAAAGGCAGGTACGCCTGGTGTGATGTCTTTCGGCGGATTCGATTCCCTGGTATTCGTCTAGGACGTGCTCGATGGCATCCATAAGGCTTGAAGTGTCACGGAAGAAATCGCACGCCTGATACCCGGGGGCCCTGAGCATCGAAAGGACAGGCTCGAGTCGCGCATCTGCGGTGACATCCTCCCTGAACGACGGGTCGGCAAGGAGCAACAGAATGGCGGACATCGCTGCTGAGTCCATGGGGACGGCGTGAGAGTCGGGCGCACCTTCGCAGGCACGTTGCTCAGCATTCATCCTGGTCCATTGCTCCAAAATCTTTGGGGTTGCGGCAGCCATGAATTCCGCCGATTGATCCCTCACTTCGCTTCCAATGCTGAGTGAGATCATCCTGTACCCCCCTTACTCTTGAGTTTTCAATGAAACACGGGGATTGGAAGAGCCCAAATGCCCTGACCGCCCCAGAATGCAGCCCAACCCTGTCCACCAGCAATGAACGAGGCATCAATGGTGAAATCCGCCAGGAGGGGCTGGCGCGAAGAGTAAGCAGCCCGGGCGATGTAGTGCCTGCAATGTGCCACGTCATGAACCTTGGGGCTGTGCCGTTCAGGGTCTTCTGCGTCGAAGCGGGATCCTCTCTCCCGCTGCATGGCGGCTGCCTCAGTGGGATCACAGAGAGTGGGGAGCCTTCACGGCCCATAATAGATTCAGGCAAAGACCTTTTGGATATCTCTCAACTCAAACTCTGAAGCACCCATGGCAGCAGCTTCATGGAGCCGTAAAGTTGATAAAGACCTGGATGATAAGGACAGCGGAGGACCTGTGACTCGAATGAATCCCCAAAGGGACGCTGTCGTCAATGAGATGTGAGCATCCAACGGCAAGGTTTTCGCAATCAGAGGAAAATGATGATTTATTTCAAATATATTGAGTAGGTTATAGATGTCAAGCGCTATTTTGAGCCGACTGGACTGGGGCTCGGTGGCGGCTCTGGGAAATGACAGAAGGCACTCCCCAAATGCTAGCGATGTCATGCATTCATATTTGCCCTTGTTCTCACGGGCATCTAAGTGTGATGCGTCCTCAAGCGGGTTGCCTTCGGTCTTTTCATGTTGTATCCTTTTCCACGCCGGTGCTTTGTGCGCAACTGCCCGCACGTTCGAAAAAATTGAACCAAATCTCTCACCAATGACTTTCGCCCACCATCCCATGATCGGCATGGTCAGGGCGACGGGCATTCCGATCCAGTTCCAATGCGATTGTGCTGAGGTGTTCTCCAGATGCTTTCAGATGAGCTGAGAGAGTTTCTCGTCCACAGAATCGCCGAGGCGGAGCACCCGCGGGAGCAGGCAGTGGACGTGATGCTTGAGATCCAGAAGCATCATGGGTACATGAGCGACAAGGCCATGGAGGAGGCGGCGATGCTCCTTGGCATGACCCCTCTGGAACTGGAGGAACTGGCCACCTTTTATGACCATATCTACAGGGAACCCGTTGGCAAGTACGTCATACGCGTCTGCGACAGTACCGTGTGCTGGATGCACGACCACGTGTCTGTAATCGACCACATCACCTCCCGTTTGGGCATAGGAGTTGGGGAGACGACCGCGGACGGGCTCTTCACCATGCTCCCTGTGTGTTGCCTGGGGTACTGCGACAGGGCTCCCGCCATGATGATCAACCAGAGGATATTCGGACGCCTGA
>CAZURN010000129.1:0-9583 GCA_964623165.1 uncultured Syntrophobacteraceae bacterium
CTCTGCGAGTGCGAGATGGTCTGGAGGCAGAAGGATGAGCAGGTAGGGGAGAGATTGGCAGCAGGGATTGGAATGAATGTATCATAATATCCATAGATTTCTAGTTAAGACACTCATGGTGATATCATGCAAAAATATTACGAGAACGAATCAGCACTGCGTTGACTGTACTCGACTTAAACCGATCAATACTGTTTGGATAACTTCATCGATGGTGTTAGCCTGGAAAAGCTGAAGGTTTTCTTCTTCCTTCAGGCCGTTATCCTTAATGAGGCCATGGATTCCGTAAGCCCTGAACTCTTCCCAAATGGCTTCTCGCGCCGCAAGCCCGTCTCTCTTTGTTTCAGATTCCGTTACTCTGACGGGTGGGCTGGAATAGTGGCAATGTATTGCAGTATCCGGACAAAAATCATCAGGCATGGGCTTCTTCATTATTGCCTGTATGATTTGATGTGCGGCGCCTCCCAAAAGACCAACGAGATAAAGTGGTTTGTGGTATTCTAATGAAAAGAGTGCTTCTTCAATAACTCCGGGATATCGCCCCTGCGCCCCCTTTTTCCGGCCGCCAATGCAAAGCCGCGCTTGGCTGACCTCTGTAAGTCGGCGCCGTAGATGAGTGAGTCCTCGGGCTCGCAGGTATTGATACCGCGAGCTCTCTTGCCCGTCAGACAATGCACTCTCTTCATAATGGATAAGATCTTCCGGTAAACCTGCCGAATCTACTCGCAGCGTTGTAGCGAGACATTCTAATGCCTGTTGTGGCAGCCGCGGTTTGTCGGGCCAAGGAAGAAGATTCCACAGTAATGGCCGATCACTTGATTGAAGACGTGATGCTGGAGGTTGTGACTGTTGTGCATACCTGTGCACTGCTTCCATCACGCCATCATCACGCCAATCGTGACCAAATATCAAACTTGCACCTTGCCCAAATAGCGCAGAAACAACCTGCAAAATAACACGATTAACCTGAGACGTGGGGAAGCCGCGCTCCGCACTATCAAGGTTCTCGGAAATTGAGAGATTCACAAGCATGCCAGCGAGTGATCGACGTATGACGCTCATGTTGCACCCCCCATGGTTGCGGCAAGTGTATTAGGCGTGACCAGGCGTGCACCCGGGGCATAGGTCATCACTAGCGCATTTGCAGCCTCGAAAAGGCCGGCACGAAGAGGAGGATCGGGATATAGAATCAGTCGTGGCGTTGTCGGAGGCTCGGGACAAGTATTTAGAGAATGACAAGCGCTAAGCAGTGCCGACATCCCGGGCGTATAAGAAAAAACCTTCATTTCAACGGGATTCGGAAGCATGCCATTGATCTTCAATTGTTCAACGCGACGCTTGAAAAGTAGGAAACGTAGGCCCTCCCTCAATGCCAAGAACATGATTCTCATAAGATTACCATCAGGTATACGCACGCTTGGTACACGATCAAAAGGAAGAAATCCGGATGGATGTTGCAATCCAATACGAGCATCGACAAGAACGGCCGGTGTCGCATACTTTTCCGCCCAAAGCACTTCTTGCTGGCACCAATAACGGTGTTCATAAGCCTCCGTGCGTAACATGATGATGAGAGAAGATCCAACACTAACCTCAAGCTCACGTTCCCAGTCACATCCGGATGGGAGATCCACAGCGTCATAAAAAGACCGCAACCAGTTAAATCGTTGAATTTGGAATTGAAGAGCGTTGGCGAGAGGTAGTCCATCATACTTTGCGTGGCTGATAAACAACCGCAGATACCCAGTATGATGTTCAGGGGGCGTAGAAATTGGCAATCCACGGGCTAAGACAAGCCGGCTCTCGTGTACAATACGAAGCGCGAGCGTTGCCGGGCGAATTGCCTTTTCACCGAGCTCATGTACATGCAGCAGTTGAAGTGATGCAAAAACCGGACGCTTTCGAGTAAAACGCTCGCCCACTCGTTCATCCATTGCGATAACAAACATCGAATGGCGATAATTCGACGTCGATGTACAAGTCCAACATTGAGCCAACCAATCCCACAACTGATCACGACCTTTATCGAGGAGAGCATTATCCACTATTACAACAGTGACGGTGTGGCACACGCTATCTAAAAGCTGTGCTGTTGTTTGTTCAATCTGCGGGAATTCCCGGAATATCTGCATTGGAATGCCGATATCTTCACCCGTAGCCAAATATCCGCCTGTTTCTGTCCCACCTAGAAATGCACGCAAAATGTGTTCTTCATACACTGAAGCATCATTATCCTCAGGATGTCGAAACAATAGAAGCTGCAATGGTGAAATTTCGGTCATAAAACTCGCCACCCTAATATTAATGCTGACATGGAGAAAATATTATCGATCTTCTAGGCAAACTAGGATTCCCTAAGCGTCAGGATCTTGGTCTAGCCATTTATCAAGAGACTCTGGATCCCAAACCAACTCTTTGGTGGATCGACCGTTCATGAGGGCATTAGGCATCGTAGCATTGTCGCATCCTTTGAGTTTCATACCTCTTATTCGTTTCCAGGTATTCTCACCCGAAATTGACTTTTTCAATTCGATGAATGTATTGATTTCCCATTCCACCCATTCGCTTTTGTAGGTTTCGTCACCAATAAGCACTACAAGTTTTGAGGCATTTTCGAACTTTTTTATGATTTCATTGCGGACTGGTTTCGATCTGGGATCGCTTGGCTCGCATTTGATAGGCTTACCGCTTCGGTCTGTGATAGGTTCTTTCAATGAGTGGTCGCGAAAATCCAATGGATGCCTTGGGTTGTTTTTGAGCAATTTGAAATCTCGAACCTGCTTCTGATCATCATGGTCAAAACTGATGAATACGTTTGATGGCATGATCTATCCTCTCTTTAACGCTAGGCTGGTCAGTTGAGCTACATCGATCATTCCAATGTATTCTTTTGCATTTGGGGAATGGTGCTATTAACAATTTTGTCTGATTCATCTCTCGCGGCAAATGCTTTTTCAATGTATCCTTGCATAACTACTCTATTATCAGTCCAATCCCGTGCAATGGCATACCCCGATTTAATATTTTCAGCCAGCCGCGTTGGAACTAAATATGGATGATAATTATCTGCGCCATAGTCCGAGTGTGAAGGAAGAAATAAACCGAGAACGCCAGCGTAGTTGTCTCCTACTTTATAATTCAAAGCACCTGCGATCTCCCAGTCAACATGCTTTCTGCCTCTTGTTTTTGCGCCAATCAAAACAATTAAAACAGTGGTATCTGAGAGGTATTCTCTTTGAATGAGTTGCTTGATATAGTCAGCACTGTTATCTGAATCAATATCCCCATCATCGACAGATTTACTTACTACCAAATCACCAAACACATTTTCAAATCGATCTCGATAATATTGGTCCTCATGATGATAGTAACTGACAAATGATTTTCTTTTTGTTATGTTTTCAGGCAGACTAGTTCCCCAAGTGTATAATCCATTATTGTAAGTAAAAACATTTCCCCTTATCCATTCCCCTCTTTCACTTCTCGTCATTATTGAGATTTGTGATCTCTCCTCGGTTCTATTCACTAACCATTGCCGCTGACGCACTGAACCTTCTGAGAGATTATGTCCATCATATTCATAGGCGAACACATCCTTTATGAGGTTCCCGTCTTCTCTAAATGAAAGCTTGGTTACAAAATATTCTGTGTCTGTCATTGTATTAAATCTCTATTGATTCCAGTCAAAGAAGATCTCCTTTGCCATCCCTTTCTCCCCCAGGTTCCAGGATAACGTGCTTTTCTATATATATAAATCATTGAAAATTCAAGGATATTCTTGAATTGCCCAAATTTTCGCTCAGAAAGGAGAACATCATGCTCAACCAGTGCGTTTTGACAGGGAACCTTGGTGCGGACCCCGAAGTGTTTTACAGTTCGGAGGGAAATCCCGTCACAAGCTTCAACATCGCCTTTCACAGCTCCAAGAAGAAGACCTGTTGGATCCGTGTGGTCTGCTTCCAGAAGCTCGCAGACATCGCAGCGAGGTGCCTTCACAAGGGTGCCAGGATTGCCGTCATCGGAACCCTCGACAGACATGTCTGGGAGACCGACGAGGGGGTCTCGAAAAGCACCTACCAGCTCATCGCAAACACCCTGGAGTTCATCAAGACCGACGGGCGCGGTTTCAAGGAGGGAGAAGCCAAAGACGACACCCCCTTCTGAGAAAGGAGGGGATGCCATGCAGGAGAAGACCATCAGGCTCATCATCAAGATCGCACAGATCGTTCTCGGAGTAGCCATTTTGATCAAGGACATACTGTTCAACGGAGGTGACAAGAATGACAACGGTGGAGCTTCAAAAAAGAAGTGAGAAGGCACAAAACCTCAGGGTCATCCAGGTGGATGAGACCTCGTTCTACGTGGAGAGCGACGAGGGCAAGATCTGCTACAAGGTCTACTTCGTCGACGAGAATCAGTGCTCCTGCACCTGCGGAGATTTCGCAAGGGGGATCAAGAACGACCAGAGCTTCAAGTGCAAGCATGTCCTCGCGGTCATGAGCTGCGTGCCCAACGGGGAGCAGGAGAAGGCGCAGTTCCTGGAGAGGAGGAAACCCAAGCTGGACGAGCGTTTTGTTACGACCATCGAAAACAGGGACTTCGTGCTCTACGCGGGGCTGCTTGATCTCGGGCACCAGAAGGGCATCCTCAAGATCGATGTGGAACCCCTTCAGCTTCCCTCTGCGGAGAACGGTCACATGGCCATCTGCAAGGCAACGGTGCTGTCCAAGTCGGGAGAGGTCTTCACCGACGTGGGAGACGCCAACCCTCAAAATTGCCATCCTCGTGTGGCCAAGCACCTTCTTCGCATGGCCAGCACCAGGGCAATCGCGAGAGCTCTTCGCTCCATGACTAACGTGGGAATGACGGCTCTTGAGGAGATCTCGGATTTCGGAGAAATCATCGACATCAACGACAACCGGGATACCGGAAAGCTTCCCCAGGCAAGACCCAAGAAGATCGCCAAGGCAGAGAAGAAGGATATCAAGTCCATCCCCCAGAAGCAGGAACCTGCTGCTCAGGCAACTTCGGATAATCCCCCTCAGGTTCAAGCCGCCCCTCAATCTGGCAACGGCAACAGGGCAACGGAGACGAAGAAAGCGGAAGGGAATGGCAACGGACGAGGCAAGTCCAAGCAGGAAACCACACCCAAGATTTCTTCTGCCCAGGCAAATGCCATCGCCAATCTCTCCCGCAGAAGGGGAATCTCCGTGGAGGAGCTCGAGAAGATGTCCTTCGATGCCTACGGTGTGAAAGTTGAGCACCTGTCTCAGAAAGATGCTTCAGGACTAATTCGGTCTCTCCAACAAAGTTCTTAATACGCAATCCCATTCATAACTCTCTATCTCCCTTTACTCCACATCCGGGACAGGATGCATGGGGATTGGTGTGTCCTGTCCCATCTTTTCAAAAAGCGCAGGATCCTGCGTATTTTGGATCAGGAGGTTGAAATGGAATTAAACGACTTGAGAAAGGAACCTCATCTCTCAGCATCCAGCATCGGGGACTACATCGACTGCGGGCTTCTCTACAAGCTGGGAAGGATAGACAGACTCCCACCCGAGTTTCGAGCCGATGCCTTGGAGTTCGGAAGCTGCATCCACCTTGCCCTTTCGGACTTCCACCAAGCGAAGAAAGAAGGGAAAACCATGACCGCCAAGGAGCTCCACGAGCACTTCGAACGATACTGGAAAGCAGCAGCAGAGGGTCAGGAGAACATCCAGTATGCCGAAGGGAAGGACTTCAAGAGCCTTCTCATGGAGGGCAAGGAGTTATTGACCACCTACTATCACAAGTGCCCCCACGAGCAGTTCAAGGTTCTCAGCATCGAGGAGCCCTTCTCCTTCACCTTGGAGGGATGCCCCGTCAAGATCATCGGCGCCTTCGACCTGGTCGAGGAGGACGAGTCAGGCACGATCATCGTGGTTGACTGGAAAACAAGCGGCAGAGCCTATTCAGCAGACGAAGTGGACCGGAACTTCCAATTGACCCTGTACCAGATGGCAGCCAGGGCAAATGGTCATGCGGACAAGGAGATCCTGCTGAGATTCGACTGCCTCATAAAAACAAATACTCCCAAGTTCGATCAGTACTATACGTCGAGAACAGAGAACGATTTCAAGAGAGCGGAAAAGAAGATCGCCGAGGTCTGGAGGGGTATCTCCAACGGGATATTCATTCCCAATGACTCTTCCCAAAATTGGCGATGCAAGAACTGCTCATACAAGAAACACTGCGACGAATGGTTCGAGAGGTGAACACCATGACGGAAAAGATCATAAACGATGCGCAGGAGTTCCTGGTCATCGACTACGGCGGCAGAACGAGAAGGATCCTGGACATCACGACCCTTCTTCAAAACCACACGGAGGATGCGGTCATTCGATTCCTGAAGGGACTCCTGAGGGAAAAGCAGAAGCTGATGAGGCAATACCTGGTCAAGGACAAGACGAGCCCTTACCTGGATCAACTCGTCTCTGAAACCTTCCGGATCGGCATGGCCATAACAGTCCTGGAGCGAGAAAGCGAGGTGAGTATCAGCAATGCGCTTAAACAAGGAACAGGAGAAGGCGGCGAGCTTCATTGAGGGGATCTGTGCTGTTGTGGCTGTTCCTGGCAGCGGCAAGACACGAACCATGATGGAGAGGATTGGCAAGCTCGTCATTGAACACGGAGTAGCTCCAGAGCAGATTTTGGGTCTTACATTTACAAGAAACGCGGCAGAGGAAATGCGACAACGACTTATTCCTGTATTGGGAAATCAGGCATCGAGAGTCACTTTGAGCACCATCCACAGCTTCTGCCACTATTTGCTTCGAACCGAAGGGAGGAGGATCTTCGAGATCCTCTCCGGAAGAGACCAACTTGTTTTCATCAGGAATGTGATGAGGGACTTGAAGGTCAAGAATCTCTCACTCGGCATGGTCATGCAGGAGATCTCCCTTGCCAAGAACAACCTGATTTCGGTTGAGGAGTTTCGGGCCCTCTACGAAGGCGACAAGACCATGCTCAAGGTGGCCGATGTCTACGAGCGCTACGATCTGGAGAAGGAGAAGAAGTATCTCTACGACTTCGACGACCTTCTGGTCAGGGCATATCGGCTGCTCAATGAGAACCCTTCCATCAGGGAGAAGTACGTCGAGCGTTACCTACACCTGCTGGTAGATGAGTACCAGGACACCAACCCCCTGCAGCTGGAAATCCTGAAGACCCTAATCGAAGGTTCCAACAACGGCTCCAGCTTCTGGGTCTGTGGCGATGACTGGCAGAGTATCTACGGGTTCATCTCCGCATCGGTTCGCAACATCATCAACTTCGAACAGATGTTCCCGGGGTCGAGGATCTTCATCCTCAACCGCAATTACAGAAGCACTCCGCAGATACTCAGGGTCTGCCAGAACCTCATAGAACACAACGAGCGGAAAATTCAAAAGACGCTCATGACCAAGAATCCCGATGGAGAAGAGGTAGTCGTCCTTGAAGGCTCATCCGAAGAGGGGGAGGCACTCAACCTGGTCAACGAGATCCAGGAGCTCATCTGGAACAGGGGATTCGAGTACAAAGACATCGCTGTACTCTATCGTGCAAACTTTCAGAGCAGGGTTCTGGAGGAATGCTTCTCCCAGCACAAGATCCCCTACAGAATCGAAAATGGCCTTGGTTTCTACAATCGCCCCGAGATCAAGAAGCTCCTGGACTATCTCAGGGTGATCTCCGACCCGAACTCAGATACCGGCGACGAGGCATTGCTGTCCATCCTGAATGTTCCTGTTCGCTACATCGGCAGGAAGGTCATTTCACAACTTGAGGAGGAGGCTGCAAGCAAGGGGGTCCATCTCTATGAAGCTCTCAAATCGTTCAGACCGGATACCCCTTTTATCCGGAAGAACGTCAAGGAGCTCGTCTCGTTCCTGGACCCCCTTACTCAACTTGCCCACACCCTGCACCCAGCGGAGGTCATCAATCTGCTGAGAAATAGTCTGGACTACGATCGTTATGTGACAGACGAGGATATCCCTACCCCTGATGACTCCAAGATTCAGAACCTGAACCAGCTGCAACTCGCTGCAACCAGGTTCTCCAGTATCAAGGCATTCCTTGAATACACAGAAACCTTCCAGGACGAGAGTACCAATGACGAGGAGGGGGTGTCCCTGATGACAATTCACAAAGCGAAGGGGCTGGAGTTTCCTGCAGTCGCCGTGGTGGGCATGGTTGAAGGAATCCTTCCTTCCAAGAAGGGCGACATAGAGGAGGAGCGCAGGATCTGCTTCGTGGCCATGAGCAGGGCGATGAAGCTGCTCTTTCTGAGTTGGAGTCACACCTACCTGGGGCAACCCTCGAAGCGATCCATCTTTCTGGATGAAGCGATGGGGGTCAAAGGCGACTCATAAACCCCTCCAAAACCTTCTAAAACCGTCCACAGCAAGAGATCTCCTTTAAACCCTATCTCGAATGGGGAAGGATCAATTTGACCTTCCCCTTACTCTATCCTTGAACCGGCATATTGACAGAAAGGAGAAAGTCTATGTCATTTGAATTACAGTACTTTCGCGATTCAGACAGGATCGTGAGGAAAAAGAAGATGGGAAACGTCATCCTCTCCACCCTTCGCTACCTAGACGACGTCTTGCAGGGAACCCTCTATCGGGGGGAGCTGCTCCGTCAGGCACTCTCTGAAATGGACTGGAGGCAGGAGCCCCTGAGCATTCTGGACGGGCGCCGCTACCAGTACAAGGGGCTGAAAAGCGGTGTGGCCATCGACGGCAGCTTTTCAAACTACGAGTACATCCAGGATGCCCTGCTGAGACTCCAGGTGGGGTTCGACAAGAAGAAGATCGAGGTGGGCATCGTGCTCCTGACTGCCCAGAGAAGCGAGAAATCCCCCCTTGGAAGCACCAGGGAGTTGGTCGAGCAGGAGATTCAGGATCTGCACCCCACGATATCCCTGCCCGTCATCATCGCACTTTTCGACCTGGGAAAACCCGGCAACTATACGCAGGATGCCAAGGGAGAAACACAAAATGACCAGACAGCGGAAAGCAACAATCCTGACCCTGCAGGCGATCCTCAGGGCAATCAGGAACCTGGTACGGATGGTGTCCAGAAGGCTGAGAAGAAACGGAAGCGACCTAAGGTTAGGTCGGAAAAGGAGGAGATTGAAACATGTCAAACATGACGACCCTTGAGAAGGTCTATAACCGAGTAACTAGCATGGCTAGGTTCCATGAAGACAGATTGATTCCCGTCGATGACGTCTCCTTTGCGGACCTAGAACGGGTTTGCATCTCGGGTGCGACCTACAACATGCGACCTATCGCCCAGCAGAGCATTTGTTGGCGACTGGGAATTCCCATCAACTATTTGCGGAAATGCCCTCCCGAGATCCAGAAAAACAACATCAACTACTGGATCAAGCACGAAAAGAACGAAAAGCTGTTCTTCCGGTTTGACTCGAATGAGGTCAGGGCAATCTTTACCCCGAGATACATTCCCACGGACAACAAGCAGGTTCTCGATAGGTTGCTGGAGCACGGATACAAACCCAACACCCGAGTTCAATGCTCACTGGATGACGAGTTCA
>CAZURN010000130.1:0-9482 GCA_964623165.1 uncultured Syntrophobacteraceae bacterium
TGGTGATGGCCGCATCGTGGGCGAAGACAATCATTGAAACCTGGCTGGCCGCTTCTGGGATGACCGGGTTCACCTTGCCGGGCATGATGGATGAGCCGGGCTGCCTGTCGGGGAGGGTGATTTCGGCAAATCCGCTCTCCGGCCCGCTCGCCAAGAGCCGCAAGTCGCTGCAGACCTTGAGGAGCGTCGCTGCGAAGGCCTTGAGGATCCCGGACACCTCAACGAACACATCGGCGTTCTGGGTGGCCTCCACGAGGTTCTCGGCCCTGGCGAACCCAATGCCCGTGTTGGATCGCAGCGTCTCTGCGACCCGGAAAATGAATTCCCGGGGAGCCGCAAGTCCTGTCCCGATGGCGGTCCCTCCAAGGTTCACCACACGCAGCCGTTCCTCGCACTTGTAGATCCGCCAGCGGTCACGGCTGAACGCCTCGGCATACGCTCCCATCTCCCGCCCGAGGGTGGTCAGGACCGCATCCTGCAATTGAGTCCGTCCCACCTTGACCACGTGAGCGAAGCGCTTTTCCAGGATCTGGAATTCCTCCTGAAGGGCCACGACGGAATCTTCCAGGGCTCGAAGGCAGCGGATGGCCGCAAGCCTCAGAGCCGTGGGATAGGTGTCATTGGTGGATTGGTGGAGGTTGATGTCGTCGATGGGGGAAATGATATCGTAGCGGCCATGGGCGACGCCGATGAGTTCCAATGCACGGTTGGCAATGACTTCGTTCACATTCATGTTGGTGCTTGTGCCAGCGCCTCCCTGGAGGAGGTCCACCACGACATGCTCCGTCAGAAGGCCTTGAGCCATTTCCCTGCAGGCCCTCTCGATGGCGTTCACTCTGGTTGGTTCCCCTGCCCATCGGCCAAGGTTGCGGTTCGTCTGGGCGCAGGCGAGCTTCACGTCGCCGAAGGCGCACACCAATGCCGGATGCACGGGACGACGGGTGAGGGGGAAATTCTCAAGGGCCCTGGCCGTGTGAATGCCGAAAAGCTTGCCATCCGGGATGATCAATGCGCCAAGCAGATCCTTTTCAATGCGGAACCCTTGCTCCATGGCGTCTTTTCCGGCACCCTTTCACACATACACGTCGCGGCGTCCGCCGCGCACGCGGTCCAGCATGGCCCGGCTCGTCCTGCGAAGGTGATCGTCCATGCACAAGAGATGCTTTTCAATGAGCTTCTCACCCACCTTTACGGTCTCTGGTGACGCGTAGTCCATGAGGTATTCCAGGAATGAGGAAAGGGCGTTTGGGTCGCAGCGCATCTTGATGTCTCCCGGCTTGGCCAGGTCCATGAAATCCTGCCCGGTGCGCCCCATCCGATAACACGCCGTGCAAAACGATGGAATGTATCCCATTTCCGCCAGATCGCGGACCACCTCGTCAAGGTCGCGATGATCCCCCAGTTGGAACTGACCATCGTCCTCACGGGTGAGGCTGGCATAGCCTCCCGGATTCGTACGGCTGCCAGCGGAAATCTGAGACACTCCCAGTGAAAACGTCTGGCGCCTGATTTCGGGTGTCTCCCGGGTCGACATGATGATGCCCGTGTAAGGCACCGCCATGCGCAGTATGGCCACGAGCTTTTGAAAGTCTTCGTCACTCACAGGGTGAGGGGGGTTGTTGGCCACCTCCGATCCGGCCGCCGGCTCCAGGCGGGGAACACTGATGGTGTGAGGACCGACTCCGAAGGTCTTTTCCAGGTGTTCAACGTGGCGCAGCAGAGCCAGGATTTCGAAGCGCCAGTCGTAGAGGCCGAACAGCAAACCGGCCCCCACATCGTCGATACCGGCTTGCATGGCACGGTCGAACGCCGTGATCCGCCATTCGTAGTCCTGCTTGCGCCCTCCGGGGTGCATCCGGGCGAAAGTCTCCCGGTGATAGGTTTCCTGAAAAATCTGATAGGTACCTATCCCTGCGGCCTTCAGTTCCCCGAACTGCTCATTGGTTAGGGGCGCAATGTTGACGTTGACGCGGCGGATCTCTCCCTGATCCACCTTGGTCCGGTAAATGGTATCAATGGCCTTGAGGATGTAGGAAAATCCCTCATCCTTCGGATACCCCTCGCCAGCGACCAGAAGCAGCCGCTTGTGCCCTTGCTTCACAAGGATTTTGACTTCCTCCGCAATCTCTTCCTGGGTGAGTGCTCGGCGGGGGAGTTCCTTGTTGGAAACCCGGAATGCGCAGTACAGGCAGTCGTTGAAACAAATATTGGAGACATAGAGGGGGGCGAAAAGAACGATGCGAGGCCCGTAAATGGACTCCTTGACCTGTCGGGCCGTGGCGTGGAGTTCTGCCAGCAGTTCAGGGTCCCTGACCGCCATGAGGCTTGCCACGTCGGAAGCATCGAGCCCCTTCAGTTCCTTCGCCTTGGAAAAAAGCTCCCGGACCAGTGTTGCATCTGGAGAGGAACTCGGCTCCAAAGTTCTCATGATGTCAGCATCGTCAATGAATCGAACCTGCGGTATGAAAGCTGTAACTCCAGTGCTGTCAGAGTTCATGACGTTTTCTTCCTGTGGTGCATCCCGCCTAAGCCATTGCACCTCACCCCGGGCGGCTTCATGACGGGTTTGCGGGCTATTCCTGCTTCCTCTTGGTCGAATGATCCGCCATAATGAGGAGTGCCCCCCTCAGTCGTGATCCTTCGGCGAACCCAGTGCTTGGCCGTGCAGATGCCTGGCAACTTCCCGAAGTTGCGACCATGCCTCACCGCCCCGTTCATGGATGTCCAACACCATCTGCATGACTTCGTTCATTTCAGCGGTGGCGACTCCCTCGTTTTCCGAGTAATCCGGGATGAGACAGTCCACGGTGAGCCGCATGGCCTCGCCGTTCAGGGTGAGAACTCCGACGGGATCCACGATGATCGGAGAGGCGTATTTTCTTCGAAACTCAAGAAAAAAGCCCTCCGGAGTATCCCGCGCCACCACCAACTGCCCGGTCGGCAGCCGGTACCTCTGTCCATCCTTGAGTTGGGCCATCATTTCCCTCCCGATGATGTCCTGAAGTGAGACATGGGGCACCCCAAGCGCTCCTCGGCCATCACGAAGTCCTATTCATTTTCTTCCAAATCCCTCGATATTCTGCACAACAGCGCAGCAGATCATTCGTTGAGGGGATTTCCTCGTTGTTTCCAACAACAAGATAGCCTCCCCACCGGAGGTTATCAACAACCCTTTGAAATACTTGCTGCAGCGTTTCCAGAGGATGATAGGTGAGCACGCTGTTCCTGAGAAACACAAGATCGGGGGAAACCACCGGGGGGTCGTCAGAGAGAATGTCGCCGCACTCCCAGTGAACTTGCCCCTTGAGTGTGTCCATGACACGGAAGCGATTCCCAACGCTCACGAAGTACTTGGCAACCAGGGCCGCACCGAGTTCCTTGAGGCTGCTCCAGCCGTATTCCCCCTTTCTGGCCAGCGCAATGACCAGTGGGTTCAAATCGGTCGCCCAGATCTCGATAAGAGGTGCGCCTGGAATCGAGCCCATGCACTCATTCCAGGCGATCTTCAAACTGTATACTTCTTCGCCACGGGCGCAGCCGATACACCATGCCAGGGGTCCTTGCTGCGAGGAAGCTGCCAAATCCGGGAACACGGAGTCCCGTAGGGTCTCCCACAACCGTCGGTCCCTGAAAAACCGACTGATGCTCACTGTGAGAAGCTGTCTCGCGATCTGCGCCTCCGCAGCATCTCGACCAAGGAGACTGAGGTAGTCGTCCACAACTTGTATTCCCAGGGAGGTCATGTGCCGTGCAAGACGCTTCATCACTCCCTTCCGGACCCGGCGGTACCCATGCCAGGAAAGGCCGAAGTGATTAAGGATTTTGCGAAACGACGCGTCATCCATGAGCACCGAATCCATATGCACCGATGAGAGCATGAAATGGGATGCTGAGTGGACTTGGCCGGAAATCTCCTCTCAGTGGCGATTCACTTCAAGCTCTTTTTAGCTTAGAATGGTCGCCGCGGCCAAGGTCCATCGCTTGCGCAGCGAATGACGCAGAACGACTCAAGCCGCCCGTTCCTTGTTCAGAGTCTTTTCGGGCGATTCAGCGGAGTGATCCGTCCATGCGCATTTCTCTCGTCGGCATGTCGGGTGCGGGCAAGTCCCATTGGTCAGCGCGCCTTGTGGCAGAAGGTTTCCGCCATTTCTGTTGCGACGACATGATTGCCGAACGCCTCGCCGATGAATTGCGCGGCCCGGACGGAGAGTTGATGGACCTCGGCGCATGGATGGGTTTCCCCTACGACACGTGTTATCCCGAGCGGGAACTTGCTTACCTCCAACGCGAGATAGAGGTCCTCGAGAGTATTCTGGACTGGATGTGCGGGCACGGCAGGGAACCAAACGAGAAAGTGGTCATCGACACCACCGGGAGCGTCATTTATGCGGGAGATGCGATTCTCTGCGCCCTGCGAAGGGAAACCACCATTGTCCACCTGGAGACACCTCCGGAGGTCCGGCGCAACATGCTCGAGAACTACTCCAAGAATCCGCGGCCGGTTCTTTGGCGGGGTATGTTTCATAAGGATCCCAACGAAACCAATGAATCGGCCCTGGCCCGCTGTTACCCGAAGCTTCTAGCTCACCGCGAGAGGCTCTACAAGCAGTTCGCCCACCTCACAGTGCCCTACGAGGTGCATCGGGAGGGGGGGCAGGGCATTGGTGACTTCCTTCAATTGGTTTGCACGGTGGAGAAGTGCTGAAACGGTGGCCGCCTGGGGCAGATCAACAATAGAATGATGTCATATCCAACTTGGTGTGGCTCTTCGCAGACTGTTTGAGAGGCATTGAACTCCTATGAACAAGATTGTTGTTTGCGTGCTGGGTTATGATCGTCCGGGCATTATCGCAGCGGTGTCGGAAATGCTTTCCCTCCATCGATGCAACATTGAGGATGTGAGTCAAACCATTCTGCAGACAGAATTCGTTGGTGTGTTTATCGCATCCAGGCCCGACGATGTCGAAGAGGAGGAACTGCTTGCGAGCCTCAAGGGGAGTTTGGAACCTATGGGCCTCCTCGTCCTGGTGAAGCCAATGGCCCGGACCTCCGAATGGATCCCCCCGGAGAGTGAGCCTTTCATCGTCACAACCATGGGTCCAGACCGTCTGGGCCTGGTGGCCGGAATCACCGAGGTGATGGCCCGCTTCCGCGTCAACATCAGTAACCTCAAGGCCGTTTTCAGGGGAACCGACAAACCGACACACAATTTCATGATTTATGAAGTGGACATTCCTCTCGCCGCTGATCAGGAGGCATTTCGGTCAGCACTCCACGAGCGGGCCAAGGAGCTTGGATTGGACCTTACCCTGCAGCACAGGGACATCTTCGAAACCATTCACAGAGTTTAGGGAAAACCATGATCACGGAGCGTGAGGTCATCTCCACGCTGGAGATGTTGAAAAGCGAGCACCTGGATGTGCGTACCGTCACCATGGGGATCAGCCTCTTCGATTGCGCGAGTCACGATCTTCAACGGTTCATGGACAACGTGCGATCCAAGATTTACCGACTTGGCAGAGACCTGGTCAGGGTGTGCGATGCAGTAGGGCTTCGGTACGGCATTCCCGTCGTGAACAAGCGCATCGCGGTGAGTCCCATCGCCGTAGCGGCGTGTTCCCATTCGGCCAGACAAATGGTGGACGTGGCCAAGGCCCTCGACCAGGGGGCCAAGGATATCGGAGTGGACTTTATCGGGGGGTTCGGTGCACTCGTGGAAAAGGGATTTACCCCCGGAGACCGGGCCCTCATCGAGGCCATTCCCGAGTCTCTGGCGGCCACTGACCGGGTGTGCGCATCGGTGAACGTGGCTTCAACTGGCGCTGGCATCAACATGGACGCGGTATACATGATGGGAAAGACCATCAAACAGGCATCTGAGCTCACCCGTGACGCAGATGGGATCGCCTGTGCCAAACTCTGCGTCTTTGCCAACATTCCTCAGGATGTGCCTTTCATGGCCGGGGCGTATCTTGGGGTTGGCGAGCCGGATTCGGTGATCAACGTGGGGGTGAGTGGGCCAGGTGTCGTGAAGAAGGCCATTGACCGGGCGAGGGCGTCCAACTTGAATCTGGATCTGGGACGCCTGTCCGAGATCATCAAGCGTACTGCATTTCGAGTGACACGGGTGGGAGAGCTTATTGGGCGGGAGGTGGCGAGTGAACTCAATGTTCCCTTTGGCGTTGCGGACCTCTCCCTGGCCCCCACCCCCAATGTGGGAGACAGTGTGGGGGAGATTTTCCAGAGCCTGGGACTGAAAAGCATCGGGGTGCCCGGCACCACGGCCGTCCTGGCCATGCTGAATGATGCGGTGAAAAAGGGTGGCATCTTCGCAAGTTCCTATGTTGGAGGACTGAGCGGAGCATTCATCCCGGTGAGCGAGGATCTGAACATCGCCAATGCAGCGGGTGCGGGCTATTTGAGCCTGGAGAAGCTGGAGGCGATGACGAGCGTCTGTTCCGTGGGCCTCGACATGGTCGCCATCCCAGGGGACACTTCAGCCGAGACCATTGCGGCCATCATCGCCGACGAAATGGCTATCGGCGTCATGAACAACAAGGCGACAGCAGCGCGGCTCATTCCGGTGCCCGGGAAGAAAGCTGGTGACAAAGCCTGGTTCGGAGGCTTGCTCGGTGAAGCGACAATCATCCCCGTCTCGACCCAAGGCGGGTCGGATGAATTCGTCATCCTGGGCGGACGGATCCCCGCTCCTGTTCAAAGCTATCGCAACTGAATCCTCGGTCAGGTTCTCAACGAGGTGTTGGGGTTCATTCCTCCCCCCCCCGGATGTGGAAAGAGGGGAATGAACGCCGATGCGTGTCAGAACTTGAAGAATCGCTGTAACAACCAGAGTCCCCCCGCAAGAGAGGGATGTCTTCCGTGACCCTCGAGGATGCCCATTCTCGGCATCCTCCGACATTAATTGTCATTCTGCAATTCCTTGTCACTCCATCCATGCGATGCAGAACCTCCGCTGATTCGATTTTTTGCGATCTATCAACTAGTTGATCTCAACAAGGCTTCTGGCACAATGCCTGCTTCTGCACAGCGTGTTATCTTGGAATCCGGATGAAGAGGCATTGGAAATGAGAAGGCAGGGAACAATCCCGGTATTGACCGTCACTGCGATGTTGCTGGCTCTCACTTGCGCGTGGGGTGCCGAAGGGTATGGGTTGACAATGGAAGACAATGGAAAGACGATCCAGGTGAGCGCGGAAACCGTGATCACCATCGCATTGGAGGAGAAAGGTGCTACAGGGTACCAGTGGCACTTCGATGAATCGGATATCAGGCAGTTCGCCGTCATTGACAGCAAGGCCAACCTGCCCAACAAGATACTTGTCGGGGCTCCGGTGCTCAGGACATGGAAGCTCAAGGCAAAAAGGCCTGGGACCTTCCCCCTGAGGATGTATTGCTACCGATCCTGGGAGGGTAGAGAATCGGCGGTGGATCGCTTTGCCGTTGCCGTTGAAGTTCGGTAGAGCTTCGATCTGCGCGCAGATCTCATGGTCAGCAGTGACACCTGCGAATGGCTGAGGCTCAATTCCGTCTTGTTTGGTCTTCCTGTTCTCTGACACTCCACGGGTTCTCTTGCGTGGAAACTCTTGGGCGGAGAGCATGGGTGGGCCATTCGCTCGGTGGGATCTGGAAATCGGTATGCAACACTCGTTCAGAACACACCCCGGTAAAATGCCATGCGTCTGGCATAAGGGCGGAAGGCACCGATGACCTGTTGAGTCTCCTGATCCGTCATAGGCTCGAAGATTCTTGCTGTGTGGGCCAACGTGCGCACATGCTCGGGGGTTGAACACCCGACGATAGCCACCTGGATGGGATACGAGAGGGCGAAACGGATGAGCAAGTCGGCGGAGAGCCCCTCGTTTGGGAAAACGTAATGAGACCCTCCAAGGACTTTCATGGCGATCACGGCGATTCCTCGTTCACGGGCGGCTGGGAGGGTGACATCCAGGAACCCCCCGAGGGCACCTTCCACCGGATTGACGGGCATCATGACCGAATCCACTGGCCATTCCCGGACCGCCCGGGCCAGCAAGTGGGGATCGTGGTGTCCCGTGACACCTATGAACCGAGTCTTTCCTGTTTCCTTCGCTTCGAGGAAGGCTTCGAGGGCACCCCCCGATCCTGAGATGTTCAGGAAGTCCTCCTCTGTCCTGATGTCGTGAATCTGCCACAGGTCCAAGTGATCGATTCGCATGCGCGATAGCGTGCCACCCAGGTCTCGCTGGGCACCCCTCCTGTCTCTCGAGGCCGACTTGCTGGCCTGAAACACTCGGTTCCTGGCTTCGGGCTGCTGAGACCAAACCCTGCCGTAGTACCCTTCACTACCCGCATAGGCCTTTGCAGAATCGAAGTAGGTGATCCCTTCCTGGATGGCCTCATGGATGACAGCTTCCGCTGCGGTCTCCTGGCCATGAGTCCGGAGTACACCTTCACCGCCAAGACCAACCACCGACACCTCCCGGCCGGTCTTACCGAAGTCCGTCATTGGTATGCCTTTGGATAACACTCGGTCTTCCTTCGTTGTGGCGCGGGGGTGGGCGAGGGCGACCAGCACGCCGCAGAGCCCCTCACTGCCGATTCATTGTGGCCCATTGGCCCATTCGAGGGCCTCTCATGATTCGTGCCGTCGAATCGGGTATCTCGTTCAACACTTCGTACACCTTGAGCGGCTTCGACTTCCCCTTGGCATGGAGAGGAGCGAGTTCCCGGACATCGAACTGATTCTCAAGCAGTCGGAGGGTATCCTCTGAGATCAGAATCTGATCCGCTTTGGCGGCGCTGCAAAGCCGCGCGGCCACGTTCACGGCATCGCCAATCACTGAGTAGTTCATGGTGCGCGAGGATCCTATATAACCGGCTACCAGTTCTCCGGTGTTGATTCCTATCCCGGTACGAATGGGTGGTTCGCCGCGGGCTTCCCGGACCTTGTTGAATTCGACCTGAGCCATCTGCATTGTGAGAGCGGCCCGCACGGCTCGGATCGCATCATCGGGGTGGGACACGGGCGCGCCCCAAATCACCATGATCTCGTCCCCCACGAATTTGTCCACGGTGCCTTCGTAGCCGAAAACAATCTCCACCATCTGCTCGAAGTACTCGTTCAACATCTGCAGTACGGCAGAGGCGCTCATGTTTTCGCTCATGGAAGTGAAGTTCCTGATGTCCGCAAAGAGCACCGTCGCAAAGCGGCTTTCGCCACCCTTTTCCACCTTCAGCGCCCCGGAGACAACCATTTCGGCCAGATCAGGAGAGAGCAAACGCTGGAACCGTTCGCGGGTGACGGCATCCGATTCGATCTTCTTGGCCATTTCCACGTTCTTGATGAACTGAGCGGTCTGGTTGGCGATGCTGGTGAGAAGTAGAAGATCCTTCTCACCGTAGGCGTTGACGGAGACGGACGAGTCGATGAGCATGACGCCCAGTAATTCCTGGTCGTGGAGGATGGGCACCGCCATGGATGA
>CAZURN010000131.1:0-9459 GCA_964623165.1 uncultured Syntrophobacteraceae bacterium
CGCGGATGGGCAGACCGTATTTTCGGGCGAATTCAAAGTCCCGCTGGTCGTGGGCGGGGACGGCCATGACGGCGCCCGTTCCATATTCCATGAGGACGAAGTTCGCCACATAAACGGGGATCTTTTCCCCGGTGGCCGGGTTGATGCAATGACTCCCCGTGAAGACTCCTTCCTTTTCCAGGAGGGCTGTTTCCCGGTCACTGCGCTTGGCGAGCTTGGTACGTTCCACGAATGAGAGAACGTCCTGCTCCTGTGGGGTGCCTTTGCTCAGCCTCCCCACCATTGGGTGCTCGGGAGCGATGCTCATGAAGGTGGCACCGAAAACCGTGTCGGCCCGGGTCGTGAACACCGTGATGGCCCCGTCTCCTGAAGTCAGCGGAAACTCGAGCCGACTGCCGGTGCTCTTTCCGATCCAGTTCCGCTGCATGGTGAGGACCCGCTCGGGCCAGCCCGGAAGCTTGTCTGTGTATTCCAGCAGTTCTTCCACGTAGTCCGTAATCTTAAAGAACCACTGGTCCATTTCTTTCTGGATCACGACCTGGTCGCACCGCCAGCAGGCTCCACCCTCCACCTGCTCATTGGCCAGAACCGTGTGGCAGGTCTCACACCAGTTCACATAAGAACCCTTTCGATAGGCCAGTCCCTTTTCGTACATCTTGAGGAAAAAGAGTTGCTCCCATCGGTAATAGGACACATCACAGGTGGCGAACTCCCTGGACCAGTCATAGGAAAACCCCAGTTTCTTCAGTTGGGTCTTCATGTAGTCGATATTCTCGTAGGTCCACCTGGCCGGGTGTGAGCCGGCCTTGATGGCCGCGTTCTCGGCAGGCATGCCAAAGGCGTCCCAGCCCATGGGGTGCAGCACGTTGTGGCCAATCATCCTCAGAAAACGGGCCATCACGTCCCCTATGGAATAGTTGCGCACATGCCCCATGTGGATGCGGCCCGAGGGGTAGGGAAACATCTCGAGGAGGTAATATTTCTCCTTGGTGGGGTCCTCATGGACCGCGAAAATCTGCTCCCGTTCCCAGTGTTCCTGCCACTTCCTCTCGATGGTTTTTGGGTTGTACCTGGTTTCCATGGATGATCTGCTCTCCACATGGGGACGCTTTGCGAAAGAACTCCCCGTCAACTGAACCCGACGCGTCACGCGCACTGGACGTTGTCAGCAACAACATCAGCAAAATTAAGAACTTCTAGCACAGGGTCCCCGGTTTGGCAATACAGGGACATCGGTCAGGCGATTTTCTCTCCAGTCTCGTGGAGGAGGACCGGTCAGACATCAATGAATGAGCGTGCCTCAGAGGCTCTTGAGATAAGCCATCAGAGCGTCCATCTGTTCAGGAGTGAAGGATGCGAAGGGTGGCATGATCTTGGCCGGAGTTCTGATTTGCTGGCGCACGGCCTCTTCTGTCAGGGGGTCGCCAGTGGACGCCAATCGCTCCTGTTGAAACAGTCCCTTCAATCCGGGGCCTAATTTTGCCTCCCTGCTCTTGGTCAAATGGCAGGCGGAGCAATTCTGGGTGAAAATCGCCTGACCTTCTGTCACAAGTGGAGAGTGGGATGGGGCCTGAGATGACGGTGCTCTGCCCCTGAAGACCAGTTCTCCACCGAAATACCCCAGCGCCCCTGCCAGGAGCAGGCTGATCGCGTAGTTTCCCAGGACCCGCAGGGTGTTTGAAGCCCCTCCGCGACTCAGAAAAAGGGAGATCAGGAGCGAGACAAGAAGGGCTGCGGCCAGAACGAGCTTGACATCGATCTCGAAAAGCCTGGCGCCCTGGTAGAAGTGCTGCCAGTCCGCAAGCCCCAGGAGCACTGTGGGAACGAATCCGCAAAGGGCAAGAATCACGCAGTGCCTGGCGGTCAGAGCCAGTTGGGAGTCTTTTCGCATGCGTGCAAGAGCCAGAAAAATGAAAGCCCCGATGACCATACCAAGGGGGACATGGGTCAGAGGTGGGTGAAGCGGGTGAGTAAATCCGAAATTTGCCAGGAAAGCATACAGGCTCTCGATCACGGTATTGCCTCCGAATGCTAAACAGTGGTTGGTTTCACCAAAGCGTAGAACGCCTTCAGCAGTTCCTGTCGTCCTTACCCCAGCGAACGCTGGAGTCCAGATCAGTCTGAAAACACTCGGTTCCGGCTTGCACCGGTTTCTGGAGCAAGGCGCCCATTCTTGGTCGGGCACGTCAGCGTGAGGGGGAGTTCGCTGAGTTGCCGGTGTGGAGGTGATCGGGGCAATTGGTGCGATCAGTGGGACCGGTATGCACGGGATGGTCATCCATGGTTTCGGTCAGCCCCCCATTCCCCGCCGATCGATTCACACACGGCCCGTAGGTGGTAGCGGCAGTCAAAATCACTCCACCCGGCAAACCCCAATTCCGTGTCCACGTACCAGGCTGCCGAAAACGAACGCCTGTCAAGACTCCAGAGCCATCGCATTTCCCTGTCGAAAACGGGGTCGACGCAGTCGCTCTCCCCAAAAGTGAAGGGGTCGAGGATGGAAAAGAGCTCATTCACCGTGGGAATTCGCCAGCGGTTCAATCCTCCATGCCCCGAGGCATTGAGGTGTTCGACATAATCCTTTGTCTCGTGCCATTCAAGTGGATCCGGGGAGCCGGACCGCTGCCACACGAGACCCGTTGCCCGATCCAGGACGAGCTCATGGTGTTGAGTCGGCACGTAGTCATGGGGGCCCTGGCGGAGTGGTCTGCCCAGGGAATCGCACCCGAAAACATTTGGAGCTTCGCGGGGAGCGACCTTCATGGGGTGGCTCCTGGGCCTCTGCGTCATCGCGGGCTTTTCTGGGACTCGCCGGTTCTCAGAGACGGAAGCCCCGCAGAAATCCTGCTTTTTGCGGTCCCATCGATCCTTGAGTTCGTCCAGGGCTGTGAGCATGGCCAATGCAGTGGGGAATCGGTCGTCCTTTTCGGATGAAAGCGCCTGAGAGACGAATGCATCCCACGATGAGTCGGCATCCGGGTGGACCTGGCTGGGGGTGGGGACACCCTCGGCGGGGAGCAAACCTGTCAGCATGCGGTGGAAGACCACACCCGCCGAGTAAATGTCCGCGCGGGCATCGACAGTTGCGGGGTCCCTTTCCTGTTCCGGAGCGGCATAATAGGGCGAGCCCACCAGGAGGCCTGGACCTGTTCCATGCATTTCCCCCCGTAGCTTTGAGAGGCCGAAGTCGCACACCTTCAACTGGTCCTGGTCAGTGATGAGGAGGTTGTGGGGCTTGATATCCCTGTGTACCATGCCTGCTCTGTGAAGCCGGGCCAGGCCCAAACAGATCTGACGTCCGTAATGGATGACCTTGTCCAAGCCCAGGACACGGCAGGGAGTCTCAATGCGGGCGCCTTCCCCCATGATGATCCCCAGGTTCTGGAAATAGTACTCCATGGTGAAGAATGGACGCCCGTTGGCCGAGTCGAAATCCAACAATTCCACCACGTGAGGATGCCTAAGGCAAGCGAGCCTGGTCGCTTCCAAGATGAAGCGCCGTTCCATCTCAGGCCAACCCAGGATCTGGATGAGGTGTTCGCGCGGGGTCAGGACCTTGAGTGCCACCACTTTTTTCACCAAGGGAATCCGGGCCTTATACACCACGCTCATCCCGCCCCGTCCCAGGAGACCTTGGATCTCGTACTTCCCGATGGTTTTCAAGGCTCGTCCCTTTCCTCTTCACCTATCGCAGCCGATGCGCGTTGATGGACGGAAAGCCCAGGTCCAGGATCTTCCTGACTGTCTTCTCGATGTCGTAAGGAACGAAACGGACCTCAACGGAGCATGCCGTGTCATCATAGATGAGGTATTTGGCACGGCTGTCCCCATCCCGTGGCTGGCCGACGCTTCCCGCATTGACGATGAACTTGTGACCTTCCTTGAGATGGGTTAGACCTTCTGTCAGGGGAAGGCAGTCGATGCACTCGCCGCGGCATGCGATCATGCCCAGTTCGTGGGTGTGGCCCACAAAGGTGATCTGGTGGGGTGACCCGGCAAAGTGACGCATCAGTTGTGGCTCGGAGACCTGGAAAAGGTAGGTCGTGATGGAATCCGGCGGGAATCCATGGACGCACAGGGCTGTGGGCAGCTCGATCGTGGGTTTCATTGTGGCGATGAACTCCCTGCCCCAGTTGGAGAGCAGTTCGCCCGTGAGGAGGAGGGACCGTCTGGCCGACGCGTTGAACCATCCGAGGGTGGAGGGTTCCAAGAGCCCCAGTTCATGGTTGCCAAGGATCGATTGGATTCCGTTCCCATGAACCAGGAGGAGGACCTGCTCTGGGTCCGGCCCATAGCCGATATTGTCCCCAAGGGATACAATCCTGTCCACGCGGGCCTGCTCCATGTCCCGAAGGACTTCCTGGAAGGCTTCCAGATTCCCATGGATGTCGGACACGATGGCGATGCGCATGAACGGTGTATCCTGGTTGTTGGTTGGAAAGGCTGTCCCTCGGATGTCCAGGGCGGATCCCGTCAGGATGTTAAGATTGATACGACACTTTTTAATATTGTGCCATGGTTATCACAGCCCAGCCAAGGGATTCGAGGGCAAGAAAGCAGACCGCTGCCCCACCGGGGTCAGGCCTGAAACGTTGGCGACGCCTTCAACGGCAGTGCGAATCCACCTTCGATCACCTTGTTGGGTGTTTGACGGTTTCGCAAGGAGAGTGATTGTTCACGGAGGAAAAGGTCACGGTACGTCCTCAAATCCCGGGGACGGGAGCATGGTCGCCTCTCGGGCGTCCAGTATTTCGAGCACTCTGGTTGGCCACCCTGATTTCCAACATTGGCACCTGGATGCAGAGCACCGCCGCCGCATGGCTCATGGCTTCCATCGCGCCCAATCCCCTGATGGTGTCCATGGTACAAACGGCCGTAAGCCTCCCCATCTTCATACTGGCGTTGCCAGCAGGAGCCCTGGCCGACGCTTTTGACCGAAGGCGGCTCATCCTTTGCACGCAATGCTGGATGCTCGCCTCGGCGGCCCTTCTGGGGACGCTCACGGTCATGGGATGGACGACCCCCTGGGTTCTTCTTCTCCTCACTGTACTGCTGGGCCTGGGTACGGCCTTGAATGCACCAGCCTGGCAGGCCACTGTTCCCGAACTGGTGGAGCCGCAGCAAATCCCGGCAGCGGTGGCCCTGAACAGCGCCAATTTCAATGTGGCAAGATCTGTCGGGCCGGCCCTGAGTGGGGTCGTCATAGGTGCGGCTGGCTTTGGAGTGGCTTTTCTCATCAATGCGGCAACCTATGTGGGCGTCATCGGGGTTCTTCTGAGCTGGCGGAGTGATCGACGGTCCGTCCACTCCCGGGACCGCCAGGTTCTGGGATCCATCCGGGACGGATTCCAATTCGTTGTGCGCTCATCCATGATGCGTGCCGTGCTCTTCCGCACTGCCGCATTCACCGTGGGGGCCAGCTGCCTCATGGCCCTCCTGCCCCTCCTCGCCAAACGTGAACTGGGACTCGATTCAGTCCAATACGGACTGCTGGTGGGCTCCTTCGGGGCCGGAGCCGTTGCCGGGGCGATGGTTCTCCCGGCTTTTCGGCGCCGAATATCCGTTGACAGGGTGGTGACTGGGGCGACACTGGTCTTCTCCGCTGTCCTTTCTTCCCTATCCCTCTATCGACAATTCCCCACACTGTGTGCCCTGCTCATCGTGGGGGGAGCCGCATGGCTGGCTCTCCTCTCCAATTTGAACAGCACAGTGCAGATTTCCTCCCCAACACGACTCCGTGGAAGGGCTCTCGCCTATTACATGCTGGTCTTCTTCGGCGGAATGGCTGGAGGCAGCATCCTGTGGGGTGCTGTGGCTTCACGCATGGGGGTGCGATGGACCCTCGTTTGTTCTTCCATTGCGTTGATCACGGGGCTCCTTCTCACGATCCGATGCAGGCTTCAGGAACAGCCTTGAGCCTAGCCAGGTCTGTAGGAAACGGCGAGGCTCAGGAATCGCTCCTCCTCCTGGAACATGAGCTTCTTGTCCACCATCATCCGAAGGAAAGGCAGGATCTTGTCTGCCGTGATCCCGGGGAAACGGGCCAAGAGGTCACGGATGGAGCGGGTCTTCCGGCAAAAGAGGTATATTTCCCTGGACGTGCCCAGCAACCGATGGCTCAATGGCGGACTGCCTGGGATGTGCCGGTGAATCATGAGGAAGGTCAGTCCGTCCCTGAAGTTGAGGAGAGGGTCCCGTCTTCCGTTGCCGTTGTAGGTCTGCCGCCACTCGATGAGCTTCTTCCTGACGGGTTTCCAGAGGAGCCTTTGCCGTGCCATGTCACCCCGGTATCCCTGGATCATGAAGCGCATGGATCCTGCGATTTCCGGAGGGAACAGGATTCCATGGTTTGGGTGGTTGAACCTGGCCTTGATACCAAACCGACCGGGGCATTCAAACATGGGACTTCCCATGCCAAGCCAGAAGACGACTCCCCTCAAAGGGCGGAAGACCTGTGCAAATTCCAGGGCGCGGAGGGTTTCCTTCACGTCCTCCTCGTCGCTCCCCGGGAACTCGAGGATGAGGTTCGATGTGCTTATGAGACCGGCTTCCTCGCAGTTCTTCATGACCTCCAGGTTCTCAATGGCCGAGGATCCCTTGTTCATTTTGCGGAGCAGCTTGGTTCCGAGAGCCTCTATCCCCACCTGCACCTCGCAAAAGCCGGCAGTCTTCATGAGCTGTAACATGGGAGCGGTCGTGGAAGCCCGGATCTCCCCGAACATGCGCAGGTCTTTTTCAAGGCGGACGAGGCCCTCGAGAATCTCTTTCCCTCCTTCCACAGGGAGCACATTATCGGTGAAGGCAATGGAAAGGTTCCTGTGCCTCTCGGTCAAGGTGTCGATCTCTGCGACGATCTGAGCGGGATTCTTGGCTCGATAGCCTTTCCATTGAAGGTTGAGGTTGCAAAAGGCACAACCCTTGCCGGTTCCCGCCGTGCCGGTCCGGCGCCACCAGCAGCCCCTGGACATCTCGGCGGGAAGTGTCGGGAAAAAGACGTCCGTTTTGTCCAACGTGGAAAGGAGCTGGTAGTAGTCATGGTAGTCCGGTGGTGGGAGGTCCTTCAGGTGTTCCAGTTGACCTGCCGAAGGAACGGTCTGCAGTGCGGCGGATTCTGGGGTAATGACACCGGGGATGGGCGGGAGCGCAGTCCTGGAGGGATTGCCCCTGAGTTCGCTGACGAGCCTCGCCAATGGTGTCTCTCCCTCTCCCACGACGAGGAAATTCACTTCGGGGAATGCCTTGAAGAAACCCGCGCCTGGGTTCCCGCCCAACCCTGAGCCTCCCACTACCAGGGGGAGTCCGGGGTGCATTGCCTTGATGCGGCGGATGAAATACAGGCTGGACGTGAGCTGGCAAAGGCAGATGGAAAAGCCCGCCAACCCATAGGTTCCCCAATCAGTTTCGTGGATGAATTCTTCCGAGACTTCCCGCAGGGTGGAAACGATTCCCCTAAAGTCCATTCCCCTCAAGTCTGGTCTGGCGGCCGTTTCACGACGGAAAAAGGCTTCGACTGTATCCAGACGATCAGGAAAGAGCAGTGCGGAATAGAAGCATTCGGCGGCCCAGATTCTCTCGGATATGGCTTGGTAGATCCGGTAGCCGATACCCCTGGCAGCCTTGAGGAAGAAGTGATGTGCATCCACTCGGACGTCCGGGACGTTTTGGTTCAGATAAGCCTTGAGCGTTCCCAGCTGAATGGAAGGGTGATTGTAGAGGGGCCATGGGGTGGATACCAGAGCCACCCGTTCCATCGTGGGTGGATGATTTCGTTTCATGGTGCTGCCTCACGGCAGGGCCAGCTCACCGCGCCGATGACGAAAGCCCCATCGTGTCGAGAGAAAGCAAAAAACCACACAATTCAATGGGATCAATCAACGCTATTGCATTGATGTGCGTATCACAAAATCCCTGCCCGGGTCGAGAGAGATCCTGAGATTTCGGATCTTCGAAAAAGGCTGCTTTCCCGTGTCCATGACAGTAGAATTTGCTTGACTGCAGACAATCGCTGCGACCCAATTGAAAATTCAGGGGCAAGTGCAACAGCAGCGGTAAGGACCCACATCGGCCACTCACCGTGAGAGGGGGGATCATGGGCTTGGATCAACCAACATCGACGGGAAAGGCGTTTCGGCTTCTTCCAATCGTCTGCGCTGGGGCACTGATCGGTTTGAGTGTCCTTTTTTCTGCTGCTCCCAGTCTCGCCATCGACCCGGGAGTGGCTTCGGGCAGGTTGACCGTCGGGGAGGCGGGAATCGATCTGAAACATGCAGTGGTCATGCGCTACGGAAATGAGGAAGGGGCCCTGGAACGGGCCGAGCTCCGCATACTCCTCACTGACCGCGAACTGCCCGAGTCCATCCTTCGTGGCCCCTTCATGCAGTCCCTGGAGAGACTTGCGAGGCAGGGCAATGTCCGCGGCATCCTTCTTCGGCTGGATGTGAAGAAATTGACCAGGGGATCCATCCACGGGACCCTGCTCCTCCGACCGGAGGAAACCCGGCTTTCGCTTCCCACGTTCACCATTGACGACAAAGGAGGCGGATTCGAGCGATTTGGGGTGGGTAACAACCGAGTCTTCGGGACACTGCACTGGATGTCGTCTCGCAGTTCGCTACCGCTGGTGGAATATGTTGCCACCTTCAGTGCCCCTCTTTTTCAGGACGAGGTGAATGCAAGACTGTATGGTCGCAGAGCCCTTCATAGCCCGCAGGTTAAGGTTCTCCTGGCTTTCGAGGAATTGCTCAGGGCTGGAAACCTGGAGGCCGCCAAGGGTTTTTGCACCACCGAACGGTTTGCGGAATTGCTAGCTCTGGGCGATGAGCGGGGAGAGAAGGCTTTTCTCCAGGAGGTCAGGTCAGGGATTCCCCCACGTGAAACGCGTGGAAAGGAGATTCGGGCGGTCTTTGTCCGTGGTCCCTTGGCCACTGTCATCCTCGATACCGGCCGGGAGAAGACCTACCGGGCCATGGTCAACACAGAAGAAGCTTGGAAAGTGGACTGAAAACCCTGCCTCAGGCTTGAGTGACAAGGGTTGGCACTGCAATCTTCCACGGATCAAGCCCAGCTTCATTCACCCTGGAGGTGCTTCATGTCTGCCCATGTGGCCCGAATGGTCGTCCCCGCTCCGTGGGAAGATTGCACGGAAAAGGCTCCCCGAAACAGTTCGGTGCGTTCCTTCATGCTCGCCAGACCAAGACCTCCAGCCACCTCATTCCTTGCCAGGGCCTCCTTCTGGTCGAATCCTACCCCGTTGTCCTGAACGCAGAATTCGATTCCCCCTCCATTCATCCGCTTCAGGGAGATGAGAACCCGGTCCGCATAGCTGTGCCTGGCAATGTTGTTCAAAGCTTCCTGAAGGATGCGGAACAGGATGATCTTGAGGGACTCGGGGATTTCGTTTTCAACGATTTCTATGCATTTCTCGATGGCGATGCCTGTGTATATGGATTCAAATTCCCG
>CAZURN010000132.1:0-9451 GCA_964623165.1 uncultured Syntrophobacteraceae bacterium
CGGTGATCTCCACCCCGATGTGCGCGATGGGAGATCCCAGAGGCCCCATGCTGAAGGGAATCACGTACATGGTGCGACCACGCATGCACCCGTTGAACAGGTTCGTGAGCCTCTCCTTCATTTCCGCAGGGTGCATCCAGTTGTTGGTAGGACCTGCATAGCTCTTGTTGTTGGAGCAGACGAAGGTGCGGCTCTCCACCCGGGCCACATCCCTAGGGTCTGAACGGGCAAGAAAGCTGTTGGGCCGTTTCTCCTCGTTGAGGCGGATGAAGGTGCCAGCCTTGACCATTTGATCACACAGGGAGCGGTTCTCCTCTTCCGATCCATCACAGATATAGACCCGCTGGGGTTTGCACAACTCAGCAGTCTTGCAGATCCATTCAATCAGCTGCTCGTGATTCGTACTGGCACCGGTGATGGGGATTTGTCTCATATTGATCCTCGCTGGTGAATTGGTATGTGACGTGTAATGAAGAGCAGACAAGCAGCTTCACGAACCCCGTTGGGGGCTCCTCTCCGTAGCTTGGTATCGCTCAACCCTGCTTGAACATCCCTTTCCCGGAGATCATGGGGAGAGGACGATGCCCACGGTATTCTTCAGTTCGTTCCCTATTATGATGAAGAACTTGGATGGACTCAACCGAAGAGTGCTCATTGACAAACAAAGGGGAATGAGAGACGTTCAACGACTGAAGAACAGAGAACATCCTCAGCCCACGGAAGGTATGGGCCGGGGAGCTCACAAACAGGGATCAAGGTCCCTCATTTGTCATTCCAGCGGAACCCAGAATCCCGTATTTTGAGACTGACCAGGATCCAGGCGTTCGCCGTTCCGGGTCCTGCAAATTCCCATAGCCGCATGGAGCCCGGTCCCAACCTTCCTGCTCGAAATTCCGATTCACTGCGAGGCATCACCATCGGAAACCGTCTTTAGAACACTTGTCGGATCCCCGTAATGCTGATAAGCGGCCCACAACTGCCCATACAGGTGGCTTTGAGAGAAGAGGGCTTTTCTCGCATGCTGAACGGCCTCCCCAATGGTGGGCCCGGCTTCGGAGCCCAGAAGCGTCGTGTAGAATGCATCGGCAAAGAGAATCGCCCCCACATCGCTCACTTCCCACGCCGTGCCAACATAGTTGCGGACTCCCTTGTGAAAGAACTCGTCCACAAGACTGGGGAGCAGCGCCGATTCCACGGGTGACTGAGCAATTCCCTGCCCGGCCGAAGTGGCTTCCGATGTGCGGGCACTGAGACAAGCATTGGCAAACACGAGAGCTGGGGCAAGATCCATCCTCTCGATTTCGCGCGATGTGAGAAGCCCTTCCGAAAAGACCCAGCCTGCACGATCGGGGCTTTCGGGGATGAAATCCCCATGGCCCGAATAATGGAGGATGTCGAAGCCTCCCCTCATGAGAAGGTGCAGCGTTTCCATCCGGGTGGCCGGCTTGACTCCGCGGAGCCGCCCCTGCCTCGGGGTGTTTGGGGAACCCACCCTCAGTTGCACTTCCACCCCGAAAGACTCCAGCACCTTTTTTACCCGGAAGGCTTCCTCCATAGCCCCCGGCAGGTTGTGCCCCTTGCCGGGGTCCCCGGGATCCCCGATGATCAGAGCCTTCAGCTTTCCACGTACTTCCGCCGGAATGAAAGGTGCCGGACTGTAGACCGTTCTCAACTGCCGTGCCATCCTCGCACACACTCCCAGAGGCCTTCCGTCGGCACCTGGGGTCAGGTCCCCAGAGAGCATCTCCCAGGGAACCTGGGCCATGGTTCGGTCAAGCTCGAAAACAATGGGGCCATCCCTGCCGAGCAACACTCTGAACTCAACAGGCATGAGGAGCCGGGTCAGGAAATCGGGCACATCCGCTACAGGAACTGCCCTCTGATTGTTGACGCCGTCCACGATTTCCCGGAGGAGATCAGGATCGAACCGGAGTAACCTCTCGGAGACAGTAGCTGTCTCCGTTATTGCAGCCACACGGATGTCACCATCATCCTGAATGAATGAGATTCGGGTTGGATGGGAGTGCGTCGCCCTTTCAGATGCGACAAAGTTGACCTTGAGCAATCGACCATCCCCGGTTTTTCTCTTTTCCGACGAGACCACCTCGGCCAAAGCGGCAAATATGTCAGTCGATGCCACATCGCCGGTCGACGCAAGGTTGACCAGTTTGTGCAGCATGGCAGCGGCTTCCCGATCGGCTGTTTCCTGGGAAATGCCCGCCAGGGAATGCAAAAGGGTCTCGAGGGCATCTTCGTCTGCCACCCTCGAATTCTCTCCGCGGACGAGCTCGCTCTTTATCGTGACGCGATGCGGTTCAGGAGTCTTCACCTCGTTTGACACCGACAGCAAGTGCTTCAGAACCTCCTCAGCCCGGTGCCGGTAAAGCTCCACGATGCGAACCTTCTCGATGCCCAACTGCAACTCCTCCTGCACCAAGGCTCGCGTGAGTCCGATGTAGAATCCCTTCACTGCCTCCTCCACCGAGAGAGTCCCCGCGCCAGACCCAATCAGCACACTGCAGACGGTCTTGATGCCCGGAAGGCCTGAAATGGCCCAGCAAAGCCTTCGCATGAGCGTCTGCAGGGACTCGATGCCAAAATAGCCGGGATACCCCATGCCTGCCACGGCTACGGTGCGCCTGGACCCGTCAGGGGGATGCCAGGGAAAGAAGTCCACATCCCCGAGTGCACCGCGAAGTGTCCCTCGGATGCTGTGCTGCCTCAGGACTTGCCGACTGGGCATGCGGTTGTCGGACAAGGCCTTGTCCAGAGCCAATTCAGCGTTTTGAGGGAGGACACCTTGATAGTGTCCGACACAGTGGACGTCTCCCTCAACCATAGTGATGTCCCCCCAGACCACTTCGATCTCCAGGTTCACTGGCCTCCTGGCCCCACCTGATCCCTTGGCCGGCCTTTCGGGTTCATCGTGAAGGAAAGACTCCTTCCCGGTCTCTGAACGGGGCAGGCCCGCATACCCGGAGAGCAGCCAAGTCTCCAAGTGCATCTGATCGTCCCGTGAGAGGGCTGACGCTTTGACAGCCCGGCGTCGGCTCTCCGATTTGATGAGCTCCTCGATTTCCTGAGGAATTTCCTCAAACTCCCCTGCGCCGATCCACTCCGCCTTCTCGACGGCCCTGGCGGCTGGAAGCTCGGCGGAGAGGATGCTGGTTCTGCCTTCGGTGAGAAGACCGTGGATCGCATCGAGGACGTCACCGTTGCGGGGGAGTGACCCATGGTCTTCGTCGACCCAGTAAGTCCTGACCCCTTCAAGGAGACCTAAAGAATGGGGAACGCGGCCATCCCCGGCAGTGGTGTTCTGGTACAGAAACTTGCCCGGTTTCTCCACCTTGACCCGAAACGGTGTCGAACGATTGTAGCCGGCCACATACAGGAAACGGCGCGCGTCAACGACATGGTTCAGATCCCCGTGAAATTGGGCTGCGAGATCCAGAAACAACTGATGGACAGGGAGCGCCCCCCAGGCGTTCTTGGAATAGAGTTGAGAATGGTCATCGGGAATGTCGACCAGGGGTGAGGGAAGCATCTGGTAGGAACCTGGAAATGTATTCAGGATCCGCAGCAGCTGTTTCATGTCATGCCGACTGTCCACCAAGGCTAGGCCCTTCACCAGTTTCTCCTCTCCGCTCAAGGCCAGAGGGATTGCGTAGGATCCGTGATTGGGAGTTCCGAGCATGACGAGCCTTCCGCCGCTTGCCAGGTCATCGGGACCTGCCATGGATTTCCAAAGATCGGGATAGTGCTTGATGAAACAACGGGCAACCAACCCACCCATTGAGTGGGCCACCAGGTGAACGGGACCCCCGTTGCCGAAAGCCGTGACTTCGGTCGCGAGAGCTTCTGCGCTCTTCCTGATGTCCTGCCGCCAATCGTAGGCGAAGGGGCGCACATGCCACTGCTCGTCCAAATCAAGGAGAATTGGGAGATACGTCTTTCGCATCTGCCCAACGACCTTAACCGTGATCCCAGGCTGTGCCGGTCCTCCTAGGAGAGAAAGCTCCAAATCAGCGATTCGACCCAGGAACAGCCGCCAGTAGTTCACCCACACGCGGTCAGCATCCCCTCCTTTGACGCTGTCGAGCTCCGACCCCATGATCCCGTGAAGGACGATGACCTTTCCCTTCTTACCCCCCCGCCTGAGTCTCCGGGCACACTCGTAAATGCGGTTGAAGTCCTTCTCGCCCACCTCTTTTCTCAGAAGTCCCTGTTCACCTTCTGACAGAGTGAAGAGGCTCTCTCGGACGGCAGGGATGTCTCCCTTCCGCAGGGCATCCTCAAGGGCAGCCAACTTTTCAAAGCCTTCATTCTGTCGCACGGTCTCAACTCCCATATGAGTTCAATCCATCCAGGATGCTCAACACTGCCCGAAGCAAGAATCCTCCCCAGGGCTTGAGGTAGAGCACGCCGCATGCACCCACGGCTCTCGTCCCCTGAAAAAGGTGTCGTCGGGACATTCACCGCGAACTTTTCATGGTACCGGCAAGAACGCGAACCCACAATGGCCCGTGCAACTCTGTGCAACACTGTGGTTCATTCGTTGATCAAAGGCCCCCGGTTGCGAAGAGCTTGAGGCGCACGATCATGCGATGAGTGAGGGGGAACGCGGTTATTCACCTGCGTCGGGGGCTTCACTTGGCCTTGAATCGAGGCGGGCGCTTTGCATTAAAGGCGGCCACCCCCTCGCGTCCGTCCGCACTGCCCGACATGGCAGCGATGGCGCGGGACTCCCTTTCCATCTGGGATTCGAGGCTTTCCGTCGCTCCGGCCAGGATCAAGCGCTTGGTTTCTCCGTACGATCGGGTTGGTCCCTTTGCGAGGCAGCGAGCCATATCCAGGGCTACAGCCATCAACCGGTCATCGGCAACCACCTGATTCACCAGCCCCCATTCAAGGGCCTGCCTTGCCGACAAAACAGGGTTCAGCAGTGCCATCTCTTTCGCACGACGCAGACCAACCATGCGCGCAAGGAAGTAGCTCGAGCCCCCGTCCAGAGCCAAACCGACCTTGGTATAAGCCATGGTAAATTCGGCGGACTCCGCCGCAATGGCAATGTCTGTGGTCAGAGCCAGGCTGAAACCCCCTCCCGCCGCGATGCCGTTTATGGCGCCGATCACCGGTGCATCCATCCAGTTCAAGCGGGATATGGCCGCATGAAAAACCTGAGTGATCTCCTTGATATGACGCGAAACCCCTTTACCTTGAGCGGCAAAGGCTTTCAAGTCGCCCCCTGCACAAAACATCCTCCCAGTCCCTGTCAGCACCACTGAATGGATTTCGGGAGCTTCGTCACAAACGATTGCGACCTCCAGCATCTCCCTTGCCATTTCAAGGGTGATGGCATTGCCTGCATCGGGACGGTTGAGTCGTATCAACCCAACTCCATCCTCAATTTCGAAAACAATGCAACTGTAAGACATGACAAGAACTCCTCGTGAATTGCCGCACGGCGTGAAGGATCCCAGACAACAAGACCCCTGTATCCTACCCCCGCGCCTCTGACCACCTTGTGGCCCGACGCCGGGTCTATTCGAAGCCTTCGCCAAGCGGTTTCAATGTCATTTAGACCCGCGCATTGATCACGTGTGCCAGCCTGCCAGTTCTCAATTTGTCCGTCCTTCCCTGGAAATAGCGGGCATCCATTTCCTGGGGTTCCACATCCTTGACTTGGCCGAACCCCAAGGCACCCAGAGAGGCCTTGAGGGATGGTGGATCAAAGAAGGTCTGAAAGGGTTCGCCCGCAGCAGCTGCGCGCTGCGCCAGCCTGTCAAAGACTGCGCGTGCGGTCGGACTCAACAGGGATGGCGTGATCATGTAGTCAAAGACTATCCCACTTCCGGCGGGCATCGACGCAACGAATTGCAGCGTGGCGTTGATCGCGCTGATCGTCAAGTACATCGTCACTCCCAGCCATGAAAAGAAAGTGCGCTTGCCGAAATCGAAGCCTGCTTGCTTCAGCCCATCCTCAAGGGTCCGGCTTTCGAAATCCACGGGCGCAAAGGTGGCTGTCTCGGGAATCGGGATTTGTGCTTCCTCAAGACATTTGCGTTTCCAAACCTGGGTGGCCGGATGGTCCACTTCGAAAACATGCAGGGCATCTTGAGGGTATGGGTTTCGGTAGGCAAAAGTGTCGAGCCCGGCGCCAAGAACAACATATTGGCGAACGCCCTGTTCTATCGCGGCATGGAGTTCGTCCTCAGCGTATCGACTGCGTGCAGCCAAGGACGCACGGACCACGCGCAACAACGGAGAATCTTCCAGCCACTTTCGAGTCGCGTCTTGTGGTGATGCACCTTCCAGCCCCAGCACCCGAAGTGCAAGGGGGTCGTCGAAGATTTTGGGTTGATCCAGGATCTGGTGCGCAGCGCGATGTATCGCGACACGCATTGCTGAGCTGCTCGGGCAATCTTCTTCCATGCAGTTCTCCATTTGATGGCGAAGCACGATGTCGCCAAGTCCTGCTGAAGCGAGCACAGAGCTCCAATGTTGGGCAGGCCGTCTGCGGGCAATGGGGTGAATGACTGGCCAGGAAAGCTGTGGCGCGAATCTGCCCCCTGTGTCAGCCCAAAATGATGTAATCGTTATGTAGATTATAGATCAATTTCTCTCTGACCCGCACGCTCTTTGAAGATCTCTTTCGCGGCAAACAGCCCAGTGATCGCTGCTGGAAACCCTGCATAGGCCGCCATTTGCATGATGACCTCGACCACCTCTCGCCGGGTGCACCCCACATTCAAAGCACCTTTAATGTGCACCTTCATTGCTTTCCGACTCAGGAAAACATCAACCCATGGATGGCTGAAAGACCTTTTCGAGTCAGATCAGCATTGCCGAAGTGTGGAAATCACTCATTGGCGCAGCGCCTCTTTCAGGGACCAGTCCAGGGGGTCTCCGTATTCCTTCAAGCCCGGAACGAAGAATGCGTCGAAGAGGGCCCGCTCCTCCCCCAGGGACTCGGAAAAACACTTCACCAGGTTTCTCCGGGCCTCATACCATCCCTTGGTCAGAAACCCGTAGTGGTACATGTTCACGTACTGCCCGGCCGAGGTGTCCCAGGAGGCATCGATGGACATGGCTGCGGCCACCTTCTGCAGGTGCGCCTCGGGCAGAAGCCGGTACGTGTCAATGGCGGCCTTGATCTGCCCGAAGAATGCCCCCGCCTCCCCCACGGGATCGCTGATGTCCAGCCACTCATAAAGGTAAGCGCAATGACGGACCTTGGTGAGCCCCCCCGTGGCACGGCCCACGACCACTGTCCCCAGAAGGGACGATTCATAGTCCACCAAGCCGCAAGGTTCAAAGCGCGAGGGAATGAGGGAGAAGTCGCCGCCTGCGAGGATGAGCCGCGACAAGGGCAGATTGAAGACGTTGCTGAAATAAACCCTGTCTGGATACCAGGCGGCAAAACGCATGAAGTCAGCCTCCGTGGCTCTGCCCACCGCATCCCCAGCCGTGGCGGACCCCAGGATGACGAATTTCGCGCCCCAGTCGTAACTCAGGGTGCGTTCGATGATGGCCGCAATGATGCCGAAGTTCTTCTGTGCCACAAGCCTGCCCACGGCGATCAGGAGCACTGGGTCTCCACGTGGTTCCGATCCAAAAGCCTCCAGGTGCAACAATCGCTTGAGCTCCCGTTTCACATGGAGGTTTGCAGCGTCGAAGGTGTGATCCCGGGCAAACATCTCTGCCTGCGTGACGGGATTCCTAAATATCGGCGCGTCGCGACCCCGCCTCTCCTGCATCTCCCTCAACACCTCCGCCTTCAATTCCGGCAGGTTCTCCGCCCGGTTCCGGTCTCCCATGCCATTGGTGATCCCGGCCACGGGTATCTTCTCGAAGAGGTCAAGGTGCCGGTTGGGGACAAACACCTCCCCCGGTGGGCTTCCCTTCTGCATGTACGCGGCACCGAAGATGTCTGCATGGCTTTGACGCAGTTCGTAAGCATATCCCCAGGTGCCCTCCAGATCGCCGCTCACCGTGGTGATCTTGCCGCCCGTCTGGTGCACCTTGAGCATGCATGCCTTCATGAGGTTCAGGTTGTCGAAGAAATCGAAATACCTGTGGAAAAGCTTCTCCCCCGGAAGGTTGATTGCCTCAAGGGAAGCGTAACCGCCCCCAATCAGGGGAATGATGCCCTGGTAGGACGCGTTGTGGATGGTAAAGTGGACGGGAATCTTCTCAAGGTATGCGTCGCCGAGGTAAAAGGGGATGAGACCCACATGGTAGTCATGGAGGTGAATGGTATCGAATTGTTTCCTGCGGATATACTCCGCCATGGCCTGGCTGACCGATCCATAGAGGCGGACGGCCATCTGGGGGTCTTCCGGGTAGACAGCCGTCGCGCTCGTCCACCGCAACTGCAGATCGTCCCAGAAGGTGACGACCTTCTGCCCGTCAGGAAACACGTGACTGTAGGCATCGAATTCGAAATCCACTCCCAGGATGCGGGCGGGAAACCGCTCATGGAGCTTCTGCATCCCGTTCTTGTCGTAATGTGCAAAGCAGGGGGCGAGGATTTCGATCTCCAGTTCGATCCCCTTTCTGGCCGCCGCCTTGATGAGCTCCTTGGGAAGCTCCTCGATGACCGTTCCCAGGCCGCCAATCTTGACCCCGAATCCTGTTTCCGCCCATCCAGTCTCCCAAGCAGCAATGGCGACTTTCAGTTTCTTCGGCAGACCTCCCATGATTCCTCCTGAACACCAAGCAGAAAGTGCACGCGAACATTCATGTTGATGGATGGGGATGCGCATCGACCCTATTCGATGGAGGCCATTTCTTCCTGGATGAGCTGATCCCTGAGCGGGTTTGGCCCCGACGCTCTCCTAAAGAGGCCTTTCAAACCATCCCTGTAGAGGCGCAATCCGTATTTGGTCTGGACTCGCTGGCGGTCCAGGTCCTTGGGCAGAGAACCCTGAGCACACCGGGAGAGGACCTGCAGTTTCGTCTCCACCTCCAACCCCGGCAAGCTGGTTACAAAGTCCACCAGGTAGGTCCACTCGCTGCCGGACGGACCTCCCCACCGGCTGGCCAAGGCGAATAGCCGGTAACTGACAAGAGTCGCATCCCGATCCTTTTCCGTGAGAAAATGACGTCCGCTGTAAAGGCGCATGCTCTCCTTTGCCACCTGGGTCACGAAGGTGACGGCAAACCAGCGGAGCATGAGGAAATAGCCCTCCCGGCTGAGCTCCCTCCCTGCCCAGTAGAGGGGATTGCTCAGGTTTTTCAGGTTGATGGCCCACCGGGCGGCGCGCTGCAAATAAGGATGGCGCCTCAGCATCTGCAGCACCGGGCTCTCGTTGATCTTTCGGTAAACCTCGTAGAATCGCTGGTATTCGCTGAGTTTCCTGTTCCCGAGTATGCTGAAAGGCTTTGCCGAGGCGATCCGGGCCAGGCGGCCACTCACCCTTCGGATCAGCAGGAGGATTTCCTGGAGGGA
>CAZURN010000133.1:0-9406 GCA_964623165.1 uncultured Syntrophobacteraceae bacterium
CGCCACTGTTCATTGTCATAGCGGCCGCCGCCCTGGGTTATTTTTACCTGGCGGGAGTGGATCTCTCGGTTGTGATCATCGAAATGTATCGGCTGGCGGCAAGCCCGATGCTCATCGCTCTCTTTTTGTTCGCCTTTGCGGGATATGTTCTGGCGGAGAGCAAAGCGAGCACCCGGCTTGTGAAACTGTCCACCGCCCTGCTCGGGAGGGCACCAGGTGGACTTGCCATCGTTGCTCTCATGAGTTGCGCTTTCTTCACCGCGCTCACGGGAGCTTCCGGAGTGACCATCGTGGCCCTTGGAGGGCTGCTATACCCGGCGCTCATCGAGGACCGCTACCCTGAACGTTTCTCCCTCGGATTACTCACAACATGCGGCAGCTTGGGACTTCTGTTTCCGCCGAGTCTGCCTCTCATCGTTTACGGTCTGGTTGCGGAGGTGGACATATCCCGGCTCTTCGTGGCGGGGATTTTGCCCGGAACCCTCATGCTCATCCTTCTTGCGGCCTATTCCATGTTCAGGGCACTGCGGTCTGGAACGAAGGGGTGCAGGGAGCGGGTCACGTTGCGCGAATTGGCGGGGACCATCCGTGAGTCCATTTGGGAGATCCTTCTGCCTGCTGTCGTCATCGGGGGGATTTTCGGCGGTTTTCTGGCGGTGAGCGAGGCCGCTGCCGTGACCGCCGCCTATGTCATACTGGTTGAAGTCGTCATCAAGCGGGAAGTGGGCTTTACCGCTCTGGCTTCCGTTGCCTTGAAGACATCCACCATGGTCGGGGCCATCACGGTCATCCTGGGGGCATCCCTTGCATTCAACAGCTACCTCATTGACCAGCAGATTCCAAACCAGATCCTCACTTTCATGCAGACTCATGTGGAGAGCAGACTCTCCTTCTTTCTGCTCTTGAACCTCTTTTTGCTGGCGGTGGGTTGCGTCTTGGACATCTTTTCGGCCCTGGTGATCGTGGTGCCTCTCATTGTGCCCATCGCCAGGAGCTACGGGATCGACCTCTTTCACCTGGGCATCGTCTTCCTCACCAACCTCCAGATCGGCTATTCCACCCCACCCATCGGCATGAACCTCTTCATCGCCAGCCTGCGTTTCAAAAAGCCTGTCGTACAGCTTTACGCAGCCTCTCTTCCATTCATGGCAATTCTTCTCATTACCCTGGCCGTCATTGTGTTGTTCCCGGAACTGAGCCTCATGCTTGTCAAGTGACGTTCAGTGCCGTCGAGGAGTGATCCGATGGATTTTGCCCTTTCAAGGGATTTGATTGACGAAAGGGACCGGTTCCTGGCTTTCCTGGAGAGCGGCTTGCTTCCACGGCTTGGCAAGTGGCACGTGGAGGAGTCGATTCCCAGGGAGTTCTTTCTGGAACTGGGTCAAGAGGGATGGCTTGGGTTTGACCCGGCTCCCGAGGGCATGGCGGAGCAGTCCGCCATCAGACAGGCCCTGCTTTTCGGCGCCTTGGCGAGGCTGTCTCCGGGAGTCGCCGTTGCTGTAGTGGTCCATGTCTCCCTGGGCATGAAAGGACTCTTCCTGTACGGGTCCGAGTCTCTCAGGCAAACGTATTTGAAGTCGGCCACAAGAGGCGAGACACTCATTTGCCTGGGCAATACGGAGCCTATGGCGGGAACGGATGTGGCCGGCATCGCCTCAGCGGTTCAGAAGGTTGATGGAGGTTGGGTTCTCAATGGAACCAAGGCTTATGTCACCAATGGGTCCATCAGCGACACTGTCCTGGTGACAGCGGTTTCAGATCCGGAAAATGAACGGAACAAACGCTTGTCCATGTTTCTCGTGAGTCTCGCATCTCCCGGAATCAAGCGCACCAAGCTCAACAAGAGGGTTTGGATTCCGTCCGACCTCACCAGAATCCAATTCAGGGACGTGTTCATTCCCGAGGACCACCTTTTGGGGGAGCGAGGAAGGGGGCTTCAACAGATCCTGGACATCTTCAACCAAAGCCGGCTCTCTATCAGCGCAATGACTCTCGGGACCGCCAGGGGAGCTTTTCAGCTGGCTCTAGACCATGCGAGGAAGCGAAAGGTTTTCGGATTGCATCTGGCGGATTTCCAGGCCAAGTCCTTCGAAATGGCGGACCTTTTCACCCGCATGGAGGCTGCGGAGCTCATGCTGTGGAGAGCCTGCTGGGCCAGGGACGCCGGGATGGACTTCCGCATGGAATCCTCCATGGCCAAGTATCTTTCGGTGGAAACCGCAAGGCAGGTGAGCACGTGGGCCGCAGACCTCTTCGGAGCCGCCTCGGTCCTTGCCGACCATCCCATCCATAAGTTTCCCATGGATGCTTGGGCATCATCCCTGGGCGAGGGCACCCAGGACGTCCAGAAGCTCATCATCTCCCGCGAGCTAATGAAACGCGAATCCCTTTGGTCCTGAAAGGACAACAATCCTCCAAGAGCTCACATTTCACCGTTTCCGGGGAGAGACTGTGTCGCGAGCGCACTTGTTTTTGGCTTCCATCGCATCTGGGCGTTGCCAGGGCTGGATTTTCACAGGGGTCGACGATTTGGACCTGCAGGAGTCCACTGGTCGGGATGATACTATGACTGTGTCGAGGGCCTCCGGCGAATGGTCGTCAGCTGGCTCAAAATGAACCACAGGAAGGCACAGAGGATGACGGTGGCACCTGTGGCGGTGCGCGCCCAAGGCTGAGCGGAGATGATGAGGCCTGCGACGGCTGAAGTCCATCCTACCAGGAGCGCCCACCAGAACATGCTTCCAGCAGAACGGGCGAAGTTGCGTGCCGCTGCCGTGGGAACCACGAGCATGGCGGTGACCAGCAGCACCCCCACGGCCCAGACGGAGAAGATCACCACCACCGACAGCCAAGCAGCATAGAGATATTGGTAGATTCGCACCCTCACGCCGTGCACTGAGGCGAGCAGAGGGTTCACTCCCAGGTACAGAAGCCGGTTGTAGCTCCATGCCTGGAAAGCGAGCAGACCAAGAAAGAGAAGAACCAGGATGGCAATCTCCGTGTCACCGATGGTCAGGATGTCGCCATAGAGGAATCGCTGCAGATCCCGAGCTACCGATCGGTCGCGGCTGACCACGGCGATGCCGAAGGCGTTCACGGCGGAAAAGAACACTCCGATGAGTGTGTCCGTCGACAACCGGCTCCGACTGCCCACACCCACAATGAGCAGCCCCACCATAATGGCAAAACCCACCATGGCGTAGCGCACCTCCATGCCGAGGATCAACCCCAGGGCAACCCCTGTGAAAGCCGAGTGGCTGATCGCATCGGAGAAGAACGCCATTCTGAAGTTGACCACCTGAACACCCATGGCTGCGCACATGGGTGCCAGCAGAATGAGGCCCAGAAGCGCCTGCTGCATGAACCGCGCTTGCATGAAGTCGAAAGGGAAGAGCCTGGCCAGAAGATCATGGAGGAATGAGAGATCAACCACCGACACACCCCTTGCAGGGAGGTTCCGCGGCATCTCTCTGAGTTTGGTCAGGCAAACGCTTGGCGTCGGGCAGCCCCCTATGGATGCCGAAGGTGGCCTCCAGAACCTCCGGGGTGAGAATCTCCGTAGGATGTCCCTCCATGATGACCCGTCGGTTGAGGCAAATGACGTGATCGGCGTGGGCGGTGACGACGGCGAGGTCGTGGCTCACCATGAGTTGGGTGAAATGACGCTCGCTCCGGAGGCGGTCAAGCAGGCCGCAGAGCAGTTGTTCCCCTCGATAGTCCACCCCCGCAGCCGGTTCGTCAAGAATGAGCAAGTCGGGGTTCCTTTGCAGGGCGAGGGCGAGCATCACGCGTTGCTGTTCGCCGGCGGATAGGGTCCCGAACTGACGGTCAGCGAGGTGAGCGGCGCCCACTTCTGCAAGCATCCTGGTGGCTTCCGACCGGAACTTCCCCATGACTCCAAACCAGAGGGGGCGGCGCTGCCTGCCCATGGCAAGGGTCTCCATCACGGTGAGCGGCATGGCCCGGTCGAAGTCCAGGCGCTGGGGCACATAACCGATGATGGTTCTCTCCCCGCCGGAAGGGGGGCGGATTGTCACGGTTCCCTCATGGGCGACCATGCCCAGGAGAGTCATGAGCAGGGTCGTCTTGCCTGCTCCGTTGGCTCCGATGATTGCCGTGAAGCTTCCAGCTGGCACGGTGGCATTCACGGAAGTCACGATGGTCACCCCTCCGAGTTCCACGGAAACGTCCTGGAAGACCACCGTGGATCCTTTTGGGGCCCCGTTATTTGCTCCCATGCCAAGAAATCCTTTTCAGGGCATTCAGGTTCGCACGCATGGTCCTTTCATAGTAGTCCAAAGGGGCGTTCTCCGGTCCCGAGGCCACGGGGTCGAGGTCTATCATCTCAATTCCCGCTTCCCGGGCGAGAACGGCGGCTATTTTCGTCGGGTACTGAGGTTCGGTGAACATGGCGGCAGCCCGGTGCTGCCTGATGACCTTGACGAGATTCATCATTTCAGCGGCGGAAGGTTCCTGTCCGGGATGCTCCTGGATCACGGCCACCACTCTGAGTCCCATGTCCCTCGCGAGATAGTCGAAAACGGCATGCTGCGTGACGATGTTCCTGGTCTTGAATCCAACGGATTCAGCGATCATCTCTTCGGAGAGCCGCTTCAGCTTGCCTGCATAAACATCGGCATTGCTCTTGTATTTTTGTGCGTTGGCAGGGTCCGCGCTTGCCAGGGCCGCGGCGATGTTCGTCACGATGCGGATGGCCATGCGAGGGCTGGCGAAGAGGTGGGGATTGGGCGTCGTTGAGTCGTCATCCTGGTCACCAGGCCCCGAAGCCTCTTGGGTGACGGCATGCGAATGTTCATGGGACCCGTTACTCCGGGAATGGGAATGTCCTCCGTGTGCGCGTCCTTCATGGTGTTCTTCCCGTTCCATGGGGATGAGGTCCTCTATGCCCCTCGATGTGTCCACCAGCACCATGTCAGGATTCACCCTGAGCAAAGGCTCTCCGAGGAACTCCTCGAGTCCGAGGCCGTTGGCGATGAAGACATCGGCATGGCGGATCTTTTCCATGTCCCGAGGAGTGAGAACATAGTCGTGAGGACAACCCAGGCTGGGGGGCAACATGACGTCCACTTCCACTCCATGGGCACCTTCCGCCACATTTCTGGTGAAAAGAGCCATGGGAAAAGTGCTTGCGAGCACTCTCAACCCCTTGGGGCTCTGCCTGGCCGTCTCACTGCGAATGGGAAGTATCATGACGGTGAGTGCAATGAGAAAAGGCAAAAGAATCGCCAGTGCCTTCCTTGACATGAACACTGCTCCCGGAACCCGACTGAACCAAAGCCCTGATCTACCAGGCTTGAAAACCGTCAGTGGGCATTCTGAAACACCTTTGGATCTCGCCTCCGTCGTTTTGACCCGGGGACGTCGGAACGGGAAATCTGCATTGAAAGTCGATTCGTTTCCCCAGGTTTCTCGGCTTCGGCTCGAAATGACAAATGCGAGAGAGCCTCTCAGGGCAAAAGGACGATCTTTCCGAACTGTTCGCCTCGCTCCATCATGGCGAAAGCCTCCCGGCCCTCGCTGAGGGGCATGGTGCGGTCGACAACCGGCTTGAGTCGCTTTTCCCTGAGAAGGGCCGTGATTTCCCTGAAATCCTGGTGAGACCCCATGGTGCTGCCAATAAGACTAATCTGCTTACTGAAGATGTAGCGGAGGTCTATCTCCACCAATGGTCCGCTGGTATTTCCGATGATCACGATGCGACCGCCCCGCGCTGCCACTTTCATGCTGGAACTGAGTGTCGCGGCGCCCACGTTGTCCACGACCACGTCCACCCCGCGCCCGCCCGTGAGCTCTCGCATCTCACGGACCCAGTCGGTCGCGGATCGGTCGATGGCAGTGTGCGCGCCCAGTTCGAGCGCCTTGGCGGCCTTTTCTTCACTGCTGGCGATGACATAAACATGGGCGCCGGCCAGACTGGCGATCTGTATGGCCATGCTGTTGGCGCCTCCGCCCGCTCCCACGATGAGGACGGATTGCCCGGCTTTGAGCCTCGCCCTGTGTATCAGCATGCGCCAGGCGGTGAGCGTGACCAGCAGGGGGGCGGCGGCTTCAGGGAAATCCTGATCCTCCTGCATGGGGATCAGATTTGCGGAAGGGACCACCACGAACTGGGCCAGCCCGCCACGACAGTGCTCCCCCAGAATGTGATACCCTCCGCTGACGCTGTCTTCGCCTCGCCGGGTGTACTCATCCACGGTCATGCTGATGCCCGGATCGACAATGACCCTCTGTCCAAGGGACCATCCCTCGACACCCGGACCCAGGGAGCGAATGACTCCCGCCACGTCGGCGCCTCCCCAGTGAGGCATGGCAAGTTTGAGCCCTGGCCACCCGCGTCTGACCCATATGTCCAGGTGGTTGAGCGCACATGCTCTGACCTCGAGAAGCACCTCTCCGGGGCCCGGTTCCGGGTCTGGAACGTCACCGTACCGGATGACATCCAGGCCGCCGTGTGTGTCAAAAAAGAGCGCTTTCACGGCTTGCACCTCCATGGTCTGGCGCACCTGGGATACACACAGGTTCCCTGCCCGGTCATCGTACCGCGTCGGCGAGATGACTCCCCACCTGTTCCATGAGAAATGAGTAAACCGATTCCGTGCCGGCTACCACGTGGCCGGTCTGCAGATAGTCGGCGCCCCCCCAGAAATCGGTCACGGCCCCCCCGGCCTCTTCGATGAGGAGGCTGCCCGCCGCGATGTCCCATGCCTTGAGTCCTGCCTCCCAAAAGCCGTCCAGCCGTCCTGCGGCAACGTAAGCGAGGTCCAGCGCAGCGGAACCACCCCGGCGTATCCCGCTCACCTCGGGGAATACGGCTCTGAACATGTTCATGTAAGGGTCGATGATGGATCTGGTTCGATGGGGAAAACCGGTTCCGATCAGGGCCTCGTCCACTGCCGTCGGACCCGCCACCTGGATGGGAGTCCCGTTCAGGGTGGCCCCCGCCCCTGCCCGGGCGAGGAAGAGTTCGTCTCGCAGCGGATCCAGCACCAATCCGAGAAAAGGCTTCCCGTTCCTGGAAACGGCGATGGAAACCGCAACAAAGGGAAAGCCGTGGATGAAGTTGACGGTGCCGTCGATGGGATCGATGATCCACGTTGTCTCATCCGTGAGTTCGTGACCGAGTGATTCTTCGGCGACGATTCCGTGCGAAGGAAAGCTCTCATGGATGATCTCGATGATCAGGTCTTCACATCTGCGGTCCATATCCGTCACATAGTCGAAAGGGGCCTTGTGCTGAACGCGCGAGGAGGGGATGCTCCCAATTGTCTGACGGATGAGTGCCCCTGCTTCGAAAATGGCTCTCTTTGCGGTTTTCTCGAGACCGTCGATCATTCTCTCCCCATCTTGTTCGCGTGAATCCTGGGTACTCCCGATCCACAAAGGCTCCCACGGTGCTGGCAGTGCCGGCAGGCATTCCCCCTCACAAGTTTCGCCGTGCCCTGTAGTTTCTCTGCGTTTGACGGGAGAAGTCAATCATATTTTCAGCCAGGTGAGCGGCTGCAAACCATAAAGAGACATGGAGTCAGCCCCATATGCCGGAGGCGGGACAGGACGAGTTGGGTATACAAAGGGCATTGCATGTGTTACCAATGCTCCGAGGAAGCCGCATTCCCAGGTGTTGGAACTTCCCACAGTCTGAAGGGAAAACTTTCCTGATGCGAGTCGATGTGCACACTCACATCTTTCCCCCTGAGATGGTCCGGGACCGCTCACGCTTCTTCCACGGCGAACCCGCGTTCAAGCTTCTCTATGATTCACCCAAGGCGAAGCTTGCCGAGGCTCGGGATCTGCTGGAATCCATGGAGCGTCAAGGGATCGATTCTTCCGTCTGCCTGGGATTTCCGTGGCGGAACACTGAACTGGCCAAACGTCATAATGATAGCATCCTTGAGGCTGGAGCGAAGTCCTCTCGAATTGTGCCCTTCTGCTGCGTGGATGCCCGTGGTGATGATTCCGTCAAAGAGGCCCGACGGTGCCTGGAGGCTGGGGCTCGTGGACTGGGAGAGTTGGCCCTGTACGAAGGGTTGCCCGAACCGGACGCTCTTTCCCGACTGGGGGAACTTGCGGAATGTTGCCGAGCCCTGGGAGGTATCATGGTGGTGCACGCCAATGAACCCGTGGGACACATGTATCCGGGGAAGGCGCCCGCCGGCATGGATTTCTTTTACGGTGTGGCACGGTTGGCCAGGGGGGTTCCTCTGATCCTCGCCCACTGGGGGGGAGGTCTGTTCTTCTACGAGTTGCTCAAACGGGAAGTGGACACCGTCCTGGGGTCGGTGTTCTATGACACGGCTGCCTCGCCGCTGCTCTACAGGCCGAGCATCTACAGGCACGCCATCGAGATCCTGGGCAAAGAGAGGATCCTGCTTGGGAGCGACTACCCGCTTCTGCCACCGAAGCGCTATCTCGACGAAATGCGCGAAGCAGGACTCGAAGAGACTGAAATGGAAGCGCTGGCTGGTCGGAACGCTGCCTCGCTCTTGGGTCTCTCCCTTTAGTTCGCTTGCATTCATCATTGCCATCCGGCAACGAAATGGTTGATTCCCATGCGCGACGCTCAAAAAATTCTCATCGTGGATGATGAAAATCCCTTTCGGTCGGCTCTGCGGCGCCTGCTTGAACAGAAATACGGAGTCATCGAAGCGGAGACTGGCACCAAGGGATTGCAACTGGCATACGAGGAGGAGCCGGACCTGGTGCTGCTGGATATAGGGCTCCCAGATGTCAGCGGACTCGAAATCCTTTCCAAGTTCAAGGAGATGCGTCCCTCCCCCACCGTGGTCATGATCACGGCCTACGAGCAGGTGAAGGATGTGGTGACGGCCATCAAGCGGGGCGCATTCGATTACTTGGTCAAGCCCGTGGATCTGGACGAATTCGAGTTCACTGTGCAGAACGCCCTCGAGCACACGGGCCTCAGGAATGAAGTGGTGCGTTTGAGGCAGGAGGTGCAGAGACTGCACCAGTCGAGCCGATTCATCGGGAGCAACCCCAAATTCCTGGATGCCCAGGTTCTGGCTGTCAAGAGCGCCCAGAGCCGCGATGCGGGAGTGCTGATACAGGGAGAGAGCGGTGTGGGCAAGGAAGTGTTCGCTCGTCTCATCCACGCCAAGAGTCCAAGGGTGGATCACCCGTTTGTTGCCCTGAACTGCGCCGCTTTCAGCGCGGAGATCATCGAAAGCGAACTCTTCGGGTATGAAAAAGGGGCATTCACGGGTGCCCGGTCCGAGGGCAAACTGGGATTGCTGGAAGTTGCGGATGGAGGGACTCTGCTTCTTGACGAGGTGGTCGAGTTGCATCCCGAGATCCAGGCGAAGCTCCTGAGGGTCCTGGAGGAAAAGGAATTCTATCCCCTGGGAGGGACCCGCAAGAGGCACGTCGACAT
>CAZURN010000134.1:0-9196 GCA_964623165.1 uncultured Syntrophobacteraceae bacterium
GGCCTGGGGCCCATGCGGCGGGCTCAGACCATCATCGACCGCTGCGCCCACCCCGCATACAAGGACTACCTCTACAGGTACATCGAACGTGCCAGGAAAGCACACATCCGCCACGACCTGGACACCGCCTATGAAATGCACTTGAACCTTCTCGAACAGGGAGCCATGCTGCCAGACCTCGACCTTTCGACCATCGATGACCACTGAACGAATTAGCGGCAAGCGACCACCGTCCCATAGAATCATGGTTCGAGATCATTTGAGGAACCTGCATCTTCAATTCATCCGGGTTGAATTGCTATGGCCGTGCATGGTTGATTCACTTCTTACCCTTCTTGATCAAAGAAATGCGATGGAAACTATATATTGATGTAACTATGATCGTGATTATTGGTATTGCAAAGATAATTATGTATACTAAAAGGCTCTCTTGCTCTGAAAACTGAAAGCGTGGGCCATGTCGCCCTCTTGGTATGGCAAAAATAAACCCATAGAGGATAAATGAGATAAAAGTTGCAATGGAACCAGCAATGATGATTTGATATTTATATTCCCTTATTTTATTTTTCTGCTTAATCGACTGCTTTTTTTGTTTTACTAAATTCCTCTTCTTTGTATATGAGGACATATGCAATACCTCAGCTATGAATAGGCGGGAGGAATCGAATGAGCCAGAGCGCTGACATGGAACAGCACCAAGGCCCATGGATTTGACCGGGCGAATCTCATCATCGGTTTCCTTCCTGCCGTCAGGAACGCGGATTCCCCCACGCAGGAAGCCATCTTGTTGTGCGAGATCCGGTCCAAACGGGAATTCACCGGTCTCTTCACCCTGTTCGACTCTGGTGATGGATGCCCCCGATTGCCGCCATCACAGTTTGACGGGCCATGCCCAATGCGCCTCCCGCCGGGGCCGCGCATTGATCATCATTGATTATCAGGTACTTTGTTTGCGGGGTGACGAGGACTACCTGGAAAGCTTTGGAGAGTCCGCTCTTGGCGAAACAGCACATTCTCGCTTGATCCGGTCCGAGTACTTGCGTCCTTCTTTCCGTTCCTTTCTCGCGTGCCAGTTCCGGAAGAGCTTTTCAAGCTTGTCCTTGTAGGCCATGGCGAGCAGGACGAAAATGATGGCGGCCCCCACCAGCACAAAGAATTGTTTGTACTGGTGAAGTCTGATGAAATTGCCCCCCAGAGTCAGGAGTACGGTCCCAAACAGCCGACCGGCCCCCCCGATGACGACGAATTCGATGGAAGAGAGCTGCCCGAGGCCAAGGACATAACAGAGATAGTCCTTCGGAAATCCCGGGATCAGAAAGAGGAGAAACACCAGGAAAGCCCCCTTGTGATGCAGGAGATAGTCGAAACGCTGCATTGTGCATGGGGACACGAACCGGTCCACGAAGGGCTTCCCGAAGGTGCGGGAGAGGAAGAACGCCGCGTAGGAGCCCAGGGTGAGCCCGATGGTGGAGAGCAGAACCCCAAGGTACGGCCCGTAAATGTACCCGCCGAGGAATCCGGTCACCTCTCCTGGAATCGGGGCAGCCACCACCTGCAAGGCCTGCAACATCACGAACCCCACGAAACCCCAGGAGCCGAGCGATTCGATGAACGTGATCATGCGGTCTTTGTTCAGGAAGAACTTGATCAGGCCGGTTTCGTAGAGGAGGTAACAGAAGCCTGCGACAAACAGCAGTAGCAGGAACAACTTGAGCCAAATGTGGTTCTTTTTCCCATTTCCGTTTGCCACGGGGCTCTCTACGCCTGCTTCAGACATTGGGTTGTTACCGTTTCCATTGATGATGTGAAAATTGTGTAAAGGTGCCTCGACCAGGTTCCCATGCGACTGACGAAAGACCCCTAGTTCCATGTCCGGAACTGATGGGCCAGGGAACGGAATCGATAAGGACTTCGTCAGAAAACGAAAAATACTTTAAGCGCACCACGAGGGAAGGGCGACTCCATCGGTCCCTATCATGGGCAGGTCCGGGTGAAAAGACCCCGACTCATCCAGGATAGCGCACAGACAGAAAGCCCTGCTCGCTCCGTCAGAGGGTCCAACTCCTATGGATTGCTGTCCCGGCACACTTTGGTGTCTCGCAGATGCTCAGACGATGAACTCACCCTTTCCCGTAGGTTTTTGACTATAGAGCATTCTTACTCTCCTGAAAAGACAAAAACTGACAAAAGCCTTACACGGCAGCATGAGAATCTGTGTCGTCCTGGCGATCGCCAAGTGGCGCTGGACGCCAGCCCAGTTTGAGTTGTTTCGAAGTCAACCCTTCGTCATGCGCGCAAAAGGAGCACCTGATAAGTCCAAGCTCCAGGATGCACGTGATGCGAAAAATGAGGGTCTGGGAATCACAAAGCACGAAACGGTCAACTCGGATTGAGGAATCCCTCCTGTGTTTGTTCGTCACAGCATTAGTCCTTGACCCGATCTACTGCCCCTGTTAGAAGTTTAAGCCTGCCGTTGTGGCGTGATGCCGCCTTGCTCCCTGAGTTTCCTCGCCGGCACGGGAAGTCTGAGACCACAGGGCTTCACAATTGCATGAAGCTGGAGCGGCCGTGGCAGTTCCATCACCCCGCGGCTTTTTTTTATTCCGGGGCCATGAGCAGCGCGCGGCACCTGTTGCTCTCTGATGGTTCTCGTGATGCATCCCGGCGAGGGTCTGCCCATTTCTTCCGAAGGCGGCCCAAACCTTTACCCTTCGATACAGTCAAGGACAGCACGGTGAACAAACAGATCCTTCTTGGAAATGAGGCCTTCGCCCTGGGACTCGTCGAATCGGGCTGCACCATGGCCACGTCCTATCCGGGCACTCCGGCCTCCGAAATATTGAGAAGTCTCGTGGACCTCCGGGATCGTGAGGGCCTCAAGCTCCATCTCGAATGGTCCGTCAACGAAAAGGTGGCCTTCGAAGTGGCTCTCGCCAACAGCTATGCCGGAAGACGATCGGCAGTCATCATGAAACAGGTGGGTCTCAACGTCGCCGCCGATCCACTCATGAGCGCCGCCTACACCGGCGTGAAAGGCGGGTTCGTGATCATCGTGGCTGATGACCCAGGTCCTCACAGTTCACAGACCGAACAGGACAGCAGACTCTACGCCATGATGGCCAAGATCCCCGTGATGGATCCCGCGTCTCCCGCTGAGGCCCGCCAGTTTGTGCCCCTGGCATTCGCTCTGTCTGAGCAGTACGAAATCCCCGTGATGTTGAGACCAACGACGAGAATCTGCCATGCCCGCCAGGACCTGGAATGGCCGGACCTCTCAAATGCCTCCCAAATGGCCCTCTTTGAGAAGAACCCAACCCGATGGGCCGCCACACCCAAGTTCAGGTTGATGCTGCACCACCAGTTGAATGACAAAATCCGCAGGATCTCCGAAGAACCGCGTTTCCTCCCGCAACAGACCAATGCGGAACATCCGGCCGGCTCTGCTGATGCCGCCGTTACTGTGAGCGGGGACTCGCGTTCCTGTGTCGTGGCGTCGGGGGTCGTATACAGCCATGCCCTAGAGGTGATGGCGGACCTTGGACTCTTGCAGGATTTTTCATTGTACAAGGTGCCCCTGCCCTATCCTCTTCCCACAGCCTTCGTGGAAAGGCTGCTCGCGTCCCATGACAAAGTCCTGGTCCTGGAAGAGAGTTACCCGGTCATCGAGATGCAGTTCCAGGCCCGGCACAAGATCCTGGGAAGGACTTCTGGCACCGTGCCCAGTGCCGGCGAACTGCTCCCTGAGGTGGTGGAAAACATCCTGCGAAGTTTTGCTGGCATGGATGCGCCGCGCCGCACCGCGCCAGCGGTCCACCCCGGAAGGCGTCCCACCCTGTGCGCTGGATGCCCCCACCGGGCGGCTTTTTTCGCCATCAAGAAGGCCTTTCCCAAGGGGATCTACCCGGGAGACATCGGCTGTTACACCTTGGGGTTGAACCTTGGGGCGGTGGACACGGTCCTTTGCATGGGAGCATCCATCGGACTGGCCACCGGGTTTTATCACGGATATCGAGCAAGCCGGGAGGGCTTCCCGAGCATATGTGCCACCATTGGGGATTCCACCTTTTTCCACGCCGGTATTCCTCCCCTCATGAACGCCGTGGTCCAGGGCGCCCGTTTTGTGCTGGTCATCCTGGACAACAGCACGACGGCCATGACCGGCCATCAGCCCACACCGGAGCACGGTCGAACCCTCGATGGCACGCCTGTTCCCAGCCTGTCCATCCCGGATCTCGTGAGGGCCTGCGGAGTGCGATTCGTCCAAGTGGGAGACCCATATGAAATGAAGGAATTCCTCGATCTTCTCAAGAGGGCCGGGGAATTCGCCAAGTCCGATGACGGCGGGGTGGCCGTGGTCATTGCCAAGAGACCCTGCCTCATGGACCGTGGCCGCAAGGAGAGCTGGGGTCGGCATCAGATCAAGGTCAGCGAGAAGTGCAAGTCGTGTGACTTCTGCATAAAGCAGTTCGAGTGCCCTGCCCTGCAGCCCCAGGGCGAAAAGGAACCCATAAGGATCGATGAGACCCTGTGCAGCGGATGCGGCGTGTGCGTCCATGTCTGTCCTCATGGAGCCCTGGAGAGGACGTCCCCTGCCGATTGCTGAAACCGAGCGCTCACCAGGTATTGTGACAAGTCGGGTTCTTCAAATAGGGAGTACCTGGATACAACTTCGCACCGGTTCGCAATGCTGGCCTGCAGGGAGAATCGCCTGACCGGACATGAAGGGACAAGAGACCATTCGTTGACGTGACAAAGAGGGGAGGTTCATGCAACAGATCATTCTCAGCGGAATAGGTGGCCAGGGGGTTCTCTTCCTGACCCGCCTCCTGGCGGAAACGGCCCTTGCCCTCGAACAGCCCATTCTCATGTCTGAAACCCACGGCATGGCCCAAAGAGGGGGCAACGTCATCAGCCACCTCAAGATTGGCAGCGGTTTTGCCAGTCCTCTCGTGCGTCCGGGACATGCGGACATCTTCCTGGGCCTCCATGAAGATGCCTTCCTCGTGCACGGCTTCTACCTCAAGAGCGGAGGCCGGGCATTCTGCAACAGCACCGCGTCCCCGGGCACCGACACCATCGATGCCACCAGGATTGCCCGTGGGATGGGATCCCCTGTCTCAGCCAACGTCGTCCTGCTGGGTTTCGCCGCGGCTTCGGGAACCCTCTTTTGCACCCCGGATCACATTGAGGCCACGTTGAAGGCCATCGGCGGAAAGAGGCTGGACCTGAGTCTCCGTGCCTTCCACGAGGGACTCGGGGCCAGTGGCAGGCCTTCCGGGCACTGAGGCCCTCATCGACCCATGCTGCTGCAGCTCGCCCCACAATTCTTCTTCTCAGGGATCACCAACGGGAGCATCTACGCCCTCATCGCCCTGGGCTATTGTCTCATCCAGAACGCCACCGGACTGGTGAATTTCGCACAGGGCGATTTTGTGATGCTCGGGGCCATGATGATGATCTCCCTCACCAAAGGCGCAGGCCTGCCCATGCCTCTCGCGCTCCTTCTGGCCGTCGCGGCGGTCGCCATTGTCGGGGTTGCGCTGGATCGGGGCCCAATCCGCCACTCTCGAAACCGCGACATCCTCACTCTGGTCATGGTCACCGTGGGTGCATCCATTTCGCTGAGAGGCTCGAGCATGCTCGTGTGGGGCAAGAGCGATCATATCTTCCCCGGCTTTGGCGGAGAAAACCCCATCATTTTCCTCAAGGCGGCCATACTTCCCCAGTCCCTGTGGATTTTCGGCCTCTCACTCCTGGTGCTCATCCTGCTCTATCTGTTCTTCCACCGGACCCTCTTGGGGAAAGCCATGAGGGCGGCTGCGGACAATCCGTTCGGTGCCTCCCTCATTGGGATTTCGGTAAGCCGTGTCGTTGCCTTAGCGTTTGGGTTGAGCGGCGCATTGGGGGCCATGGCCGGCATCCTGATCACCCCCATCACAAGCATGAACTACGAGGCCGGGCTGATGCTGGGCCTCAAGGGCTTTGCGGCTGCTGTCCTGGGAGGGTACGGCAGCGCAGTGGGCGCCGTGGTTGGAGGACTTCTCCTTGGAACCCTGGAGGCTTTCGGAGCCGGCTTCATCTCCTCGGCCTACAAGGACGCCTTCGCCTTCTTGATCCTCCTGACCATTCTCTTCGTGAGGCCTGCGGGTCTTTTCGGGAGTGTGGGCGTGAAGAGGGTCTGAGGCAATGTTGAACGCAGCTTCGTATCAACCCGGGATTGAAGATCACTGGACACAGCCTCGCGTGTTGGCAGGTCAGCAGAGTTTCGCCTAATGCTCTCAGTCCCTTTCATACCCAGACAATGGCCCGCCCTCCTGCTGCTTTCGGCTGCATTGGCCGTCCTGCCGCTATGGGTGGACAGCGGCTACATCCTGTTTCTCCTGAACATCATCGCCCTCAACGCCCTCGTGGTCCTTGGGCTGAACCTGCTCATCGGGTCCACAGGCCAAGTCTCCATGGGCCACGCAGCATTTTATGGCTTGGGAGCCTACGTTTCGGCCATCGCGGGCACCACCTTCCAATGGCCCATTCCACTCGCTTTCCTGCTTTCTATTTCCTTCGTCGCACTCACCAGCTTCCTCCTCGCCCTGCCCACATTGAGGCTCGAGGGACACTACCTGGTGATGGCAACCCTTGGGTTCAATATCATCGTGACCATTCTCCTGGGCCAGATGGAGAGCCTCACCGGCGGTCCGTCGGGATTTCCCGGTATCCCGAAGCTCCATCTGGGCGGTGTGGCGGTCTCTTCCGACCAACGGTTCTATTTCTTTATCTGGAGCGTGTTTCTGCTTCTCCTCGCCCTGACCCTGAACCTCACAGATTCGCGGCTGGGAAGGGCACTGGGAGCCACCCACGAAAAAGAACTCACCGCCAAGGCCCTGGGCATTCCCACTTACCGGTACAAGGTGGTGACATTTGTCCTGAGCGCCGTTTATGCCGGAATCGCGGGCTTCTGTTACGCTCATTACGTGACGTTCATCAGCCCCAAGAGCTTCGACATCTTCCATTCCGTGCAGGTGGTGACCATGGTCGTGATGGGGGGCATGGGCAGCCTCTGGGGAGGGCTGGTCGGGGCCGCCGTTCTCACCTGTCTTCCTGAATGGCTCCACCGCTTCGAAGATCTGCACGTTCTTCTGTACGGGCTGATTCTCATGGGTTTCCTGGTTTTCGCGCCCCAAGGACTTGTGCCTGCTTTGGGCCGCGTCACTGCTCTCCTGGCCAGGACGCCCGGCACCAAGAAGATGGACTTCGAAGGGCATGCAAACCATGTGGAACGGCCGGACGAAAAGGTGGTCCGTTTCCGCAGCCATGCATCCATCGGCGGCATAGCGACCGACTCAGTGCCTAAGCAGGCGGAAATTGGGGCCCCGCCTGTCCTCGACCTCCGAGACGTCTCTCTGAGCTTCGGCGGGCTTCAGGCCCTCCAAGGGGTGACCTTCTGCGTGCGAGCCGGTGAGATCGTTGCATTGATCGGACCCAACGGAGCCGGCAAGACCACGCTCCTCAATCTCATCTCGGGACTGTTGAGACCCGATGAAGGTCACATCCTCTTTCTGGGAAGAAGCCTGAGAGGTCTTCAGCCCCACCGGATAGCAGCCCATGGAGTGGGAAGAACCTTCCAGACCGTGCAGGTCTATGGCAAACACACTGTCCTCGAGAACGTTCTCCTGGGATTTCACGTGCAGGGCCAATCCGGGTTTCCCGGTTCCCTGCTCCACACACCGCGCGAGAGAAGTGAAGAGCGATCCCTACGCCAGACTGCCCTCGACTGGCTCGAGGAGTACGGTTTGGGCTCCCAGGCGCACGTTCCCGCAGTTCATCTGAGCCTTCTGGACCAGAAACTTCTGGAGCTCGCTCGGGCCCTGGCCCTTTCGCCCAGGGTGTTGCTCCTGGATGAACCTGCCGGGGGCCTCAATCCCCGTGAGAGCCAGGTCCTCATGGAGCACGTCTCACACATCAGGGCCAAGGGATTGGGGATCATCCTGGTGGAACACGACATGAACGTCGTCATGAGGCTGGCCGATCGTGTGGTGGTCCTCCACTACGGGTCGTGCATCGCCTCGGGCACTCCGAGGGAGATTCAGCAGGATCCGAAAGTCATATCGGCGTACCTGGGATCCTGGGGCATCCGGTAATGATCCGACAGTCAGAGAAATCTCGGCGTTCAGCATAAAGACCATTTTCCGGCAGTGACGTGGGCGGTGCGCAGTGCTCAAGATCATTGGAGTTTCCGCTGGTTACGGTTCCATGCAAGTGCTCAAGCGTGTCTCATTTCACGTGGATGAGGGAGAAATCGTGGCGCTCATCGGTGCCAACGGGGCTGGCAAGAGCACTCTGCTTAGAACCATAAGCGGCGTCCACCGGCCGTCGGCGGGAGAGATCCTCTTCATGGGCATACCGATTCATAACCTTTCCCCTGAACACATTGTGCGCTTGGGCCTCGTGCAGGTTCCTGAAGCCCGGCAGCTCTTCCCCAATCTCACGGTCCTCGAGAATCTGGAACTGGGAGGCTACGTCCACGGGCGTAACCATGTCCGTTCGGCCTTGGATGAAATGTTCCAGCTCTTTCCCATCCTCTCCCAGCGCCGCCGTCAAAAGGCCGGCACTTTGAGCGGTGGAGAACAGCAGATGCTTTCCATTGGAAGAGCACTCATGGCGCGTCCTCGTCTCTTATTGCTGGATGAACCCTCCCTGGGCCTTGCCCCGCTCATCGTGGAGGAGATCTACGAAAAGATTCAAGCCCTCCACAGGTCGGGCACGCCGGTCCTCCTGGTGGAACAGAACGCCCTCGGAGCCCTTGCCATCGCCGAGAGGGCCTACGTTTTGGAAACGGGACGCATCGTTCTCTCCGGGAACACCCGTGAACTCATGGAACATGACGACGTTCAGCGGGCGTATCTTGGCAAGGACTATCAGTACAAATGGGAAAGGTAGGGGTGATCATGACCCGGAGGACCATCGACGCCATGCCGCGGGAGGAAATCCGTCAACTGCAGCTGGAGCGGTTGCAGATGACGCTCAACCGAGCCTACTTCAACGTGGATTTCTATCGCCAGAGAATGGACACCCTGGGAATGCTGCCGGAAGACATTGCGTCGATCGAGGAAATCCGGTCCTTCCCCTTCACGACCCGACAAGACCTGGTGGAGCATTACCCGTACGGCCTGTTTGCCGAACCCCTCAAGAGCATCGTGCG
>CAZURN010000135.1:0-7367 GCA_964623165.1 uncultured Syntrophobacteraceae bacterium
TCATCCATTCGGGACGGTTGTCCGATTCCCGGAATGCGTCGATGATCTTGAGTCGCTTGGCAAGCTTCTTCCGCTTGGCCATTGAGTTGGTCTTGACCATCTCGTCCCGAAGCTCAGCGGCAAGATTCTCCAGATTCAGGTTGGTCAGGAGGACTTTGATGGCTTCAGCTCCAATGCCGGCCGTGAAGCCACTCCCGTATTCCTGAACCATCTGGCGATATCGCTCCTCCGTGAGGAGTTCCCCCTTGGCCAAGGGAGTTTCCCCAGGATCGATCACGATATAGGAGTCGAAATAGAGCACCTTTTCCAGTTCGCGGAGTGTCAGGTCCAGCAGGTTTCCAATCTTGCTCGGGAGGCTGCGGAGAAACCAGATGTGGGCCACGGGCGCGGCCAGCTCGATGTGGCCCATCCGCTCCCGCCGCACCTTGGACTGAATAACCTCCACGCCACACTTCTCGCACACCACGCCGCGGTGCTTCATGCGCTTGTACTTACCGCAGTTGCACTCGTAATCCTTGATGGGACCAAATATCCTGGCACAAAACAAGCCGTCTCTCTCGGGCTTGAAAGTCCGGTAATTGATGGTCTCCGGCTTCTTCACCTCCCCGTAAGACCACTCCCGAATCCGCTCGGGAGAAGAGATCATGATTTTCACGGCATTGAAATTCAACGGGTCCTTGGGTTTCGTGAAAAGGCTGTAAAGCTCTTTCAAAGGATCCTCCTTGTCAGTGCTCGGCGGTTTGGCTCAGGTCGTCGAATCCTCCGATCACTGTCGATACCTGTCAGTTGCCTTCCTCTTCCTCCAGCAAACGGACATCAAGAGCAAGGGCTTGAAGTTCCTTCACCAGCACGTTGAAAGACTCGGGCAGTCCTGCTTCCAACGTGTTGTCCCCTTTGACGATCTTCTCATACATGCGGGTTCGACCGGCCACATCGTCCGATTTGACCGTCAGGAATTCCTGCAGGGCGTAGGCGGCTCCATATGCCTCCATGGTCCATACTTCCATTTCACCGAGCCGCTGGCCGCCGAACTGCGCCTTTCCGCCCAAGGGCTGCTGCGTGACCAGGGAGTAAGGCCCGATGGACCGCGCGTGGATCTTGTCGTCCACCAAGTGGTGCAGCTTCATCATGTACATGACCCCAACGGTGGCAGGCTGATCGAAAGGCAGCCCAGTTCGCCCGTCATGCAGATAGGTCTGGCCGACCTCCGGGAGCCCGGCCTCCTTGAGGAACGCCCTTATTTCAGGCTCCTCTGCACCGTCAAAGACCGGGGATGCCACATGGACACCCTCCCTGAAGGCGGGAATCAGTGATTTCAGTTCCTCATCCGACGCCTCCCGAAAATACGTATCGAACTCGAGCTGATTATAGATACGGGACAGTTTCTCCAAAAAGGTCTCCCGCTCCTTGTGCGACTCCATGTACTCTTCAAGCATTTCAGCGAGCTGCGCGCCAAGCCCCTTTGCCGCCCAGCCGAGGTGAGTCTCGAGAACCTGGCCCACGTTCATGCGTGATGGGACGCCCAGCGGATTCAGCACGATGTCCACAGGAGTCCCGTCGGCGAAATACGGCATGTCCTCGATGGGCATGATCCGAGAGACGACTCCCTTGTTCCCGTGGCGGCCGGCCATCTTGTCTCCTACCTGAAGCTTGCGCTTGACGGCCACGTAGACCTTCACCATCTTGATGACACCCGGAGGGAGCTCATCGCCTCTCCGCACCTTGTTGATTTTCTCCTCAAAAAGAGCCCGGACCATTTCCACCTGCTCCCGGTGGCTGGAAACCGCCATCTGGATGTCCAGGGTCATGGCAGGATCTTTGGCAACGCTCAACTGGTCCCACAATCCACTGGGAAGGCCCGTCAGGACCTCTTCCGCGAAAGGCTCCCCCTTCTTCAGGTAGGTCTTCTTGCCATCCTTGAGGCTGATCTCACTCGGTTTCCCCTCAAGCATGTGGGCCAGTCGCTTAGCAGTGGTTTTGCGAAGGATCTCCAGTTCGTCCCTCTGATCTTTCATCAGGCGTGCAATCTCCTGATCTTCGATCATCCTGGTGCGTTCGTCCTTCTCGACTCCCTTCCTGGAGAATACCTTGGCATCGATGACGATGCCCTCCACGCCGGGGGGAACACGAAGGGACGTGTCTTTCACGTCACTCGCCTTCTCGCCGAAGATGGCGCGCAAGAGCTTTTCTTCCGGGGTCAACTGCGATTCACTCTTGGGCGTCACCTTGCCCACCAAGATGTCGTTGGGCTTGATGTAAGCCCCAATCCGGATGATTCCGCTCTCGTCGAGGTTCTTGAGTGCTTCTTCCCCCACGTTGGGGATATCCCGGGTGACCTCCTCCTTGCCGAGCTTAGTGTCACGGGCTACAAGCTCGAACTCCTCGATGTGCACCGATGTGAAAATGTCCTCCTTACCGATGCGCTCGCTCACCAGGATGGAATCCTCGAAATTGTATCCACCCCAACTCATGAAGGCGACCATCACGTTTCGCCCTAGAGCCAGTTCGCCATGATCTGTCGACGGCCCATCAGCGATGATCTGTCCCTTGATCACCACATCCCCGCTCTTCACCAGGGGTTTCTGGTTGATACAGGTGTTCTGGTTGGACCTCTGAAACTTGATGAGTTTGTAAATGTCCACACCTCTTCCCGACCCGGCCTCCTCTTCATTGACTCGAACGACGATGCGGGCCGCATCCACGTACTCAATGACTCCACCACGCTTGGCCACAATGGTCACACCACTGTCCTTGGCGACAATCCGCTCGATTCCGGTTCCCACAAGGGGGGACCGGGTCTGGATGAGGGGCACCGCCTGCCGTTGCATGTTGGATCCCATGAGTGCCCGGTTGGCATCGTCGTGTTCGAGAAATGGAATCAGAGATGCCGAAACGCTCACCAGCTGGTTGGGAGACACGTCCATGTACCGGATGTCCTGGGGCGGGACCATGACAAATTCCCCCGCCATCCTGGACGAAACCTGTTCCATGAGAAAAGTGCCCCTGTCATCGATGGAGGCATTGGCCTGCGCGATGGGATAATCCTTTTCATCCATGGCGGTGAGGTAAACCACCTCGTCCATGGTCCGACCATGCTGAACCTTGCGATAGGGGGTCTCGATGAATCCGTACGGATTGACCCTGGCATAAGTCGAGAGGGAGACAATCAAGCCGATGTTGGGGCCTTCAGGGGTCTCGATGGGACAGATGCGACCGTAGTGCGTGGGATGCACGTCCCGGACTTCAAACCCAGCCCGTTCTCGCGTGAGCCCCCCTGGTCCAAGAGCACTCAATCGGCGTTTGTGCGTAATTTCCGACAAGGGATTCGTCTGGTCCATGAACTGGGACAGCTGACTCGTCCCAAAAAACTCTTTCACCACAGCGGAAACCGGCTTGGCATTGATGAGGTCGTGGGGCATGAGGGCATCGACCTCCTGAAGGGTCATCCGCTCCTTGATGGCCCGTTCCATGCGCACAAGCCCAATGCGGTACTGGTTCTCAAGGAGTTCACCGACAGCCCTCACCCTCCGATTGCCCAAGTTGTCGATATCATCCACCGGCCCCTGGGAGTCCTTCAATCGAATGAGCTGCCTCACCGCCATCAGAATGTCTTCCTTGCGCAGGGTCCTGTAGTCCATGGGAACATCGAGGTCCAGCTGCAGATTGAGCTTGAGCCGCCCGACCTCTGAGAGGTCATAGTGATCAGGGCTGAAGAAGAGATTGTTAAAGAAGTCAGTGGCCACTTCCAGGGTGGGAGGGTTACTCGGCCGCAGGCGCCGATAGATCTCGATGATCGCGTCTTCCCTGCTGTTCACCTTGTCGAGCAGGAGTGTGTTGCGGAAGGAAGGACTCACATCAGGCCCTTCCATGTGAAGCAGCTCAATCTCGCGGATTTCCCTGGCCAGAAAGGTCTCGATCATCTCTTCCGAAATGGTGTCGTTGCATTCGGCGATGATCTCCCCCGTGCGATAGTCGATCACGTCCTGCGCAAGCACCTGACCCGCCAAATCGGCGGTCTTGACCCCGAGGCGGCGGATGCCCGCATCCTGGAGCCTTTTCAGGTTCTGCTTGTTCAGCTTTCTGTTCTTCCTGATGAGCACTTCGCCCGTTGTGGGATGGAGGATGTCCTCAGGAGTCCTGCTTCCTATGAGCACCTCGGGATTCAGTGCCTTTTCCGACTGCGACTTGTCGAGGATGAAGATCTTTTCGCTTGGGTAGAAATAATTCAGGAGCTCTTCCGTGGTGTAACCCAAGGCTTTCAGCAGGACGGTGACCGGGAACTTTCGCCTTCGGTCAATCCTGATGTAAAGGATGTCCTTGGGATCGAACTCCAGGTCCAGCCAGGAACCGCGCAACGGAATGATGCGTGAAGAGTAAAGGATTTTTCCGCTGGAGTGAGTCTTGCCACGGTCATGATCGAAGAAGATTCCCGGAGAACGATGCAGCTGGCTCACCACCACGCGCTCGGTCCCGTTCACGATGAAAGTCCCATTGTCCGTCATCAACGGGAGAGTACCGAAGTAGATCTCCTGCTCCTTAATGTCCCTGATGGAACGGGCACCTGCATCCTTGTCCACGTCGTAGACCACCAGGCGCACGACGATCTTCAGAGGAGCTTCGTAGGTCATGCCCCGCGCCAGGCATTCGTCCACGTCGTACTTAACCTCTCCGAAGCTGTAATGGACAAATTCCAGGGAAGCGGTCCCACTGAAATCCTCTATGGGAAAAACGCTCCTGAAAACCTCTTGCAGTCCTCTCTCGGCCCTGGCCTCGGGAGGCACATCCTTCTGCAGAAACTGCTCGTAGCTCTCTTTCTGCATCTGGATCAGGTTGGGGATGTCAACGATCTTCTGGATCTTTCCAAAACTCTTTCGCACCCGGTATTCATGGGTCAAAGCCGTTGCCATGTTCACTCCTGCAATTCAAAGATTGCTCGGTGATAGTGGTGATCCTGCTTCAGCGTGGGTCGGTACCTCGCGGGGACATCGGATGTTCACCGTCGGTTCCCTGGCTGAGTTAAATCATGGTATTCAGAAATCGAAAATCGGAAATCGGCTCGAGGAGACACTGAAGCCGATTTCCGATGGTTCGATATTGCGAGAAAGCTATTTGATTTCGACAGTGGCACCCGCTTCGGTCAGTTGCTTGGAGATCGCCTCCGCCTCTTCCTTGGGGATTCCCTCTTTCACGACTCCAGGGAGCTTCTCCACAAGATCCTTTGCCTCCTTGAGACCGAGGCTCGTGATGGCCCGAACTTCCTTGATCACCTGAATCTTCTTGTCACCAACACCCGTGATCACCACGGAAAACTCCGTCTGTTCCTCAACGGGAGCGGCCTCAGCGGCTGCGGCAGCTCCCGGCATGGCCGCAAAGGCCATGGGCGCGGCTGCACTGACTCCAAAAAGCTCTTCCAGTTCCTTTACAAACTCACTGAGCTCCAGAACCGTCATATTTTTGATGAAATCCTTAACATCTTCTTTGGTCACAGACATCTTTCCTTTCCTCCGTTTCTACTGTTCTTCCTCTTTCTTCCGTTGAATAGCCGCAAGCACACCCACAAAAGCCCTCGGAACACCGCTCAACACCGTGACCAAGCTGGTGGGTACCGCCTTGAGAGTCCCCAGTACACTGGACAGAAGCTCCTCCCGAGGCGGGAGCTCAGCCAGCGCAGCAAGCTGTTCCGAATTGAGGAGTCTGGACCCCAGGGCCCCACCCTTGACCTTCAACTTGTCATTGGTCTTGGCGAACTTCTTGATGATCCTTGCGGGAACGGCCGGGTCTCCGTAGCCGATGGCAATCGCGTTGGTTCCCTTGAGCATGGGGCCCAAAATCGCAGCACCGGTGTCCTTGCCCGCAAGAACCATCAGGGTGTTCTTGACCACCTGATACTCCACCCGTTCTGCTGCGAGGGCATCCCTCAACGTGGTCATTTCTGCCACCGTCAGTCCCCTGAAATCCGTCAGAACCGTCGCGCTGGCTCGCTGCAGCTTGTCATGCAGTTCCGCAACCACCTGTTCCTTCTTGGCTCGATCCAAAGTTCTTCTTCCCTCCCTTCGTCTGCCGGCGTGCTTTCGATCTATCCCTTGGGTCTGTTCAAAGAGGAACCCATGAGGACGATTTATCCGTGAGCCCGTTGCCTGGCTGGTTCCTTCATGCATCTCGGCAGGCTCCCCGTTGTCGTTCTTGCTCAGGGGATTTAAACACCCGGAACAGGTGTACCTACGGTCTCAGATGGCTGAAAGCACCAAGCGGCAGTTGATCGATGTTTATGGATGAAGCGGCGCAGCCGGATCCAGGGCATGGGCCTGCCAATCCGGTTTGGCCGTCCAGCTGGATCCAAAGTGTGCGCCTGGTTCCATGAATTCTCCCCGTGCCCTCATAGGTTATCACCCGATGATGGACTTGACAGCCAGAGGATCCACCTGGATGCCTGGCCCCATGGTCGTGGAAATGGCGATGCCCCGCACGTAGGTTCCCTTGGCAGCAGCTGGCTTGAGCCTGATCAAGGTGTCGATGAATGCGGAGATGTTCTGGATGAGCTTGTCGGACCCGAAGGAGATCTTTCCCATGGGGGCGTGGACGATGCCGGTCTTCTCCACGCGGAAGTCGACCTTTCCCGCCTTGATTTCCTTCACAACCTTGGAAACGTCGAAGGTCACCGTGCCCAGTTTGGCATTGGGCATAAGACCCCTGGGACCAAGGATCTTTCCGATCCGTCCCACAGAACCCATCATGTCCGGCGTGGCGACGGTCTTGTCGAACTCCAGCCAGCCTTCCTTGATGCGGTCGACCAGTTCATCGCCGCCGGCCTCGTCGGCACCTGCGTCCATGGCTTCCTTTACCTTCTCTCCTTTCGCGAAGACGAGTACTCGAACTGTCTTGCCAAGCCCGTTGGGCAGCACCACCGTCCCTCTCACCATCTGGTCGGCGTGGCGAGGATCCACACCCAGCCGGACAGCAATGTCGAGAGTCTCGTCGAACTTCGCGTAGGTGACCTCGGACGCCAGCTGCAGCGCCTCCTGAAACGTGTAGCGTTTGGCGGATTCGATCTTCTCCCGCGATGCGCGGTATTTTTTCCCATGTGTTGCCATCTTCAAATCTCCAAAAACCAACGATCTTCGCCATGGAGGTGCGAACCCGATGCACGGATTTCACAAGCTCCGGCCCCTCCAGGTCATGGACTTGGAACCCGCAGTGCGCCTTGGGTCATTCGATTTCTATCCCCATGCTGCGGGCCGTCCCCTCAATGGTTCTAACAGCCGCTTCCAGACTGCGGGCGTTGAGGTCGGGCGTCTTCAGTTTCGCGATTTCTTCGACCTGGGCCTTGGTGACCTTTGCCACCTTGGTCCGGTTGGGCTCATTCGAGC
>CAZURN010000135.1:7467-9157 GCA_964623165.1 uncultured Syntrophobacteraceae bacterium
TCGACCTGGGCCTTGGTGACCTTTGCCACCTTGGTCCGGTTGGGCTCATTCGAGCCTTTGGCTATTTGGGCCGTCTTCTTGAGAAGCACGGCGGCAGGGGGCGTCTTGGTTATGAATGTGAACGAACGGTCGGCATATACGGTGATCACCACGGGTATGATCATGCCCTCCTGGCCCTGCGTCCTGGCATTGAACGCCTTACAGAATTCCATGATATTCACTCCGTGCTGACCCAGGGCGGGACCGATGGGGGGGGAGGGATTCGCCTGACCGGCTGAAACCTGCAACTTGATGTTCGCAACGACCTTCTTAGCCATCCTTACTCCATCTCCTCAACGCTATAATGTCACCGAGGGCTCTCAACCGCGGTGGACCTGGACAAAGTCGAGTTCCACGGGAGTGGACCGCCCAAAGATACTCACAAGAACCCTCACCTTTCCCTTTTCCGGCATCACTTCGTCCACGATGCCATTGAAGTTGGCAAAGGGACCATCCACGACACGCACTTCATCACCTTTTTCGAATCGGTACTTGGGCCGCGGCTTTTGGATGCCCTCCTGCACCTGCTGGATGATCGCCCCCGCCTCCTCGTCGGAAAGGGGGATCGGTCGCTCCTGGCTTCCAATGAATCCGGTCACCTTGGGCGTATGTCGGACCAGGTGCCAGGTATCATCGTTGAGCTCCATCTGAACGAGGATGTAGCCGGGATAGAACTTTCGCGAGGAGGCTTTCCGCTGACCTTTCACCAATTCGATGACCTTTTCGGTCGGCACGAGGATCTGCCCAAAGTACTCCCCTCTCCCCTCGTTCTTGATGCGCTCCTCGAGGGCTGTTTTGACCTTCTGTTCAAAACCCGAATAGGTATGAACGATGTACCACTTCTTCGCCACGGAATTACCCCGCTCTGATTATGCGTTCAAACGACCCCAGCACACCCGCCCCAAACGTGACTCCCTCATTCCTAACCGACCAGCATCCTGACCAATCGACTCAAAACAGCGTCGATGATTCCCAGGTACACGGCACAAAGGATCACGATCACCAGCACCACCGAGGTGGAACCGATGCTCTCCTTTCGCGACGGCCAGATCACCTTGCGCAGTTCATAGACGACTTCACGCAGATACTGGCGAAAGCGGTCCCACCATTGAAACCTCGGTTCTTCAGGCTTCTTGGCGACTTTCTTGACGGCCTGTTCGGGCTTTTTGGGTTTGGCCTGCTTCTGCCCCGCCTTCTTCTGCACGTCTGCCCTTTGGGATTTGACAGACTTGCTTCCGCTTTCCTCGGTCTTCTTCTGAAACAACTTTCCCAGGTTCATCTCGGGGCTACATCTCTTCTCTTTAGGTCCAGGGGAAAACGGCACCACCGGTCAACGTTGGCACCGCATATGCGCCGGACGATCCCACCAGGCCCGAGTCTTCCATCGGCCCGCGCGGGGCACTCAAGCCTCCAGCGATCACTTGGTTTCCTTGTGCTCCGTATGAGCGTTGCAAAACCTGCAATACTTGCGGAAACTCAACTTCTCGGGCGTCGTCCGTTTGTTTTTCGTGGTTGTGTAGTTTCGCCGCTTGCACTCGGAACAAGCCAGGGTCACAAGAACTCGCATATTCTCTCACCTGCTGTTTACAAGACAATTATTCGATGATTTCGGTGATGACGCCTGCTCCGACCGTACGACCACCCTCGCGGA
>CAZURN010000136.1:0-9030 GCA_964623165.1 uncultured Syntrophobacteraceae bacterium
CAAAACCCCTGAGCTGGGAAAAGCTTCTGTCTGCCATTGACAATCTGCTCTGACTGTCCGCCCGCATTCTCCCAGGACACGCAAAGATGGGTGACAACAAACACGACGCTTCATGAGACTCTCCTTCAAGTCCCTGATGTAGCCTGCCCCATCCTCCAGTGTCTGCTCGACTAACCTTCGGTACAACCGCGAGCCACCTCATTTGCATACCCTTACTGGGTCGGTTTGATATTCACGTGGGTCTTGACCAACTTCCATTCAGCCCCTTCCCGAATGTAGCCGAAGTCGAAATGGACCCTTGATGGTTTCGTCGGATAATAACCCTTGATGGACAGCACCCCCTCTGGGTCCACAGATGGTGTTTCATCGAATATGGGCATGTAGTTGTCAAGAAACAGGAGGTCCAGGTCGGCATCCATGAACGGTTTGAAAATCTGGTTCAGTTGGTCCACGCGAATCTGTTTTTGCCAAAGTACAGATATGAAGGAATGGAACTGTTTGAAATTCTTTGCGTTGACGGCCTTCGCGAAGGCATTCATCGTTTCGCGCACGAGAGCCATCTCCTCGGCTCCACTTGGTGTGAAGCCCGAAGCATCCTCGGACAGAATGCCAGCCCTGGCCTTTTGAATGGAGTAAATCTTCCACTCCCCCTGTTCCTTGACGAGACTCAACCGGATCAGGATCGTCCTGTCGCTTTCCGTGGTGACGGTGCCGTTCAGTTCTGCCTTGTCCCCCGACACGGAACGGTTCGGCCAGGAAGCCGATTTGTAAGCGAGAAGGGCATTTCTGTTGAGAAACGCGATGAACTCCTCTTGCGACGTGGCCGCCCTGAAATCATTGGAGAGGAAACCATAAGCCCTCTCGTATTCTTTAGACTTGATGGCACTGAAAAATTCGTTGGCACTGTTCTCGATGCGGGCAGTCAGATATAAGGCAATGACCAGTGCGATAATTCCCAGGGCGGCAACTCCGGCGAGGATCTTCAGCAGCGCTTTCATCCTTCCTCCCTGTATGTATTGGTTCATTGTCGTCTAGGACAGACTCCGGAGGCACGTGGAAGGCAATGCTCGGTCCACGAGATGAGCCTCGCGCCACTTCCTGACAGAATTGATGAGACATATCCTTTCAGCATGGTCCAGCATGCCCATGCTTACAGGTCTCTCGATTATTTTCCCCTCCTGGAGCAGTTGCTCACGGAAAGTCCCCGGAAGCAGTCCGCACTCGACGGGTGGAGTGATCCATTGCCCTTCATGGAGTATGACCAGGTTGGCTATGGACGATTCAGTCACGAGTCCCTGTTCATTCCAGAGGAGCACGTCATCGCAATCGGGGCGGCTGTTTGTTGCATCCAGGTAAACACGCCTGTGCGTGGTCTTGTGATACAGGAAGACGTCGGACGAGTCGACGGAAAACGCTGCCAGTCCCAGCCGCACCGAGGCAAGGGGTGCATCCGGTTCCAGGGGGAAGTTCTCGCAGGTCGGAACGCCCATGGAACTGAGTCTGAGGCGAACCTTTTGGGCAGTTGCTGAAAGCCGGTATTCCACGTCGCAGAGCGCACGATCGATGGATTTGCGGTCATAGGGGAAGTCGAAGTAACGGGCAGACGCCTCCATGCGGCACAAGTGGCGTTCCAAGAGGAAATATCCGTGCTCCGGTTCCCACAGGATGGTTTCGAGCAGGTCGAATTCAGGTCTCTGTTCCGTCAGCACCTTCGCTTTGATCCTGCACTCCTCGTACTCGTCCCCGGGTTGGGAATCCCAGACAATTCCGCCGCCAACACCGTATTCCGCAATTCCGGTTTCCCTGTCCACGATCACTGTGCGAATGGCCACGTTGAACTGAGCTCGTCTCCTGGGGCTCATGAATCCGATGCATCCCGTGTAGACCTTACGGGGTGTCGTCTCCAGGTTGGCAATGATGTGCATGGTTCGCGCCTTGGGAGCGCCCGTGATGGAAGCGCACGGGAAAAGGGCCTTCATGATGCGCGGGAGGTCCGCGTCCGTTTCGGAAGTCACCGTGGAAGTCATCTGCCACACCGTGGGGTACTTTTCCACCTGAAAGAGGTGAGGAACCTTCACCGATCCAACCTTGGCGATGCGCCCCATGTCGTTCCTCACCATGTCCACGATCATTACGTTCTCCGCCCGATTCTTCTCCGAAGCATGCAGCCATCGAGCCTGGGCGTCGTCCTCGGCAAGCCGGCGCCCCCTGGCAGCAGTGCCCTTCATAGGGCGCGAACTCAATTGCTGGCCGTCCAGCTCAAAAAAAAGCTCTGGCGATGATGAACAAATGGAGAACCTGCCCGTATGGACGAACGCCCCGTAGTCTGCCATCTGGGCCCTCAACAGACGACGAAATAGGGCCAGAGGGTCTCCTTCAAAGGAGGTCTCAAGGCGCATGGTGAAATTCACCTGGTAGGTCTCTCCTTCAGCGATGAGGCCTTTGATGCGCCCAATGGCGCTGTTGTAACTCCTCCTGTCGATGGATGGTATCCATTGGCCCATAGAATGCCCCAGAGGGCTCGAGGGAACAGCCTCTGAGGACTGAACTTTATCGAACAGGCTGAACCAGATCAGGGGGAACCCTTCAAGGGCGTGAACCTCAAGAGCCGAATCAAAGGCAGGTGCCGCTTCATAACTGACGAACCCAGCCGCATGAAGCCCTTCCGACTGGACCGCCCTTTCGACCTCAGCCAGAATGGGCAGGACTTGATCCATCCGAGAGGCTTCCAGGATGCGGCATGGTTCGCGAAATAGAAGCCAGCGGCGGGACCGGGCGTCGTGAATGAATGCAAGACATCCGCTCTGTGATCCTTGCTGAATAGGCATGCCTCGACAAACCTCCCCTTGGTGAATCCATGAGCCGGAATGACCAACGGGCAGCAATGAACAGCCCGCCGGACCGGGAAGGCGCACACATCGGGTCGGCCATGCGATGCGCTGCGAGTGGGGCGGAACAAAAAAACACAAAACGATGAAAAGATGGGTGGTGCGATTCTTACAGACCTGATTCAGAGTCTCAGGAAAGGTATAAAGAATAAGGCATGAAGGAGGAATTCGCAATCGCTTTCGTCATGCTGCCTGTGCTGGAGTTGGGTTGCGACTCGCCTGACACGGCGGGGCTTCGAGGCCCTCCGGCCTCTGATCCGGAAGATGGTCGGGATGGCAGGGCAGGCGAGGCGAATCTGCCCTGCGCGCCTCCCAGCGGGAGAGGAAACGATAGACAACTGACTCCGATCTGAATTCTTTCGCTGTATTGGATGGGATATCGGTTGCGTCGAATTGCTCGGCCATCATCAAAGGTGCGCAGGTGTGCCATGATGCTTATCATTCTCACGGGCGTGAAAGGCCTCCAATAGGCATTGCCTGAGTCTTCTCGAAGAAATGAAATCGAGCAAGAGGAGTGCGGCGAACTCCTTGATTTGGAGCGGGAGAATCATGATAGGCTATGAATACAAGGTGACGCGGTGTTCGGCGGATGAATTCAGGGAGGTGATCTATTTCTGCACCCCCAATGGAACATGCGGCTTGGAGAGGGTGCCGGGGGACCAAATCGAAAAGATCTCCGAGATCCTCAACGATGAAGGGGGGAGTGGCTGGGATCTCGTGCAGATAGCCTTCGGTAAAGACGGGATGCTCATGATTTGGAAAAGAATGATTGCCGGGGCTCGCGACGATCCCGGGGAATGAGACACCTAGCAGCCATCGGAACGATCAACGGATTCTCTCAAATGGAGGGGAGGCTTTGACCATGAAGACCATCAAAGTGAAAGGCATGTCGTGTCAACACTGTGCCAAAGCGGTGATCAAGGCTCTGAGTGAAATCGCGGGGGTCACGAATCCAGGCGTGGACCTGGATAAGGGTGAAGCCTATTTCGATGAGGTAGAGGCCGTGGCCCCCGAGGTGATCAAGCAGAAGATCAGGCAGGCAGGTTACGAAGTTGATTAAGGGATCGATTCACGTGAGCGGCATGAGCTGCGCGGCGTGCGTGCGCCGCGTGGAGGAGGCCATCAAGTCCTTGAAAGGGATCAAGGATGCGACGGTGAATTTTGCGTCATCCAAAGCAACTGTGGAATTCGATCCCGCGGTGATCAGCCGAAGTGAGATCATCAAGAAAATCAATGAAATCGGCTATGAAACACCTGGAGTCTCGCCAGAAAAGTCAGCAGCACCGCAGCAGGTCACCGTGGTCGTTGGGGGGATGACCTGTGCCGCGTGTGTCCGTCGGGTGGAAAAGACCCTGCTGGAGGTCCCGGGTGTGCTCACTGCCTCCGTCAACCTTGCCACTTCGCGGGCAACCATCGAATATGACCCCATCCTGTTCCAAGTGAGCGCCATTCAAAGGGTTGTCGAGGATGCAGGCTATGAGTACCTGGGGGTGATGCGCGAGGCACGGAAAGACCTGATTGATGTCTCTCGGATGAAGGAAATCCACAACCTCAAGACCAAGGTCACGGTGGGTGCCGTGCTGAGTGCCGTCACCATGATGGGCGCCATGCCCCACTGGTTTCCGTTTCTGCATGGCATACCCCAGGGGAGCCTCCATCTTGCCCTCCTTGTTCTCTCCACCCCGGCTGTGTTCTGGGTGGGAAGCAGCTTCATGAAGGGCGCTTTCAAGGCCCTCCGGCAGAAGACGGCTGATATGAACACCCTTGTAACCATGGGAGCTGGCTCAGCGTACTTCTATTCTGCCGCCGCAACCTTCTGGCCGGGTCTTTTCACCGGTTCGGGTGTGGAGGTTCACGTCTATTATGATGGGGCGGCCATGATCGTGACCCTGGTCCTCCTTGGCCGATTACTGGAAATCCTTGCCCGCGGCCGCACTTCACAGGCCATCAAAGGTTTGCTCCAACTCGCTCCCGCCACCGCCCTCGTCGTCAGAGAAGGTAAAGAGATCGAGATTTCCGTGGAGGATGTCCTTCCCGGAGAACTTATTGTTGTGAAGCCAGGGGGGCGGATCCCCGTCGATGGGGTCGTGGAATCGGGGAGTTCCGTGGTCGATGAATCCATGTTGACCGGTGAGAGTCTCCCGGTTGCAAAGGCAGTGTTGGACCAGGTCTTTGCCGGTACCATCAACCAAAGCGGCAGTTTTGTTTTCCGGGCGACCAGGGTGGGGACCGAGACGGCTCTTGCCCAGATCATCCGCCTGGTGGAGGAAGCCCAGGGTTCCAAGGCTCCCATTCAGCGCTTCGCAGACAAAGTGGCTTCCGTGTTCGTGCCTGTGGTCCTCGTCATTGCAGTGGCCACCTTTGTCCTGTGGACCGTTCTGCCTCCATCTCCAGATCTGGGCCGGGCGGTTCTCAACTTTGTCTCCGTGCTCATCATCGCTTGCCCCTGCGCCATGGGGTTGGCAACCCCGACGGCGGTCATGGTGGGAACGGGCCTTGGTGCTGAGAGCGGCATTTTGATCAAAGGGGGTGAGACCCTCGAGAAGGCGCACCGGCTCACCACGGTGGTCTTTGACAAGACGGGAACCCTCACCCGGGGCGTTCCTGTGGTGACGGACATCATCACCAACGGGGTCATGGATGAGGCGAAGGTGATGGTTGATGTGGTTTCGCTCGAAAAATCGTCGGAACACCCACTCGGCAAGGCGATCGTGGAAAAAGGGCATGACCTTGGCATTCAGCCTGTTCCCCTGGAGGATTTTGAAGCCTTGCCCGGCCTGGGAGCCCGGGGAAGGAGCAACGGAAGGCGGATTTTGGTGGGGAACCACTCGCTGCTGGAGAGCGAAGGTGTGAAGGTCGGTGAATTGAGTGGCCGCGCGGACGCCCTCGTGGCAAAGGGTAAGACTTGTGTGTTCGTGGCCGTCGACGGCGAGGCGGTGGGAATCATCGGTTTGGCCGACTCACTGAAGGAATCTGCCGTAGATGCTATATGCTCTTTGCGCCGAATGGGCCTTGAAGTGGCCATGATCACGGGTGATCGAGAAGAGACAGCCCAGTACATCGCCCTCCAGGCAGGAATTCAGCGTGTCATGGCCGAGGTGCTCCCAGGAGACAAGGCCGGCGAAATAGGGCGGCTGCAAGAGGGCGGAAAAGTGGTCGCCATGGTCGGGGATGGGATCAATGACGCTCCGGCGCTGGCCGCCGCGGACGTCGGGTTGGCTATCGGGGCGGGAACCGACGTGGCTGTGGAAGCGAGTGACATCACCCTCATCAGGGACGACCTGCGGCTGGTTCCTTCGGCCATACGGCTCTCGGCCCTCACCATGAGGGTCATCAAACAGAACCTGTTTTGGGCATTTTTCTACAACACTCTTGGCATTCCCGTAGCGGCCGGGGCACTGTATCCGTTCCTCGGAATTCTACTCAATCCCATGTTTGCGGCCGCCGCCATGGCCATGAGTTCCGTGTCCGTGGTCACTAACGCGTTGCGTCTCAGACGCTTGTGGTATCGCCGAGGTGGATTCGCCGGCGATATCCGCGTTCAAAATACCTTTTGTCATGTTGCCCCGGAAGATGATAATGGTTAACCTCATTGGCATTGTATCGTTTATCCCCCCATGGTTTTGCATGACAGGAAAGAGGCCTTGAAGGCCGGGCGAAGCGGCAGCTCTGATGGAATGTGTGCCGTCCGGTGAAATGGAACTTGACAGCAGAATGGCGTTTGGGACTCGCATCGGGGATTTGCCCGGCTCAGCGAGGCTCCAGGGTTTCGTCAAACAAGGGATGGGCTTGTAAACAAGGAGGATGAAGGAATGGAACGTTGGGTTTGTCAAGTGTGCGGTTATGTTTACGATCCGGCCAAAGGGGATCCCGACAGCGGCGTCGCCCCCGGAACCAAGTTTGAAGATCTGCCTGAAGACTGGGTCTGTCCGATCTGCGGTGCAGCCAAGAGCGATTTTGAGAGGGAGTAGTCCCCTAGCCTGTGAGGAGTTCCTTACATGATTTTCAATTTCAATGCGGCGGAAGTGTTCAAAGTCGGGATCAAGATCGAAGAGAATGGGATGGCTTTCTACGACAAGGCCCAGAAAGTCATTGACAACCCGGCGATCCAAAAATTGTTCCAGGAGTTGGCGCAAGAGGAAGTGCACCACAAGAGGATTTTCGAGGATCTCCTGGCCAAGCTGCCCAAGCAGGCCACTCAATCCACTATGTGGGATCCCGACAACGAGACGGACGCCTATATCAAAATGATGGCCGATCAACATGTGTTCGTCGGTGGGGGCAGCATCGACGGGCAGGTTGCCCAGCTCAAGGATGTCAGGGACGCCTTGAAGCTAGCCATCAATTTCGAGAAGGACTCGGTAATCTTTTTCCTGACCGTGCAGGAGTCCACCGATGAAGCCAAGGGGCAGGAGTTCATCGGGGAGCTGGTGAAGGAAGAGCAGAGGCACCTGAGGCGCCTATCCCTGGAGCTGAAAAAGTTGGGTTGATCCCTTGGGGGATTTTCATCCCGCAGTGGTTTCATCCGGTTGTTATGGCCAGGGAGTGGCCACTGTCATCCGTGCTCCTTGCCTGGCCGATTTGAGGAATTCGCATCTGGGGGAGCCTCTGATCCCGGCCGTCCATTCAACTGCCGGCGTTGGATCATAATGCTCCAATGGTTCTGAGAGAGGATTTCTTTGATGGAGAAGAAAGTCAAGATTTACACGACACCTTCTTGCCACTATTGCCAACAGGCTAAAGAATTTCTTGCGGAAAAAGGAATTGCATTCGAGTCCTTCGACGTGACCAAGGACAGAGAGGCGCTCAAGGAGATGAAAACCATTACTGGGGGGGCTCGTAGTGTTCCGGTCATCGCCGTGGGCGAGTCCGTGATATTGGGATTCGATCAGGAAGCCATCGAAAAAGCCCTCGAGTCTCTTGGCGGCTGAGTGCGTGCCGCATGCAAAGGGTTCACCCGTGAACATCACCGTCTACAGTGCGGAAGGATGCCCGTTTTGTGAAAAGGTCAAGGCGTTCCTGAAGGAAAAGGGCATCGAATTCAGGGATTTGCCGGCTTCCCCGGGGTCTACCGCGTGGCAGGAGATGAAGCAAAAAACGGGAAGTGGAGTTCTGCCGCAGATTCTTGTCAATGAGGTTTCCGTGGGAGGTTACGCCGACCTGGTGAACCTCGAAACAAGCGGGCGGCTTTACGAAATGCTTGGAGAGGCCGGGCGGAAGTCCGACACGCCCCTGTACGATGTGATTATCCTTGGAGCAGGGCCGGCTGGTCTGAGTGCCGCCATATACGCTATAAGAAAGGTCATGAAGACCCTGATCATCAGCAAGGATGTGGGAGGCCAGGTGACCTGGACGGCCGACGTGGACAATTATCTGGGTTTCAGTCAGGTGAACGCGGCCGAATTGGTGTCCAAGTTCGAAGACCACGTGAAGAAATTCGGCGTGGAGAAGGTCATCGGCAGGAGTGTGAGCGTGGTGGACCCGACGGGCCGGATCAAGAGGGTCATCACGGATGACGGCAGAACATTCTATGGAAAGACACTCATCATCGCCACCGGGGGAGGCCATAAGCTGCTGAATGTTCCCGGTGAGAGGGAGCTTCAAGGCAAGGGAGTGTCCTATTGTTCCACGTGCGATGCGCCTCTCTACGACGGAGCCGACGTCGCCGTCATCGGTGGTGGCAATTCCGCCCTGGAGGCGGTCATTGACCTGATGAGCATCGCCAGGCGGATTTACGTGGTCTCCATTTCTCCACTGACGGGCGATCCAATATACCAGGACAAAGTGGAAGCATCCGACAAGGTGACGGTGTTCTCTCAACATGAACCTGTCCGCATTCTGGGTGAGTCGTTTGTGGAGGGCATCGAGTTCAGATGCCTCATCACGGGGCAGGTGAAGACCATGAACGTCGACGGCGTGTTTGTGGAAATCGGTACCATGCCAAACTCCAGCCTTTTCATCGATGACCTCGCCACCAACCAGAAAGGAGAAATCCTCGTGGACCTGGAATGCCGAACAGGCATTGCAGGCGTGTTTGCCTGTGGCGATGTCACCAACGTTCCCTTCAAGCAGGTGGTGGTGGCGGTTGGGGAGGGGGCGAAAGCCGCACTCTCGGCCTACAGCTACCTCATCAACCAAAAGT
>CAZURN010000137.1:0-8998 GCA_964623165.1 uncultured Syntrophobacteraceae bacterium
GCTGGATCAGGGCCCGGCCCGGCGATGTGTCGAGGTGGGAACACACCTTTTCCATCAGCTCCGGATTGGAATTGCCAGCAAACACTTTAATTCGACCCTGCATAGACCCCTATCCGACCGCATGTGTGTGAGAGTGCACTGTCAGGAGGCCACCGTGAAATGAACGGTTGGAGCGGAAGCGTTCGCACCCGGATTGCATTGCGACTCTTTCAAAGTTTCAGTTGGTGTTACATTAAGGTGAATCAGGTCACCGCTGCACTGCGTCCTCGTTCCATGAAGGGATTTTCCAATTTCTTAAAAGCTTGGAGTATAAAGCATTCCCTTCGAGACCGCAACACCATACTTTCCTTTTCATGTTCATGTCATGCCAGCATTCCATCGAATAGAAGGAAAGAGGATTCCCGCGGTTGCCCGTTTGCATCCCTTTCCTCCTGCCAGAGGTTCCGGTCAACGATGATGGCATCCCCACCATCGGCATCGATCATTCTCGGACAGCTCCTACACTTCCGTTCCCTCAACCCGGAAAGGGTCACCCCCTCCACTGCCTTTCAAGTCTCCGCAACGATTTTCGCAAGATCTCTAGGAGATCAGAACAGTAGCTGGAAGAGGGCATCGCGAGCATGAAGCCATGAGCTCCGCAGAGCAGGTCCCCACTTTGACCGCCCCTGAAAACTCTCAGACTTTGAGCCTTCATCAATTGCCTCCTGCGTCCTTTTTAGGAAGGGCTCAGATCACCGACCAGTCAAGGCTTCCCCCACCCTGCGACAGCAGGAACAGGAAACGTTCGCGCAGCAGACTCCCAGGAGGCATGGACACACGCCGAGTCTCTGCGGCAGAGAGCGCAAGACAAATGCCCTTAAGCCCCAAAATGGCCGAGAATCCGGCGGGCTCGAACTTTCGATCAGCGGTTAGTCAACCATAGTTCTTAAAGACCGCTGCATTGAGTATGGGGATGGAAGCCAGGATGTAGAGACAGTAATTTGGATCGAGGTCACCTCTGCCGACCAGCGCCATGGCCCCGCGGTGTGAACAGGGAATGCACCCCCATTCAACTTTTCGGGCCGGAATTCCGAATTGTGAGCTTGAGTAAGTTGTTCTGGCCTAGCGGAGTCTTCCGGACCAGCCTTCACAACCCATCCAGGAGATCATGAGGCAGGAAAGTGTCAAGGAGACTGATTCCATCCATCAGACGATTGCCTAATGCTGATGTCATCGTGTTGAGCATTGCCCTGTTCCACTCAGCCCCGGTTATTTGTGTGGCACAAAGGATGCCTGCCTCTGAGCTTTCAATTCAAGACAGGAATTCTGAACTGAGTGCCCAAGGGAGCTATCGAATCCTCGCATTTCAAGGGATAGGTCAGGAGAGCCCTGGATGGTAGGGGATTTAACTGAAAAGACTCAGATTCATAGAAAGAAGTGTCAGTTGCTGGTTGCCCTGGATGATCCGTCCGAACGGGCTAAGACAACTGATTTGATGCGAAAGGCAGGCATCCTGACCTTGGAGTCAGCAGGAGGTCGGCAGACTCTCAGTGTTTTTCAGGAGAAGCGACCCGATATAGTACTTCTAGATATATCGATGTCTGATATGAATAGTTTTGAAGTCTGTGCCTGTCTTCGCAATATGAATGGCGGACAGCAGGCAAGCATATTCATTCTTACGGACATCGATGACCTCCAGTCCATCAACCGGGCGTTTGATGCAGGCGCTACAGACCTTGTCGCAAAGCCAATTGACTGGGCAAATCTTGTCCAGCGTATGCACCCTCTATTGCACTCCGTTTCATCGAGCGAGTTGTTGCAAGAGAGTGAAAAGAAGCGACATGCACTCATCCGTTCTATGCCGGACTTGCTTATTCAGCTCGACTCGACCGGTAGAATTCTATATTTCATGGTGCCAAAGGGATTTGACATGTCACCATTTCCAGTGGGCATGATTGGGAGGAATATAAATGAAATTCTTGGAGCCGATATTTCACAAGACGCATTGAACCGGACGCTTCAAAGAGGGGAGATGCAAATATTCGAACACCGACTTCAATTTGATCAAACCAATTATGACTATGAATGTCGAATCGTCGAGGGCGGAGAAGGTCAATCGCTTGCAATCATTAGGGATATCACGGACAAGAAGCGAATCGAGGAGAGACTTCTCCAGTTAGCCTATCGTGATCCTCTGACCGGCCTGCTAAACCGTCAGTCCTTCAAATTGCTCCTGAAGAAAGCCTTGGAACAGGCCAAACGATATGATCGCCTTATGGCGGTCATGTTCCTCGATCTTGATCGGTTCAAAAGAATTAATGACTCTCTAGGGCATAAAGTCGGTGATCTGCTGCTGAAGTGCGTCGGAGAGCGCATTTCTGAAACCCTGCGAAGAAGTGATAGCACCGCTCGCTTCGGCGCTGTTCCTTCCAACACTCTCTCGCGCCTTGGCGGAGATGAATTCATGGTTCTCCTGAGTGAAATGAGCGGTCTTCAAGATGCCACTAACGTGGCACAGCGAATTCTGCACTCATTGTCCAAGCCTTTTGTCCTCGGCGAGCACGAGATATTCATAACTGCGAGCATTGGTATTACCATCTATCCGCATAACGGACATGATGTCGAAACCCTTCTCAAGAACTCTGACGCTGCGATGTACAAAGCCAAGGAACATGGCAGAAACAACATTCAGCTTTATTCCACGCCAATGGGTACTGCCGTGTCCAATACGCTTGATTTGGAGACAAAGCTTCGAAAGGCATTGGATCGTCAAGAGTTTGTGCTCCATTATCAACCTCAAGTGGACATCCAAACTGGGGAGATTCTTGGCACTGAAGCTCTGGTGCGCTGGCAGCGCTCAGAAAATCAGATAATCTCGCCGGCAGAATTCATTCCGCTGGCTGAGGAGATTGGGATGATCGGTGCACTCGGTGAATGGGTGTTGCTTGAAGCATGCAGGCAGAACAAGAAATGGCAAGACATGGGTTATTGCGACCTGAGAGTTGCGGTAAACCTTTCCGCCCTCCAGTTCAGGGAGCGCAATGTCACTCGCGATGTGACGAACGCTCTTGAAGCCTCCGGACTGGACCCTTCTCATCTGGAATTGGAACTGACCGAAAGTGCCGTTATGCACAATGTCGAAGCCTCATTGGCTTCTTTACGTGCTTTCAAAGAGATGGGAGTCACAATCGCCATTGATGATTTTGGAACAGGCTATTCCTCCTTGAGTTACTTAAGACGATTCCCCATTGATGCCGTGAAGATCGATCGCTCCTTCATCAAAGACATTGTTGTCAATCAGGACGATGCTGCTCTAGCGGCCGCCATCATAGCCATGGCACACATTCTCGACCTAAGAGTCGTTGCCGAGGGGATAGAGACAGAACAGCAGCTTCATCTGTTGTTTGCCAAACGTTGCAACCACGGACAAGGATATTTGTTCAGCAAGCCATTGCCCGTAGACAAAATGGAGAAGTTTCTATTGACGCACGGGACCAATTGGGCAGATCGTACGATTTACTTGTGGTGAGCCAATGGTAGACGGTATATCTGTGTCTCAAGAAAATTCTGAGTTCGGATGATGAGAAGAGAGATGGATAGGATAACCATAAAGGTAGCAGATAAAGAGACGATTAATTTGATGTGTATGAAATGTGGAAATTCACGCCAGATTTCTGTTGCAAGTTTGATATCCAAGGATAACAGATATAGAATTCAATGCAGGTGTGGATACAGTTACACGATAGTTTTAGAGAGGAGAAGATCTCATCGTAAAAAGACAGATCTGAGGGGATCGTATATAGCTGACAAATCAACAAGGGAAGAACGTGTTGACATAATAGATCTATCTACATTAGGACTCTGCCTGGTTAGAAGGGACAATACATATCTTAAGAATGGGCAAATTATCAACCTCAGTTTTGTTTTGGAGAATACTGAAAGGGATGAGGTAAAGTGCAAGGCCACTATAAGGCGAGTTAATGATGATAAAGTCGGTGTTGAGTTTTTGGATTTGTCTCCAAGCATGCAAAAGATTTTAGCATTTTATTTATTCAATTATGTTAATAGAGACACGGGTATCCAGGAGATCAATTTCCCGGTTTTCCAGCAATCTGAGTCTGCAGGATAATCCTCCTGGCCAATGTTCATCAATTTTCTCCAAAAGTGGTCTTGCCCACTTTTTCTTTCGCCCAATCCTCACACGACTCGCTGAATGGTATTCCTCACCGCCACTCTTGCCGATGCCCCTTGCGACATCCTCATACGGAGTTGCTGTCAAGATCGTACCCAGCGGAGCTACAGGCGTGGCATAGCTCCTCGTGGGCATGGCGAATGCGGCTGGCGCAAGGCCCTGGGATACACCAGCTTGACTGCGACTTCGCATCAGGGGTAGCATCCTCTTGCTTCGGCGTACCATCTCGAGTTCCTGACCCGCGCGAACACGGCCTTGGATCTCGCAATCACGCCGCCGATGATGGCAGTTTCGAGTGGCGTGATGGTCATCTGTCACGGTCCCTCCCTGTTGGTTTCATTCCCTCCGAAAAACCAAAAGGGAAGCAGACTCCCTCGAATGGGGCCTCTTCCCTTTCGCCTGATTCCTCCGCCGAAGCGCGGCGATCAGGTCAGCAAAATCCTCGGTGATTGGTCCTCAGAAATCTTTGAATTCATTATCCGGAGGTGGAAGTTCACCAGCCGGTGCATTTCTTCTCATTCTTGCGCTGAGGATCATATTGCGCCCATTGCCATTCTTCTTGAAGTGTCCTTGCTTGCCTGAATCCCTTGGAACGGCGCCCTTGGCTGTGACTTCTGGAATACTTCCCTTTCTCTCTGGGTGATTCAATTCCCCTTTGCCAGAACCTTTGGCGCCACCGCCGTCCCCTAAAGCCATGAGTTCCGCGGCGTGGCTCTGCATCTTAAGCGCTTCGGCGTTCATCTCCTCTGCTGCCGCAGACAGCTCCTCAGCGTTGGCTGCATTTTGCTGAACGACTTTGTCCATTTCACTCACGGCCGTGTTGATCTGTTCGACGCCTTGTGCCTGTTCACTCGAAGCTGTCGCGATCTCAGCAATCAGTTCGCCGACCTTTTTGGAGGCGTTAGCCGCTGCGGAAAAGGCCTCGCTTGTCTTGTTGGCGAGTTCACTCCCCCGCTGTATTCGACGAGCGGTTCCCTCGATCAATGAGCTGGTGTGTTTTGCGGCCTCGGCGGCACGCATGGCAAGGTTTCGCACTTCGTCAGCCACCACGGCAAACCCGCTTCCCGCCTCTCCGGCCCGGGCGGCCTCAACTGCGGCGTTCAATGCCAGGAGATTGGTCTGGAAAGCGATTTCGTCTATGGTCTTAATGATCTTCTGGGTTTCGTCACTGGCCGAGGAGATTTCTGTCATGGCCTTTGCCAAATCAGCCATGGAGCGGTCTGCCTCCCCCAGCATCTGCCCCACCTGCTGCCTGAGCGAATTGGCCTGCGTGGCATTGTCAGCATTCTGCCTGGTCATGGAAGACATCTCTTCAAGGGATGAGGAAGTCTCTTCGATGGAAGCCCCCTGTTCCGAAGCACCCTCCGAAAGCACCATGCTCATGCTGGACACCTGGGCCGATACGTTCGCCAGCCGACTGGTGCTCTCCGCCAACCCCTGGCTGGCCCGCTGGATTGGACCGGCAATGGACCGAGCGATGAAGAGCGCGACAACGGACATGAGGACCACAATCAACGCCACCACGGCCCCAACGAGGACATGCATTTCCTTGTTGATTTTCAAGAGTGAGCCTCGATCCTTGCCGATGAAGAGCATGCCCACGATCTTACCCTCTAGGTCGCGCAGCGGCCAATAGACCGTATTGTACTCCTGGTTCAGTATCTGAATGACGTTTTGAAACACCTTGCCCTGCTGGAGGACGGTTTCAATGACCTTGGGGTTGTCCATTTTCGTACCGATCGCCCGTTTGCCCTCCTTGACAATCGTGGTGGAAACCCGCGTATCACCCTGGAAGATGGTACACTCAAGACCCATGATCTCTTTGATCTTGTCAACGAATTTGGTATCCGATGACAAGTCAAGACCGGAGGTAACCGACCCCACAATCTTGTCATCCAGGATGATTGGCTGACCGGCACGCATGGAGAACTTCACAACGGTACCTTCTTCCACTCCCGATGATGCCTCTCCGGCCAAGGCTTTCTTCACGTTCGCCTGACTGATGACGCTGTCTCCCGCCTTCTCGGAATGTCCGCGACCAACCACTTTGCCTTCCGCGTTGGCAATGGTGAGCACATTGACGGAACCCGCCTTGAGGAATTCCTGGGCGACCCTCTGTACGTAGGCCGTGTCACCCCGTTTCACGGCTTCGGCCACGTCCTTCCTGAGGGCAAACAGGTACGCCGCCTCTTTGCACTTGTCGCGGAGACTGTCCAGCTGAGCCTGAACTGCTGTCGAAACCTGCATGACATCCTGCTTGGTCTGTTCATCGAACCAGCGCATGAGCATGAAGGAGGAAATGAGTGCAGAGGTACTGCCGACAATCACCGAGACGATGACCACGCTAATGATTCGTTTTGAAAGTGACAGTTTCATCAGAACCCCTCTCTTCGGCATCCAGCAAGGTAAATGGCTTGTCTATTCTGCCCAACCGTTTTTCGATTCTCTACTTCATGTATGGAATTATCGGCTAGGGGTCTTTTTCACATAATCAAAACAGCATCCCTATGATCACGCATTCGGTGCATTGACTCTCCGGACCATGAAGCTCCACATGCTGGGCATCGTCCGTCACCGCTTCCGACCATGTTCAGTGCCTACTCGGATATTTTGAGGACCTCGGAGCGAATGGGATCATCTTTGTCACTGTCCATTTCACTATCCCAGTTTGGTCTCCCAGCCTGGAGTCTCCGGGTAGCACATGCTATTGAGCACCCGCTCGATCTGCTTGTCGTCCTCCCACACTAATCCTTTCCAGCAGTCCCGGAGGTGTTTTTCGAGGTTGTCCAGATGAGGTTCCTCGTCGTGCCGGATCCCCCGTCTGCCCGCCGATGGGCTGTCATTGCCGGCATTTCTTGTCCCTGTTCCAGGATCCCGGCCGACGTTGCGCTACGACCGACCATCCGGTCCCATTGAGGGAGGCCCCGAATTCCGAAGCCAGCGCGCCGGATTCGGCGAGAATGTGTTTTGGTGGTACTGGGTCAAAGGCATGTGGGGATCTGGGGATATAAAGGGGTGAATCTGCGCAGACGAGCACGGCACATTACGAATCAATACCTGTGCCAGATCGGCAAGGCGCCGGAGGAGATCCAGCGGCCTTCAATGCACTCAACGAGCAAGCCCCATTCCGATCCGTGGAAATCCAGCCGGATGAACTCCGGGACGGTCACTCCCAAGCGGCTATTGCACCACCAGAAAAGGAGGGGGAAACTACAAAAGCTATTGAAATAAAAGGAAAAAATTGGCTGGGGTGGGAGGATTCGAACCTCCGGATGCGGGTTCCAAAGACCCGTGCCTTACCGCTTGGCGACACCCCAAACACCGCATGCGCGAAAAAATATGAAAACACATTACACCGGAGGCCTATCCTGGGACTTCACCTGGCTAACGGATTTCGCTTGCATTTGCCTCCGCAGTGACTGATGATTTCGAATCAGCCACCTTCAAGCTCCACTAACGAACGGGCTGGCGAAGGGTTCCCCATGACCCGGGTCACCCCCACCCAACAGTCTTCCCAGACCTTCCGAGCCTGGTTCCCGACCCTTTCCGACGCGCCCGCATCGGAGAACACCCCGAAAATGGTTGGACCGCTCCCACTCATGAGGGCACCCAAAGCACCCTGGCTCAAAAGCCATTCCTTCATTTGCGAAATGCGCGGATACCGTGCGAGGGTCACCTGCTCAAGGTCGTTCTGAAGCACTTCATCGAGCTGCCATGGCTGTTCTTGAAACAAAGGGAGCTTAATGTGGGACACCCCTCTTGTCAATTGCAAACTTCCATAAACCCAGGCTGTGGAAACCTCCAACGGGGGATTGATGAGAACCAGCGGATAATCCGGCACACCCGGCACCTCCTCCAACCGGTCTCCGATGCCGGTGGCCAGTGCCGGCCGGCCTCGCAGGAAGAAGGGCACATCCGCGCCAAGAGTCGTCGCAAGCGCATGGAGCGCTTTCGTTTCCAGCACACCTCCAAAGAGTGCATTCAGGGCAATCAGGACCGACGCCGCGTTGCTGGAGCCTCCACCCAACCCCGCCGCCACGGGAATGTGTTTTGTCAGATGGACTCGCACCCCTACGCCGGATCCGATGGTTCTGAGATACAGGTCGGCCGCTCTCCAGGCGAGGTTTCGTTCATCGGAGGGCACTTTTGGGTGGTCACACCGCACCGTGACTCCAGGTTCCCTGCAGATTTCCACCTCCAGCAGGTCGTGAACCTCAACGGGCAACATGAGGCTTGAAAGGTCGTGGTACCCGTCACCCCGTTTCCTCAGTACTTCCAGCCACAGGTTGATCTTTCCGGGAGAACGAATCACTGAACCCAAGCGCAAGAACCTCCCACGTCGCAGCTTCGTGTGAAGTCAGGGCAACAGGCCGTCGGCCAGGTCACAGGGCCCTCACTTGCCTGCCTTCTGAACAAATCTGAGCCGAAGATCGTAGAGGACCGTTTTCAGGAGACGATCTTCATCCGGTTCTAGGTTGCCCCTGGTCTTTTCGTCCAGCATGCCCAGGGTGTCGATGATCTGCTTGGCCATGACGAGGTCAACTCGCACGCTCCTGCTGTCGGGCTCCGGAATTTCCCCCAGGTGGACCAAGGCAGAAGAACTCAGGGAGAAGACAAATGTCGAGAAAGAGACCTCCGGCAAGGAAACCGTTCCCTGAGCCTCCGCTGAGGACTTGGACGCCTCCTCGAACTTCTGCTTCGCGCTTTCCTCTTCCTTCTTCGTCGCTTCTTCCGTGCCTTCCCTGGCATGCTCCGTGCCAGCCTCATCCAGGGAGATCTTGCGACGGTCCTTGAATACGAATCCCTTTTCTTCCTGTTCTCCCATCC
>CAZURN010000138.1:0-8966 GCA_964623165.1 uncultured Syntrophobacteraceae bacterium
CCCCATTGGGCCCAGTCACTCACCCTGTTCGTGTCTCTGGCCTTTCGGTTCCAGGGGAAGAAGAAGAATTCGTGGATGCAGTGATATTCCTGGAGCGGATCGACTTGCTGCAGTTCCGGATGAGGGTAGAAGCATGCGTACAACCAGAATTCGATATCCTTCAAGTCGCCGGGATTAGGCCCCAGCCTTCTGGCTACAGCTTCAGTGCAGACTGTTGAGTCGCCACCGACGCTGCCGTTGTTTATCCAGTCGCCGGGTTTAACCATGTCGGCGACCTGCTCAGGGGTTCTCTTCTTGTCACGGATTTTTTGTTGAACGGGCGTGGTCATGCGTACACCCCTTCTTTCCGAATCAGAAAGATCTGTTCCAACCAAACACGAACCCAGAACCGCTTACAGTGGTGAGGACTGACCTTTGCGTTCCTCAACCGTGAAGCCAAAGAGCTGATCGCTCCACTATATTGCATTGGCACTCGGGTCTCTTAAGGTCGATAAAATCCCCAACATCGCTAACACAGGTGAATCGGGGAAATGTGGATACAGGGTCAACGAAGGAAGCAGGGAGCTTTTTCGCAAGGTCCGGTCCTGGTTTCCACGCGCGCCAGATGGTCTCAGTTGAGACCCTTCTTTCGTGGACGTTGGGACTCCTGCTTGCTGCTGTAGATAGTCAGCAGCTTTCCCGGGACGAGTTTTTGTTTCGGTTTCAGTTCATTGTCTGCACAGAGAACGTCGACGGGTACACTGAACTTCTCCGCAATGGACCGTACCGTGTCCCCTTGGCGAATGGGGTAATGAACGGGTGGAGCTGTCTTCTTGGCCAGAGTGCCAGCCCTTTTCCCATTCGGCGGAAATGTGTCGGCACCTCGGGCGACGTCAGTCTTCTTCTTGACGGACCCAACCGATGGGAGCGGTTCACTCGATGGGACCTTCAGCGTCTGCCCGGCCTTGAGCGGAGTCGACGGACTGGCACCGTTGAGGCGTGCAAGCTCCTGAGGGGTGCATCCATATTTCCTGGACAGACTGAACCATGTCTCACTTGCCTTCACTTTACAGGAAAGAGTGGCCGGGCTTTTGACATGGACTGCTTCTTTGGTTTTGGCTGTTGGCCCTCTCGCCAAAGGCTTCTCCTCCTTCAGACCACCTTCGGCGACAGCGTTCATAACCATCTCCCGCAAGCCCACGGGGACGCAAAGCTCGTAACTCGAACACCACGGTGGGGTTTCTGGTTGGCACAGTTCCGGGTTGCACTCCTGAAAAGCAGATCGGGGAACCCCTGTCTTCTTTTCGATCGCCGCCAGTTTCACACCACCTGGGACAGAAACTGTCTCGTGCTTCTGAACATAGTGCTTGGGGTCGAAATGAAAGCCATAGTGCTGAGCGTTCCTGATGATCTTGACAGTTGCCAAAACCTTGGGGACATAATCGCGCGTTTCGGAAGGCAGGTACCCTCCTTCAGCAAGTTCCCAGAAAGATCTTAGACCACTTTTCGTCTGAGCTCCCTGGACTGCATTTTCTCCAGCATTGTAGGCCGCAAGAGCCAGAGGCCAAGAGCCGAACATGTCATAGAGCATCGAGAGGTAATTGGCAGCGGCGCGAGCGGATTTGAATGGGTGGCGCCTTTCATCAACCCACTCGTTTTGCTCCAGCCCGAATCGCTTGCCGGTTGAGGAGATGAACTGCCACATCCCTACCGCACTGGCATGGGACCGGGCAGTAGGAGAAAACCCGCTCTCCACAAGAGCAACATACACGACATCCTTGGGGAGCCCTTGCTCTTCGAAAATCTTTTGAACAGGGACGACGTAGAAACGAGCCCTGTCCAGCTGGGTCTGAAAAGACCGGTGCTTATCCTCCGAGAAACGTCTCACCCAGAAATCGATCTCAGGGCGATCAGGCACAGCCAATTCCCATTTGGGGGCCTGAAATTCGGGAAACACAGCTTGCGTGTTCGAAGGTTTTTCACAGGGCATTGGTGAATGCCTTTCCGACATCGACTGACTGGATCCGATCACGCTGCATCCCGCCGCCAGTGCGACCGCGCATCCAAGTATCGCCAATGCACACCTATGGGCAAGCGGTCTTGCGCCTGGATCACTATCAAAGCGACGATTGCACCACAGTAACTCTATGAGAAACCGGATTTTGGTCATTTCCCCCCCCTTCTTGCGGGCCTCTTGGTGTGTTTTTATCTTTTGCCCAATTAGTGAACGAGGCCGCAGGCACTTTATTACTCTGTCTCCTCGAAAACAAGAGCATTTTGTAGTTGGCCTTTATCAGATCACTCCTATACAACGCTCTAATCCTGCATGGCTTATGCGGATATGAGAGAGGGACAAGTCGTTGGAATTGACAGAGGAGCTGATATTGACAATATACAGCAGTGTTGCTATAGGTTCAGAGTAAGTAAAGGGGAGTAGCAACCGGCCAACCTCAGGCTGGCCCGCATCCCGTCAATACGGTGCAAATGTCACCCGGGATCGGATCCAATCACCACCCATACGGAATTGCGAGACCTTTACTCACAGCATGAACTATCATGCCGAGAGTAAAGGTCTTTTTTTTCTGGCAGCAAGAGACAAGGAGGCAACATGATTGATTTGGGCTGGCTGGGGCAAATCGCGTTCACCTCGGAATTCTTCATAGCGGTCATGAGCATCGTTCTCATCGACTTGGTACTGGCTGGCGACAACGCCGTTGTCATCGCCATGGCGGTCAAGAATCTGCAGGGCCGGGAACGCCAGATGGGCATCATCCTGGGCTCCGGCGGCGCGGTCGTCATTCGCGTGATTTGCACCTTTCTTGTGGCCCAATTGCTCAACATTCCCTTCGTCAAGCTTGTCGGCGGTGCAGTCGTCATCTGGATCGCTGTAAAACTGCTCACTGAGGGCACAAAGGAGGAATGTCATGGCAAGGAGTGCAGCAGCATGTGGCAAGCATTGTGGATCATCATCGTGGCGGACCTGAGCATGGGCATCGACAACATGCTCGCCGTTGGCGCCGCGAGTCACGGCAACCTTTTCCTGCTTCTCTTTGGCCTGATCCTTTCTATCCCGATGGTGGTGTTCATGAGCGCGTGGCTCTCCAAGCTCATGGACCGCTACCCCATCATCCTCTGGGTTGGCGCAGGAGTGCTGGGCAAGGTGGGAGGCGAGATGATCGTGACCGACCCATGGGTGCATGGTCTGCTGCATCCGCCAAAATGGACCGAATACGCGGCGATGGCCCTATTCGTTGTCTTTGTGTGCACACTGAGCAAATGGTTGATCAACAGGAGGAACTCCCAGGTCGTCCTTCAACCTGCCACCGTTCAGACCGCAGTAAACCCTCCTGGCACTGAAGTCGCCTGATCTGTGCCCCGGACACACTCAACCCGCGAGAGGGAATGTGTCCTACCGCCGGTCTCCCGTAGAATGGCCCTACTGTCTCAACTTTGGGGAGGCTTCTGGCCGCCGTTGAAAGGGCACCGCTACATTCCATGCACTGGAGGGCAAACCAGCTATATGTGGTCGCTCTGGATCGCTCACCGCGGAAGGTGGCCACACCACATTCCCGGGGCCAGATTTCGAGCCACCAGGAGGCCAAGACCACATCCCTTGAACCACCTCCAAACGAAATCTCACATTCCAGTGACCTCATTTTGATTGATGGCGTTGAGGCTCGGCAGTGCCAGGTTCAAACCCACCATCCTCTGAGGCCCACAAGCGCAAAGCGCCTTGTATCCAAGAGCTGTAGAGAGTAGATTAGTGCTTTGAGAGTGAATGTTCTTCGTTTAGAGATTTGCTTGCGACTTCCTGGTCATTCGATCCTGAACGCAACTTCCTGGGAGGGTCTCTCTCGCTGGAATGGCCAATAGGAAACACGCAGATCGGGGGGAGCCACGATGGCATCAGACAAGGTGGTTGTTCGTTATGCGGACGGCAGAGTACTCAAGGGCACAACCCAGGACTTCCACCCCAATAAGGATCGCTTCCGTCTGCACCCGGTTGAAGGGAGTCCAGGCAAGGGAACCGAAATTTTCGTCAGAGACCTCAAAGCCGTCTTCTTCGTCCGTGATTTCGCTGGGAACCCTGACTACAACGAAAGGAAGGTCCACCTTGCTGACGAAAAGTTCCAAGGCCGCATAGTTGAGGTCACCTTTTCGGACGGTGAGATACTTGTCGGATCAACCCCAGGACACGATCCGAAGAGGCAGGGTTTCTTCCTTGTTCCCATAGACTCAGTGAGCAACAACTTGCGCATTTTTACAGTCTTGGCGGCAGTTCGCAGCGTGCGTTACATCTGACACGCTCACCCCCTCCACGCTGTAATCGAGAACCATAGTTGCACGCAGCTCTGTGAATCCATGTTTACCGCCGCACCAAGGCAATCCCGGTGGAGAGCGCTGAATTGATCGACCAGGCATGGTCTTACAGGGCATTCTCCTTCGCGTTGGAAAACACCGGGGCGGGGCAAAACGAGGCTGCGTTTGACATGGGTGGGCGCAAAAACGGAAAACCCCAAGTGACCTTTTCAGTCCCCCGACTTCGCCATTTCTGACTTATCCCAGCTCTCCCGTCCAACTTCCCCTTGAAGGGTGTATTCTTCTTGTTTCCGTTGAACGTTGTCTCTGAGCTTCTTTATCGGGCTTCTTACTCCAACCTCTTGGGGCTTAATTGCAGAGTATTCTAGAGCAGAGAGAATGTCAAGCACTTTTTTTCTTGCGAGCACTTTTTCTTCAGCGACGGGTCAGCCCCGTTGCCTCCCCACTGAGCACCCCGACGTATGGCAGGTTTCGGTAAAGCTGCCTGAAGTCAAGTCCATAACCCACCACGAACCGATCGGGAATCTCAAATCCCCGGAAATCGATCGGCACATCCACAATGCGCCGCGCTGGTTTGTCCATGAACGTGCACAAACGAATGGTGCGTGGTTGTCGTGCCTTCAAGTTCCGAAGGAGGTAGCCCACAGTCATGCCCGTATCCACAATGCCCTCGACCAACATAATGTCGCGCCCTTCAACGATGCAGTCAAGGTCTTTGGTAATCCGTACGGCCCCGCTGGATTGACGCCGCTCATGATCAGCGTAGCTGGCCACAGCCATGAAATCCATCTCCAGAGGGATTTGGACGTGTCTGACCAGATCGGCCATGAACAGGGCACTGCCCTTCAGGACTCCAACCAGTAGCGGCAATGAATCTCCGAAGGCTGCGGCCACCTCCCTGCCCATCGCCGCAACGCGCTGTGCGATCGCATCCTGGGTGATCAGGACCTCCACGATGTACTCATCAGAACGGCTTGACATGGGAAACCTCGTATGTTGTCCACGGACACAACACGGAAGAAGTCACCAGGTTCGTCTAATCATGATCGGGCAGCCCCGCAATCTTCTCCGAAGTGTTTTTCAACAACCCGTATTTGGCCAGGAGGCTGTAAAAATCCCGTTGATAGAAGACGCGAATATTCACCTCCGGGTAGAGTTGGCGCAGCCTTCGCACTTTTCGGTTCTTCCGGGTTACCAGGCTTTGTTTCATCGTGGTGAGCTCAATGAAAAGGTCCTGTTCGGGCAGGTAGAAGTCCGGCGTGAAGGCTTCCAGCACGTTGCCTTGATCATCCAGCTCCAAGGAGAAAGTGCGCGGCTCATATTGGTAAGGAATACGATAGAAGTCCAGGAAACGTGCAAACTCTCTTTCGGTGTCGTTGGCAAAAGGATCACCACTTCGGCGGTCCTCCGCCCCCGGAAGGAGGCTTTCCACAATGAGCCTTCTTGGCACTTGCTGGAGATTCATCTCATCCACGGCCGCCACGATCAGGTTCAGGGCCTGGTCAAGCGAGAGACGATCCATTCGAAGGGTCAGATCGTAAAGAGAGGGATCAGCCCAGTTCAACCCATAAACCATGCGCACATAGCGAGAACGCCTGGCGTCCAGTTCCATAACGTGGCGTCTGGCTTGCCTGGCAGAGAGACCAACGCGACTCTGCACCACTCGAACCCTAAAATCACGGGATGCAACGATCCGCACGTGCAAAGCGCCCGGACGATCGTGAAAGAGACCCTGCCCCCCCCTGCCGATGACCACCAGATCATGATCTTCGGCCAAATGCGCAAGGAGATCCGGCAACAACCCAAGAAAGGCGTCGCCTTCCGGATTCCTCGAAAAGACCTCGCCCGCATGCCCCGCGTCCCCGCTCTGCTCGTTCGCTGCATCGAGACCCATCTCCTGCCGGTATTGAGAAAGGCAGACCCTGTCGACCAGCATGTACCCCAAAAATCCCGCGAGTCGAGCCCCAATCTCTTCCCCGAGAGTTCCAGCCTCTCTGGAAATGGTTATGACTGCCATTCTCGCCTCACCTATTCCTTTTCAGCTGAACAGCATCAGTCTGCGGAAGCGCATCCAATTGCCACAATCGGATCGGTCTCACGGCCATCGACACCCGGCACAGCCATCAGGACACATGCTCTTGCCTTGAGTCAGCCAAAATCTCCAGCCTGTGAATCCACTCCCAAATGCCCAGACACTATTGTACAATTCCCACGTTGAGATGCACCGGAAAATCATACTCTGGCAGCGACTCTGCATGCTTTCCAAGGAGGAATCATGAGAGTATTGGCGATAAACGGGAGTCCAAGGAAGAAATGGAACACCGCCACCTTGCTGCGCAAGTCCCTGGCCGGAGCAAGGTCAAAAGGGGCCAAGACCGAGTTGGTACACCTTTACGACCTATCCTACCGGGGCTGCAACAGTTGTTTCGCGTGCAAGAAGATCGGCGGCAAGAGTCACGGGAAGTGTGCGGTCAGGGACGAACTTACCCCGGTCCTCAACATGGCCGCCGAGTCGGATGTCCTCATTCTTGGCTCACCCATCTACTTCCATACTGAGACCGGCGAGATGCGCTCTTTCATGGAACGCCTCCTGTTCCCTTACCTGACCTACACCCCGAGCTTTGCGTCGATATTTAAAGGGAGGCTCCAAACGGGCCTCGTTTACACCATGAACGTCACCGAGGAAAACATGGCCGCCTTCCATCAAGATGCATCCATCGCGGCCTCCCGCAGCGTCATGGCGCGAGTCTTCGGAAACTGCGAGGTGCTCCTGTGCACGGACACACTGCAGTTTTCAGACTATTCGAAATACTTGTCCTCAGCATTCGACCCGGTTGCCAAGGCGAGGCGTCGCCAAGAGGTCTTCCCCCTGGACTGTGCCAAGGCATACAAACTAGGGGCTAAACTTGTCACGGCGGCAGGAATTTAATAGTGCTTCTAAGGGATGGTTTTCATCGATTTTCAAGGTTAATCTGCAACCGTGCCTGCACGGGGTTGTGGAAGCCCGCGCATAGCGGGGTGTGCGCAGGCGTCGACGAAACCGACCACTCCATTGCATTCCCGGGCAAGCCACTTGCTTTTTTGCACGCGTGGCTGTCCATTTCAGGGAATCGCAGGTGGAGATATGAGAAACTCGGGAATCCTCAGGGTTATATGTCTCACACCTGGATTCCTGGGGTGTTTGCCCTGTCGGGTTCATGACTGTCTGGTCCCGCTGCACAGCCATGTGGCCACGTCACATGAAACGAAACAGGAGGGAGTCTGCCATGGGTGCGAAGAAGATCTTGATGCTTGTTGGCGATTTTGTGGAAGACTACGAGGTGATGGTGCCCTTCCAGGCACTCTCGATGGTGGGGCATGCAGTCCACGCGGTCTGTCCGGGAAAAAAGGCGGGCGAGAAGGTGCGCACGGCAGTGCATGATTTCGAGGGAGACCAGACCTACAGTGAAAAGCCCGGTCACAACTTTTCGCTCAACGCCACGTTTGCCGAGGTCAAGGCAGAAGACTATGACGCACTGGTCATCCCCGGGGGTCGCGCACCCGAATACATTCGCCTGGACGAGACTGTCATTGCGATGGTGCGACACTTCTGGCAAGCCGACAAGCCCATCGCGTCCATCTGCCATGGTGCGCAGGTCCTGGCCGCAGCCGGTGTGCTTGAAGGAAAGACTTGTTCGGCTTACCCTGCGGTGGGACCTGATGTGACCCGCGCGGGGGGAAAGTATGTGGACATTCCGGTGGACAAGGCCCAAGTGGATGGCAAGTTGGTCACCGCGCCCGCCTGGCCTGCACATCCCGATTGGCTCGCCAAGTTTCTGAAGGTCCTGGGAACGAGAATTGAGCCATAGCACGGAAAGATGGTCTCAGCAGCACGGCCCGCTCGAGAGCGGCCAAGGCACAGTCCGCTATGCTGGCGAACTCCAACGCACCTGGCGCTTACAGCCAAGCATGAGAGTCTTCCCTGTAGTTGTTGCGAGGGGAGACCGAAATCCAGTCTCTTCACATCTGTTGATGCTTGGGCGCAAGCCCTGGAGTGGGATCCTGGGTTTGCCTGGGGTGCGTTTCAGCTTGTTCACAAGCGCCGGCATCAGGAGAAGATGCCGGCATCCCGGCATTTGGCATTCACCCCGGTGAGGAGGGATCCTGGATGCGGCACGAATTCGTCGCCACTCGGGAAGACAGCCTGCTCCTGATCATTGACATTCAACAGGCGATGCTGCGTGTCATTGACTCGTGGAAACAAGTGGCCCGAAAAGTGGCACAACTCAGCCAAGTTGCCGAAGTCCTTGGGGTTCCCATCCTATTGACAGAACAGTACAAGAAGGGGTTGGGTGAAACCATCCCGGAAGTCCTCCGGGAAATCAAGTCTCCCATTGTTTTTCAGAAGGAGCACTTCAGTGCCTGTTTGGAGCCAGGTTTTCCCGCCACCGTTCGTTCTTTTGGGCGCAGCAAGATCGTGGCGGTGGGAATGGAAACCCACGTGTGTGTCCTTCAAACATGCCTCGATCTCGTCAAGCTGGGCTACCAGCTTCACTTGGTGGCGGATGCCGTGGCATCCCGAGTGGTTGAAAACCGCGACGTGGCCATCAGCGTGATGAGGGATGCCGGGGCTGTGATCAGTTCGGCGGAGATTGTGATTTTCCAATGGGCATGCCGTGCCAACACAG
>CAZURN010000139.1:0-8943 GCA_964623165.1 uncultured Syntrophobacteraceae bacterium
GTTCCCATGTCTCTGAGGCTGCGCAGCGTGACCCTCAAGTTCCTGCTGCCCGTGCTGATTGGAGTGGGCAAACTGGTGGGCCTGCGCAAGGAACAGGTTCAGCATGCTTTCGTGGCCGTGAACAATGAACTCGTCATGGCTCAGTGGAGAAATGGTCACCCACCTCGAAATATCCTGCTTCTGATGCCCCACTGCCTTCAGGACAGTGAGTGTCCCGTGAAGATCACCAACAACGTGGAGAACTGTAAGCGGTGTGGGAAGTGCCCAATCAAGGATCTGCTGGAGCTTTCCAGCAAGTATGGAGTGGACCTGGCAGTGGCTACCGGGGGCACGGTGGCGCGGCGTATTGTCATCGAAAAGCGTCCGGATGTGATCATCGCGGTGGCATGCGAGAGGGACTTGACCAGCGGCATTCAGGACACGACCCCCTTGCCTGTGTACGGAATATTCAACCAGAGGCCTTTCGGCCCCTGCTTCAATACCCGCGTGGCACTCGATCGCGTTGAGTCCGTGCTCAGGGAAATCGCAGCCATGAGGCAGGGTCCAGCGTCATGATCAATGCCAGGACCTTGGCCTTTCAAATCCTACTGCATGTGAACCAGAAGGCATCCCACCCCGACAGGCTGATCCGCGCCGCACTGCAGCGCCATCAGTTGCTTGAGGATCGTGACAAGGCTCTTCTCACCGAGTTGGTCTATGGAACCATCCGTTGGCAGGGACGCCTGGACTGGCATGTCGACCAACTGAGCAGGATCAGACCTGACAGAATCTCCCCCCCCATCCGGATCTTACTTCGTTTGGCCCTATACCAGATCCTTTTTCTCGACCGCATTCCTCCCCACGCTGCGGTCAATGAAGCAGTGAAGCTCGCCAGGGCGACTCAGCCGGCTTTTCTGGCAGGATTTGTGAACGGGATCCTTCGTGAAGCGATCCGTCGTGAAGGGCGCTGGGACTGGCCGTCGCCTGACCATGACCCGGCCGAATTCCTTGCTGTCACAACCTCCCACCCGGTGTGGTTATGCAGGCGATGCATCGGTGAAATGGGATTTGAAGAGGCACAGCAGTTCTGCAACGCCAACAACATGATCGCCCCCCTCGTACTGCGAGTCAATACTCTCAAAACCACGACGTCCTTGCTCCTTGAAGAGTTGGCGGCCAGCGGGATCTTGGGGAGGCCTTCGCCATGTCTTCCTGATTCCATCCGGGTTTCCAGTGTGCGGATGGATCTCTCCTGCCTTGCCTCCTTCGAATCCGGGTGTTTTCAAGTGCAGGACGAAGCCTCCCAACTGATGGGCCATCTCCTCTCGCCAGTCTCTGGCGATAGGGTGCTGGACCTGTGTGCCGGGTTCGGGGCAAAGACAACACATCTCGGAATCTTGATGGGAAACTCGGGGGAAATTGTGGCGGTGGACGAAGCAGCTTGGAAGCTGGAAGAACTGAAGTCCAACGCGGAGAGACAGAGCATCCATATCGTCAACGTTCTGCCGGGAGATGCCCTTGAGCTGAGCCCCGACTCGTTGGGAACTTTCGACCGGGTGCTCCTCGATGCCCCGTGCACTGGTTTTGGCACGCTCAGGCGCAACCCGGATATTCGCTGGCGTCGCCATCCCAAGGACCCGTATCGCTTCTCAAAGCTGCAGGAAAGCCTGTTGGAACGCGCAGCGAAATACGTGACCACTGGCGGAACCCTCGTCTACGTGACCTGCACGGTCTTTCGGGAAGAAAACGAGGCAGTGGTTCAGCGTTTCATGGAGAAGCATCCGGACTATCATTTGGAAGACCCGCGGGATTTCCTGCCGGTGAGTTGCCTGCAATGGTGCGAGGGCGGATTCCTCAAGTCCTGGCCCCATCGGCACGGTGTGGACGGTTTCTTTGGGGCACGTTTCAGGAGGTCGAACTGAAATCCTGAGTCGAGGCATGGAATTCTGGCATATGAATTGCTTCTGTCGAGTTCGGTTTGCTTTTCACCTGGGGTGGCCAGAGGCTGACTGTGATCCATCAGGACCGATATTTCCCTGAAGGAGTGAGGCGTGGCAAAAGGAGCTTCTTTTCTGGTGTTGGGGTTTGGACTTATTACTGCGGGAATTGTTGGGCTGACGACCACCGTGGTGGTCCAGAAGAATGAAGCGGCCGTGAAGCAGATGGAACAAATCCAGGAGAAGATGCGAGCCGAGACCCGCGAGGAACAGAGGAAGCTTGAGGAACGGCAGAGGGAGTTGGAAAGGGTTGCCAAAGACATGGAGGCGGAGAGAAAGCGCCTCGATGAGGAACGTCGTCGCCAGGAAGATGAGCAGCGGGCGAGGAGGGCAGCCTCGGAGGATAGGGAGCGGGCTGCCGCGCGTACGAGAGTGGAGCCTCCCAAGAGGGTTGTTCCGGAGAGCGAGCAAGGCGGAACGAGACAGGAGAACCTTTCCCGGAAGTTGCAGGAGCCTGGGAGGCAGGTCCCGCCCGCCGCAGATACACGCCGGTCACAGGGTGACAGGAGGCAAGCCTTGGAGGTCAGGGCCGAGGAATTGAAAGGGATTACAAGGAAGGCTAGCCTTGAGGTGGCGAGGTCTTTTGGCCCCGTGGAGTATTACAGTCGAAAGACTCGACAATTGGTTGTGGCCGAACCCCTCGATTACTCTGCGGGATGGATGCGTGTCCGCATTCGCGTGTGGAAAAGCGACAGGCTAATCATGGACAATCTCGTTAGAATCCCTCTGGCAAGATGGTACCAGGAGAGAATGGCCGAGCTCTAACGCGACCACTCCCCCCGGAACGATATTGACATTCATTGGCATTCATCATCGGAAAAGGAGTCTCCCGTGCAGACGTCGGGGATGTTGATCTTATCCGTCCTGTCCATCATCGGCGGAATCGGGTTCGTGGTTTTCGGCCTGCACCAACGGTTCCGTGAGGCGTCTCGGATCGACGCCTCTGGTAGTTCGCCCGTTGGGCCCAATTTGACTCCGTCAGCCGAGCAAATGGGGCCATTGGGAATTCTTGGTGAGCGCCCTGGGCCGGATGAGGGGGTGATAGGTCCGTTTGGGATACAGACCGATGAGAAACTGACAGGTCGCCCCAAAACAGGTGCGTGCCCGATCAAGGAGACCGGATCCCTGTGGGAATCTCTGAAATCGCCCATGCGCGCGTTTAGGCGCAAGGAAAAGCAAGAGAAAAGGATTCCTCTGGATATCCCTACCGCCACGGGAACCGCCATTATTCCCAAGAGCCTGAAAAGTCAGCCTGAGGAGCCGGGGAATGGCGAGCCCAAGTCCGACTAATCGCATGCGACGATGATTGCCATCCCTTCGGTCACACCAATTTGCCGGTATCCCGTGATTTTCACACAAATGCGTACCGGGCGGAGGACATGGCAAAGGGCGTCACGAGACCTTTCCGCCGGGCACCACGGTTTGGTCCGTGGTCAAGAGTCTCAGTGAGTTTCCGTCATGGGCGGCCAGGACCATCCCGTGGGACTCGACCCCCATGAGCTTGGCTGGCTGAAGGTTGGCGACCACCACCACCTGCCTTCCCACCAGTTCCTCGGGGGAGTAGTGCTGGGCGATGCCGGCCACGATCTGGCGCTCCTCCCCCAAGTCCACGATCAGTCGCAGGAGTTTGTCTGATTTGGGGATCCTATCGGCCTGCAGAACCGTGCCGACCCTCAGGTCCATCCTGCGAAACGTGTCAATGGTCAGGACCTCCGTTTTGGCCTCCTTCATCTTCTCTTTTTTCGCTTTCGTGTCTTTTGGTTCTCTCATCCTATCCCCTGAGCCCTCTGGCTCAATGCGGGGGAAAAGGGCTTCCCCCTTGCTCACTGGGGTTCCTGCGGTGAGGGTGCCCCAAGAGGCGTCCTCCTTCAGGCGGAGGTCGTCGAGGCCCTTGCCGATTCCGAGGCGTTCCAACATTTTCAGGGCAGTCGATGGCATGAATGGGGCGATGAGAACGGCCACGATCTTATTGACTTCGAGGACATTGCGAATGACCGTCTGGAGCCGCCCCTGCATGGCGGGATCCTTGGCCAGGCTCCATGGGCTCGTGTGGTCGATGTACCTGTTGGCGGCGTTAATGCATTCCCATGTGGACATGAGCGCCTTGTGGAAGCCCAAGTTGGGGACCTCCCGCAAATTGACGCGAACAGCCTCCTCGGCACTTTCCCGCAGTTCACCGTCGGCTCCATCTTCCGCCGACCCGAACGGAGGGACCTTGCCCGCAAAGTATTTGCTCGTCATGGCCAATGTTCGGCTGAAGAGGTTGCCAAGGTCATTGGCGAGATCGGCGTTGATCCTCTGAACAAGTGCTTCCTCACTGAAGTTGGCGTCCAGGCCGAAAACCATTTCCCTCAGAAGAAAATAACGGAACGCGTCTAGACCGTAAACAGGGACGAGTTCCAGGGGGCGCACCACGGTCCCCCTGCTCTTGCTCATCTTGCCCTCATTGATCTTCCAGTAACCGTGCACATTGAGGTGCTGAAACAGAGGGAATCCCGAGGCCTTGATCATGGTGGGCCAGTAGATTCCGTGCGGCTTCAGGATGTCCTTGGCAATCATGTGCTGTGCCGATGGCCAGAACTCCCTGAAAAGGGCGCCATCGGGGTAGCCGATGGCGGAAACATAGTTGATAAGGGCATCGAACCACACGTATGTGACGTAGCGGTCGTCAAAAGGGAGTGGGATGCCCCAATTCAGTCTTTCCTTGGGCCTGGAGATGCAGAGGTCTTCCAGCGGCTCTCTCAGAAAGGAGAGGACCTCGTTCCGGTACCGTTCGGGCCGGATGAAATCGGGGTTCGCTTCGATGTGTCCGATGAGCCAATCCTGATAATTGCTCATGCGGAAGAAATAGTTGGCTTCCTCGCGCTCCACGGGTTGTTTGTCGTGGTCTGGGCACTTGCCGTCGACGAGTTCCCGCTCTGCGTAAAAACGCTCGCAGCCAACACAGTACAATCCCTTGTAAGTGCTGAAGTAGATGTCCCCAGAGTCAAAGACTTTCTGGAGAAGGTACTGTACGACTCTGACATGTGCCGGGTCCGTCGTGCGGATGAAGAAATCGTTTGCAATGTCGAGTTTGGGCCAGGTTTCTCGGAAGAGCCCGCTGATGCGATCCGCATAGCTCTTGGGGTCCATGCCCGCTTCCTGGGCTGCCTGGACAATCTTGTCCCCATGCTCGTCGGTTCCCGTGAGAAAAAACGTTTTATACCCCAGGAGCTTGTGGAAGCGGTTGAGCACATCCGAAACAATGGTCGTGTATGCATGACCGATGTGGGGTTCGGCATTCACGTAGTATATAGGGGTGGTGATGTAGAAATGATCCATCTCAAACCTTTGCCATAGGTTGCAAGGGGGAATGGGTACGGCCGTGGCACTCAGGTTCCGCGTCCGTGGCTCGCGTGCACCGGTGGAAGTAACGTGAATAGGGTGGTCGGATCAGAGACCGTCTTTCGAAGGAGGGTCCAGCTTCTTCTCGATCTCCCTTCCATCTTCCATCAGAACGGTGATGGTTCTCTCAAAGATGTTCTGGCGAACCACTTTGCCACGCCCTTCCGAGATTTCGATCTTCTTGCCAAGCTTGGGCATGTCCTTCTTCAATTCCTTGTAAGTGTCGTACTCGTATTGCAGGCAGCACATGAGTCGTCCGCAGGCCCCTGAGATCTTCGATGGATTGAGGCTCAGGTTCTGCTCCTTGGCCATCTTGATGGAGACTGCATGGAAGTTCTTCAAATACGTGGCGCAACAGAGAGGCCTTCCACATCCCCCAAGCCCTCCCACCATCTTGGCCTGGTTGCGGATTCCGATTTGCCGTAGCTCAACCCGAGTCCTCAGTCGCCGGACAAGATCTTTGAGAAGCTCCCGGAAATCGACGCGGCCATCCGCGGTGAAGTAGAAGATGATCTTGCTGCCGTCGAAGAAATACTCCACATCCACCAGATTCATCTCGATGCCATGAGCCTTGATCCTCTCCAGACAATAGTTCTTGGCATCCTGTTCAAACTCCAGATTGCTCCGATGCTTCGCGATTTCGGCTTCCGTGGCGACCCGGTCCACCTTCTTCAACTGGGCCGGATGCAGGTTTGCGTTCCTGAAACAGGGTCGTTCGACGACCTGCCCAAGGCCGGACCCCTGCTCCGTGTGCACGATGACGAAGTCATGCCGCCTGAGGGGCAGATCACCCGGATCAAAATGATAGATCTTCCCTCCTTTGCGAAATCGAATCCCAACAACCTTTTCCATACAAGCTATCCTTTATGACAAGGCACATGCCTTCGATGACCATGACCTTGTTCGCGTTTTGCCTGAGGCGATGAAGTGCTTGCTCGATGTGCCCATAAATTGAGAAGAGCGTGTCTGTGGCAGAACCCACCGCAGCTCTCGACGTCCTTCCATCCAGCCCGAAAAGCGGCTGATGCCCCCCTATTAGCCTGCAAAGGATGACGTCACGCATCCAAAGTTTAATACATTCGAGGTCCTGCTCCAAGTTTTCACTTTTCTGAACCCATTGCGCCACAAGGGGGAAGAGTTCCATGAGGCCGATGTCACCGAGGCTTTCAATTTTGCCGAGGGTGTCTTTCCATTGCTCCATCCGGTTTTCATCGCAGAGCCACATGGCTCTTGTCAGACTGCCTTCGGCGAACCTTGCGACTTCCCTGGCCTTCTGCAGGGGTAAAGAATGCCGGGCGGAGACAAGGGATGCGAGAGTTACTTGGTCGAGGGGCTGAAACCTGATGTGACAGCACCTGGAAACGATGGTTGGGAGAAGCATCTGTGGCTCGAGGGTCGTGACAAGGAACACATTCCGTCCCGGGGGCTCCTCGAGCATCTTGAGGATCGCGTTGGCTGCCTCTTCCCTGAAGGACTGGCCGTTCTCGATGACGATGACTCTCCTCTCTCCTTCGAATGGGGGAAACCGGAGTCGGTTGCGCAATTCGCGAATCTGGTCCAGTTTGATGAAAGCCCCGTCAGCTCTTATCCAAAGAAGGTCCGGATGTGTCCCGTTTTCCATCTTGAGACAGGCTGAGCATCGATCGCAGCAGTCATTCTCAATGGGAGCAAGGCAATTGAGGAGTTTGGCGAACTGGAGTGCCAGGGCCGATTTGCCGATGCCTTCCATGCCGCTGAACAGCAGCGCATGAGGCACGTGGTTCGACTCGAAGAGCTTGGACAGAAAACGCTTGGCACGCGGCTGCCCGGGGACATCCTTCAATGCCATGGAACTCCCCTTTTCCACCTGCGATCGTCATGTTTCGGACTTCTTAAGATTACTTGAAGCCCAGATGTTCAATTGAATTCCTCGATCCCCGGTCGTATCCACCGCAGAGGGTGAGAGAGTATCAGGCACGCTGGGCAGCCCGCGAAAGAAGAAGCGGTCATACATGGTCTGATATGCCGTCCACGCTTCATTGGCGCCCCTGGATTCGGAAAGGATCCGGTTGATTCCATTCATCTTGGCATCGAGATCGTCGGCCAAATGGAGCGCGAACGCTTCACGTGTCATGGGGAGCCGCACTGCGCCGAAGTCTGGCTCGCCGTGGTGGCTCAGGATGAGGTGCTTGAGGAGCAAGGCATCTTGGTGGGGGAAGTTCCTGAGACCTCGCAATTTGCCCTGCAGGATTTCCACTCCCAGGACCATGTGGCCCAGCAGCCTCCCTGCGTCGGAGTAATCAATGAACAAGTCGTAGTCGAATTCATGGATCTTGCCGATGTCATGAAGAAATGCACCCACAATAAGGAGGTCCCTGTCCAGGTCCGGGTAAAGGCTACTGATCTCGGAGACCAGGAGGGCAACGGAGACCGTGTGTTCGAGAAGCCCACCCAGGTAAGCGTGGTGCATGGACTTGGCCGCCGGGGCCAGTTTGAATTGCCCCATCAACTCGGCGTCTTCCAGGAAGTGTCTGAGCAGTCTTCCGAGGGACCGGCGTTTTACACTGCGGGCCATCCTTTGCAGGTCTTCAAGAAGTCTCCTGGTGTCATTGGGGCATACGGGAAGGAAGTCGGAAGGGTCGATGTCCTTGCGGGGAACGCTGGTGATTTCCTGAATCTGGAGCTGCAGTTCGTCGCGAAACACCTCAGCGCGACCTTTGACAAAAACCACGGTGTTTTTGAGGATAGACCTTTCCGCTTCATCGGCCCTTTCCCATATGCGGGCAGTCATCTCGCCGGTCTTGTCCGCCAGCTTGAGGGTGAGGAAGGGTGTTCCATTCCGGGCCCTCCTGAGCTGTTTATCGGTGACCACGAAAGCGCCGGCCACCTCCGTGTTGGGGAGGATCTCCTGAACAAAAGGCTTTGCCACGCATCAACCTTGAATGACCGGTGAATGGGTAACCGGAGTATGGACCATAAATGTTTCCCATGAGAGCCAATCTGCACGGGACTGTATAGTATACGATCACAAAACATGTCAAACTGCGACTGTCTGCCTTCATGAAGTGCTCTGATCCACGGGTGCTTGTCAATGTGGTGGAAATCTCATAAGATGAGCTTCGGCACCCACTCCTTCGAGGAATGTCATGGAAATCGTCGCTAAGCTCGGCACCCTTCTCGGTCTCTCGTTCATTTCCGGTATCAACCTGTACGCCACGGTGGCAGTGGTGGGTGTTTGCCGCAAGTTTGAACTGGTCAGCGGCCTTCCCCCCGAATTTGACGTCCTGGCCCATGACGCCGTGCTCGCTGTCGCCATCCTGCTTTACGTGATGGAATTTCTTGCAGACAAAGTCCCCGGCCTGGATACCCTCTGGGATTCCATACATACCCTCATTCGTCCCTTCGGCGGGGCCATGCTTGCTTTGATGCAAGTGGGAGAATCAAGCCCCGTCTTGCAGGTCATCGTGTTCATGCTGGGGGCGAGCCTCGCCTCCGCGGCCCATGTCACCAAAGCAGGGACGCGCCTCATTATCAACACGAGCCCCGAGCCGGTTTCGAATGTTCTGATGAGCCTTGCGGAAGATGGGTGGGCCATCGGGTTTTC
>CAZURN010000140.1:0-8922 GCA_964623165.1 uncultured Syntrophobacteraceae bacterium
GGATTCCCAATGGCAAGCACCTTTTCCCCAACCCGCAACCGGTCGGAATCACCCATCACCATGGGTTTTAGATGAGCCCCCGCTGAATCGATGCGAATGATCGCCATGTCGTTTTCTGGGGAAGAGGCCACGAGCGTCGCCTGCCTCCTGCGCCCGTCCGAGAGGACGACCTGGATGGTCTCCGCATTGGCAACCACGTGATGGTTGGTCACAATGGTGCCGTCTTCCATGAGAATGATGCCGGAACCGGAACCGGATTCCGCAGGGATGGAACAGAAGAAGAACTCGGGATCGCAGGCAGCCGTCGTGATGTTGACCACAGAGGAGGCCACTTGCTCATAGACGCCGATAGTGACCAATTCATCCCGGGTGAGACCCAAGCTGGAACCCGGCCAGCCTGAGAGCATCAGCCAGACAAAGCAAGCCAGGCGAATGCCTCCCTTCCCACACAACTCTCGGTCAACCCTGTTTGCCATTGGCTGAGTATCATGCCCGCTTGAGTTGCAGCCAGACCATCAGGTGTCCGCGCCGCCGCCTGCACTGCACATCACAGACCCCGAAGGCACAATTCAGGCACACCCCGATTGAACACCTGAACGCCAGTATTTTAGACACTCATTTGTCGCTTGGCAAACTTCGGTATTTGGGTTACTCGAGAGTGTCGTCAAGGCAGCCCCGGTTTGTCCGGGTCTCAAGGGAATTCTGCGGATGGTCTCGACCACCCGTGTCAGCAAGAAGCGAGCGAAGCATGCCAAACAGAGGGCTTGAATCCACCTGTGGCTCCCCCCCTGCTGCCAGTGAAATTCTGAAGGCTCTGGGCCGCCTGAGTTCATGGACCTGGATCGGATCACTGTTTGTGGTTCAGACGGCAGGGTCTGTCGTCGTCTCGCGGGCATTGGGGCTTTCGGCATCCGATGTGGCCGTCCCCATCGGAATCCTCCTGGGCGGGGCGGCGATCGCCTTCATCCTCCGCTCCCTGGATCGCAACGACAGGCTGGGAGCATGGAAATGGTGGTTGCCCCCAATCATCTACGGAACGTTCATCTTTCTCCTCTCGAACCGCTCTTTCGAAGTCTCCTCCGTCTCTTTCAGCGGGAACTACTTCCATCCTTTGGAGTACATGACCCTGGGCTTCCTGGCATGCATGGCATGGCACCCCTTGCTGAAACGCAGTCCGATTCTGACACTCTTCTTTTCGGTGATGCTTTCGGGAATCTTATTCGCCATCAGCGATGAGGTCCACCAGCATTTCATTCCGGGCAGGGAGATGGACCTGGTCGACTTGTGCCTGGATGCTCTGGGTTTGCTGGCCGGTTTTGGAGCCTTCCTACTCTTGGAGTGGATCAGAAGGATGTCTGCTGGCCCATGACCTGACGGTGGACGGGTTTGGTTGCACATCTTAGAGCACAGGGATCGAAGGGGCAATCAGGCGGTGCAGGGAAGCAAGCAGTCTTTGTTTACTGAAGGTTCTCAACCTGCACCCCCAACTCATGGCACCCTGGTCCGCTTCAGCTCGCTCTGAGCACCTCCCTCCAGGCCTTTCTCCCCTATGGCCAGACCCGTAGACTTCCCCAGACCAATAGCATGGCATACACCCCTGCCGCCACGTCATCCATGACAATTCCGACTCCCCCTTTCAGTCTCTCCTGCAGCACATTCACGGGCCAAGGCTTCCAGATGTCGAAGACCCTGAAAGCAACGAAGCCGAGAAGGAGATTCTTGACACTCGGTTCAAAGAATATCACGGCGATCAGATATCCTACCAACTCGTCAATGACGACTTCCTGGGGGTCATGCCTCCCCGTTTCTTTCTCTGCCCTGCCCGACACGTGAATACCAAGGCCCAGGACAAGAAGCAGCAGGGGAAAGGCAAGTTGGATTGGGCTCAATGCCAGAAGGTAACCAGACGGGATGCCGACGAAAAGTGTGGCAATGGTCCCGGGAGCCACGGGGCTTCTGCCGAATATGCCAAGGGTCGCCAGGCGTAATGCCTTGGAAGGTGGATTCATGACATGGTTTCCGGTCATTGAGGCGCACACAGGCGGCAGGGTGCACGCTTTCCACGATCCGGAGCACGACTCCCTGCACTTGTTCGTTTGCTTATCCTACCCGAACATGATATGCGTAACTGCTGGATTTATGTCAACATGCGTTGTGGAATCCCGGATGATGGACACATTGAACGAATGTGATCATGGAAGAGAAACTCTTCTCCTGGCAGTCCAAGCCGTTTGATCATTATGAAACGTTCTTCCGCTTCATCGATCCGGAAGACTATCCCCGCCTCGGCATAGATCCACAGGATGTTCCCATGGGGACATTCCTCGCTGAAGACCATCCGACCTTTCTACCAAGCAGGTACGGCGGGAATGCATACGGCTTGGGCCTCATCGAACAAAGCGTCCTGAACAAGACGGACACGGATTTCCTGGAGAGCCTCGATTTCCAGGACGACGCCGTCCTGGGCCGCAATGCCAAGAGACTCAACGCCATCTATCAGAAGCTTGGGCTCCTCATTCGTTTCAGCACCACGGGAAAGTGCTATTTCCTCATTCCCATCAATCTTGTCGCCCATTCACTACGTGAGATCAAGACCAAGGCGGATGAGATCGAAGAACTCATCATCCAGCATATTTTTGAGACAAGAATAGATCGCCTCGACATCGGACTCCTCACTTCAGGCCAGGACTTGGTTGCCCATGAACTTACGGCGCGGCTCTCGAGCCATCGCATCTTCCTCTTTGAATCCCTGGAGAAGCTGCGTTCGTGGCGCATGCCCCTGGATATCGTGATTCTGCCCAAGGATCCTTTCGAATACCTCCTGGAACAGAAGCTGCCAAAGACTTCGAAACGCAACCTTGACCGACAGAGACTTCTCAACCACGCGATTTACCTGGCGGGAAAGATCTACGACGTCCTGGAACCCACGGGAAAGCTATTGGTCTTGGCCCATTCTGCGGTACCGGGAAGACGCGAGACATGCCAGGTGCGATTCAAGTCTGAAGAGGAGCTCAAGTTTTTTCTGCTGTATTCGCACACCTTCAAGACAAAACACAGATATCACGCCAGCTCCATTGAACATACCCTGGAGATCCACCTTTCCGATCTTCATCATTACCTCAACCGGTTCGCGTTTTTTGAACCTCACCTCAAACGTCTCCTGGATGGCAAGCGGCCGGAGGATCTCAGTCTTGATGCCATCAATAGATTGCCTCATCTGAACATGCGTGCACCCCGGACCCAAATGAGGAATCCTGAGAAGCACTGGAAGGGGATTTTTGAACCTTATTTTTCCAGCGTGGCCCTCAAGCGCAAGTCACCCAGACACCACTTTCAGTACTGGCAGGAGCGCCTCGAAATTGATAAGGAAATCCCCGAAAGCCTTTTTGTCTTTTCTGGAAAGCCCCACCAACCCGCAGTGGCTCTGGATTCTCTGGAGGAGGAGGTCCGAGCCTCCGGTATCATGGGTTGCACTTTGCCCCTGGTGGCCGAATACAGGAACACCTTTCGCTATGTGCTGGATGTCCTTCAAATCTTGATCCAAATTCGCGATCACGCGTTCCCGAGGCTCTCCGATCTTGAGCAAACCCGCCTGAGCACCCCTTTTCGCACCAAGAGCCAGAGTTTCGCCGGTGTCCTCGGTCTCCTCGGGCACGCATCACGACTGGAAAGGTGCCGTGAGATCCTAAACCCCGACGGAATCGAAGGCCAGTTCACTCCAATCCTCGAAAACATCCCAAAGCTCTCCCTCCATGGGTTCACTCCTCCACAACTGCGGGAGTTGCTGCTCATCGTCGTGGGGCACACGACCATGAGCAGGGTGGTTTTCGCCAAACTCCCCATCGGTAGTCTTCGCCCCATCACGGATCGAGCGAAGGAAGGCAGTTACACGGACGTCCTAGATGTCGTCCGGGTGTGTCATCTCATGAGCATGGCGGAAATCATCGCCGCCCTTGGAGATTCCTTCAGCGAAGACCAAGCGAGGGAGCTACGCCGGGTATACGACGACATCGTCTGGGTGGCAACGGACCCTACGATGGACTGGGAAAAGCTCCAGGACCTCCGCATCAGCACATTGGGTGGGGTGCAGAACAAGGCCACCAGGGAGATGATGAAGTTCTTTAACTTCTTCGCATTTCTCGACGACTGGCAGGAGGTCATCAGAAAGGGACCCCTCGAGAAGGAAGTCATCTGCGACTACCAACCGGAAAAGCTGAAACAATTGGATGAAGTCCGTGAATTGGCGGAAATCGCCGAACTCTTCAAGCGTCAATTCATGGGCTATTATGTGTTCGGAAAGTCATATTTTTTTCGCCAATTCCTGGAGAGCGAATTTCACGGAACGGGGCATTTGTTTCCTAAACTGGGTGTACGCGCGGGCTTCGTCCTGCTTTGGATCGCCGGCAACGCCGCAGAGAAGCACATCGTCAATTTCAACCCGATGACATCATGGGTCCCCTCGGATCGGCTGGATCAGAGGACAGTCAAGATCAGAGAAACGCTCCTCAGCATTCCCATGGACCGCCTAGACCCGGGTTTCTTCGAAGCGATCCGGAAGGACTTTGCAGAGGGCCGGCCGGCATTTGTCTTCGACACGGGCATACGCCTCGTGAACAATCCCCAGACATGGGCCCTGGATGTGTCCTTTGTGGATGTGGAGGACAATATCCAGCAGATCGACGCGCTCCTTGCCCACTTTGAATCGCAGAAACTCAGAGGCATTTCCCTCAGAAACCTCCAGGAATTGGAAAGGAGGTTTTCCGAGTTGGTGAGCTTTCGCCAGTACCTGCATCGGGAGGGTTGTTTCCTTCGATGCGATGTGGTGGACGTGCAGAGGGGGAGCCAGGCTATTGAACACGTCGATCGGAGAATCGGGGAAATCGAGAACCGTTTGAAGTCTGTGCTGCAGGCTCAGATTTTCATCCCGGAAGATGTGTATGAAACCATCGGTGGTCTGGCCACACACTGCCCCGAAATATTGCGTTTCATTCTGCCGGAAGTCCACGCTTTGGGAAATCTCACGGATAAATCCCCCTTCTTCCACAAGCAGTCGCCAGGAAGCTATCTGATGCGCTGCCTCGAAAAGTTCCAGGCAGTGATCATCAAGGACCGGAACGCCTTTCAGGATCCCAACACCTTTTATCAACTGGCCAAGCAGGAATTCGGTCCTCTCGCTGAAGAAGGCATCGGAGCCAGCCACGCACAAATGGACATCCTGGAATATCTCGTGGAGCGAATCCAGCAGCGTCCGGTTTTCTACCAGTCGCTCACCCTGGCATTGCTCCTCCAGGAGATCGGGAAGATCAATGAGTTGTGCACCTCACTACCCGGCGTGGATCAGCGCTGGACCCATGCCGAGCGGGGTGCCATGCTCCTTGAGCAATCGGACATCCTGGACAAGTACCAGCTGGACCCCCAGGCGAAGCGTCTCGTGGTCTTTCTGGTGCGTCATCATGGCCTGATCGGCCGCGTGATTCTCGGCAAAGAACCGATCATCGCGCTGGAAGCCCTGACATCCGCTTCGGACACGCACCTCCTCGACGTGCTCGTTCTCCATTCCATCATCGCCACGGCCGCTGTGCAGGAAGGGGTCATGGTGTACGACCTTCTTGAGTGGTTCCTGACATGCAGGTCTGTCAGCCTTCAGATCATCAAGTCCAAGGGTGACTGGCGCAGCTGGGTCAGGGACAGCCTGCGGGAAAAGGGCAATGCGGTGCTCGCCTATTTTCAGCTTACCACTTCCGGAGTTGAGCTCTTCCAGCTGCAGCGGACACAGCACTGCGGATTCATGGATGAGGACGCGGAGGATGATGCACTCTGGCATGGGCGACAGAGCGGGGCCCTGGAGCGGTTGTTCAAGCTCATGGGCATCATGTGGGTGGACTACCAGGACGTTCAGATGCACCTCCTGAAGATGCCCGTCAATTTCATCTACCATAAGAAGAAGCTCAAGAGCGTCGGCCTGGCCACCTTTGAGAAGCAGCTCAAGGACGCGGCGGCAATTCTCGGCTTTCTGTCCTCTCTCTCGGAAGAGGTGCGATTCTTCCTGCTCTATTTCCTCGATCACCTCGGAGGAGCCCTGCGCGTCTACGGTTTTCACGACTTGGCCGTGTCCCTGAAGCACGAGGAATCGATCAAGCTCTTGCTCTACACTTTTCAGGCGTTTTGCGAATTTTTCGGAAAGGACGCCAGGGGGGGGCTCGTGACCTTTGGTCCCTTGAGCCACAGCCTTGAGCGAAGACATGAGGTGCTGCAGAAATTTTTGAGTGAGCTTCCATTCCCGACGGGATGTTTTGAGGGGATGCGACCCTTTGAATCCTCACCACCCTATGGGGGACTTCAGTTTGAGTCCAACCCTGAGGAACAGGCTGTAAGGGTGGATTACAAGGACGCAATTCAATTCGATCAAATGACTCAATCCCTCACCACCATTTGGAACCTGGACGACTTGGAAAACCATTACCAGGAGCTCGTCAACGAGTTGAAGCAGAAACTCCCGTATGACACCCGAAGCTTCGAGGAGGAACTGAAAAGAGTCTACAATTTCCAGCGCATGAAAGTGAATGACCTGATCCTCAAGAGTTACCAGGAACGTCTCAAGAGCGCGCAGACATTCGGAGAACTCCAGGAGATACAAGGGGAAATCCTGATGACTGTGAATGAGGTGAGCTTCACCGAGGAGCAGAAATTCCTGCTTCGGGAGATGTTCGAATTTCATCGATCACGAACCCGCGACCGCTATCTCGAGGAGATCTACAGGGGTATCCACCGGCTTTCGACGAAGGAAGATCTGTCTAACTACTGGAATTCTCTAAAAAAGGAGTTTTTGCCATACAGGGCATTCCTTGGCAAGGAATACGAATCGCTCATCGCCCAAATCATTGATCTCAAGATGGAGGAGTTCTGAGTCGCCCATGCCGGTCGACGACGACTCCACTCCAGAAAAGTCACAGACACTGCAAGGACGCCATCACGGATGAACCGCCCCGCTGACCAGACCAGGAAATCAAAATCCAAACCCGTCGAAGCTCTGGACGAAAAGGGCTTCATTGCTCTGTATAACCTCGGCGAAACGATCCGGCTGCACAGTGGTCAAGCTCTGTTCCGGGAGGGCGACCGCGATGCGAACGTTTACCTTGTTCTGAAGGGTGCCCTTGAAGCGGTGAAGGCGGGGGAAAGTGGGTTGGGCGGCGGGTTTGTGTATCGTGAGAACGACTGGATCGGGGAAATGACCTTCTTCCCTCGACCGACGCGAACATCCACCGTGTCGGCTATGGGGCATTGCACGGTCTTGGCCTTTGACGAAGCCGCATTCGCGGGCATTGATCCCAATGTGCAAGTTTACGCCTTGCGCAGGATGAACGACCTGACGGTCAGGCATGGGGAACGTCTGGCAGCCGACTGCGCCCGGGCACTGAAGATCAGCCAGCATTACAGGGATCACATTCACGATTCCGACTACGAAAAGCACAAGCTATACGAAAAGTCGGACATGCTCTATGCCATCATCAAGAGCGTTCCACAACTCCCGGTGTACACCACCAGACTCATTCACATGCTTCTGAATGACAGCGCTTCCGTTCGAGAAGTGACAGAGCTTGCCAAGGAGGATCCCTCTCTGGTGAGTGAAATCCTCAAGACCATCAACTCCTCCTACTACAACCTGCAACGCAGGGTCTCCGACCTGCAATACGCCGTCATGTACATGGGCTTCTTCCAGGTGTACCAGATCGTCATATCGGACGGCATGCGCAAGATCATGCCAAACACACCGGAATTCATGGGGATTCACTACCACTCTGTCATCATTTCCCACCTGGCTTTCGAAATTTGTCAGCTCTGTGATAAGCGGAGTGCCTCCGTCATGAGCACCATATCGCTCCTCCACGACATCGGGAAGAGCGTCATCCTCCTCATCAAGGCCAAGAACCCCAAGCTCGCCTTTTTCGTGGAAATGCTCGACGCCCCCATGGTGGGTGCCATGCTTCTCAAGGAGTGGAACATCCCTGAATCTGTGTGTGAGACCGTTCGTTGTCAGGATTATCCCGTCTATCGTCCCCCTTCCGAGCTGCCCCAGGATTACCTCAAAAGCATTGCTTTTCTGTACATGGCCCATGTGTGCCATGATCAATTCCAAGGGGAAACAGACAGTTCCGTCAAGCATCCCTTCATCGACGACTACCTCCAGTTGCTCGGGGTGACCGGGATCAGCATTCAGGAGTTCATTGACCGGCACGTCATCAGCAACCTTAGGTTGAAGATGAACACCTTTCCACAGCACGTTCAGGGTTTTCTATCCAAGAGGATAGAAATCAATCGTCCCAGATGAGAATCCAATCCGATTCACGAATTGGAGTTCGCGCGTCGCGAAGGCCTTGCAAAGGCCCATGGCACCATTCAAGACATTGAGGCTCATGCACGACGCAACACGGGTAACCTTTGAACTGGATCTTCCGAAGGGTTTTATTGAGTTTCCTGGGAAGTAGTTGCAGCCATCAACGCACGCCTTGCCATTCTCCTCGCACGCCAACCGCGCCGTCCTTGCTTCGCCGGGTCACACCATGCGACTGATCTTCACCGCACAGAGCTTGCCGCACATGCTGCAGGACTCCCGGTCTTCCGCGACCTGCAGGCGGCGGCGCACCAATTCAGGATCGAGAGCCTCCTGAATCATGCCTTCCCAATCGAGCTTCTGTCTGGCAATGGACATTCGGCGATCCCGGTCGGTGGAACCCGGCAGGCCCTTGGCGATGTCCGCCACGTGCCCTGCGATGCGGGCGGCCATGACACCCTGGTAAACGTCGTCCGCATTGGGAAGGCCCAGGTGCTCCGCAGGGGTGACGTAGCAGATGTAGTCGGCCCCCGCAGCTCCTGCAATGGCCCCTCCGATAGCGGCGGTGATGTGATCGTACCCTGCGGCGA
>CAZURN010000141.1:0-8908 GCA_964623165.1 uncultured Syntrophobacteraceae bacterium
TCCTGTCGAGACAGTTGTAACTCACATTCAGCTTGCCATCGACGAACCATTTCACTCGCGCATCGCCAAAAAAAGAACCCTCTTTGACTCTCTTCCAGGGCTTGAACCAGGTGATCCGCTTCGCCTGCTCTCCCCAGAACCCCTCAGGGTTGCGGATGGACTCCTCGTACATCTTCAGATAGGTGTCGTTGTCGCACCAAGCCGACTTGGCCCAGGTTTCGGGAACGGGGAAGACATTGCCAGCCATTGACGCCTCCTTTGAACAAAAGTTGATGGTTAGCGGCTTCTTGGGCGGATTGCCCGAATCGCTGAAATGGAAACAAGGGGTTCAAGGGATTAAACGGAATGATCGCTGGAAAACCCGGTAAAACCCTGATCCATTGGAGGAGAAGAGTCGAAATCGAGTCACAATGAGCGTTCGAAAAATGAACGGTGTTGCAACGCTTCCACTACTATCAGCGGCCTGCGGGACGTGTCAACAGAAAAAAAATCAAAACGCATGTGAAACTGTACACTTAACAGGGGGTGTCGATCTTGTTTGGTCGAGGAAGGATCGCGGGAGGCGGAAGTGAAGCAACTCCCTTGCCCCGATGAGCACCGTAAACTGTGGGAGGAGCGGGGGGCAATGGTGTTCCGGGAAGGACTCCGTCTCGGATGCGCCGACGCGGCCTCATTCAATTTCGAACTTGGGCTGATCGAATCGGCAGGAAAGGGCAAGCATGTCTTCTTCGTACGTGGTTTGGACCTTGTAGGGCAGGGTGTTGAAGAGGCGTATCATGGCCCGGTTCGTTCTGGACGTGTAAGCAATGAAGCCAAGGATGCCGTTCTCTTTGGCCGCATTCACCAATTTTCGCATGATGATTGTGGAAAGGCCTTTCCCCTGCCAATCCTTTGCAACGGAAAAGGCAACCTCGGCGACCTTCGCCTGCGGATCCAGCACATATCCTCCAAGGGCGACGATTCTTCCGAACCCGAACTCCCCAGTCACCGCAACAATCGTCATTTCTTTCGCATAATCAATTTGGTACATGGATGCAAGGTCGTCCCTAATGAAGGAGGTCTTCTGCTGGAAGAAACGGGACACAATGTCGGTCTTATCCAGGTTGTAAAAGTGCTCCTGAACCCGGCGCTCATCGACGGGTTTGACGGGTCTGATGGTGACCTCCTGCCCGTCCACCCGAATGACCTCCTCGTATTTGAGGGGATATACGGCATGAATGGACTCCCTTAGGGTAGCGTCGACTCCGATGAGTCCTATCTTTTTTGCCTCGAAGAACAGTTCGTCGCGAAATTCGGGATGGGCCAGGCTGATCATGGCATTGGCCCGTTCCTGGAGACTCTTTCCGAAAAGGTTGACGGCCCCGTATTCACTGACCACGAAATATACGTCACTCCTCGGGACGACCGCAGCTTTGCCTTCCAACACGGGTACGATCCGACTCACCTTGCCGTCCCTTGAGGTCGAGTGGATCATGAGAATGGACTTGCCTTTGGGAGATTGGGCAGAGCCCCTCACAAAATCGAGCATGCCCGTGACACCTGAAAACAGCGTGTGAGGCAGAGAGTCAACGGCCACCTGGCCTGTTAGGTCCATGATGGTCGCCATGTTGAGGGAGGTCATCCTGTTGTGATTCGAAATGAGCGAGGGGTTGTTCACATAGTCAGACGGGTGAAACTCGATACTCGGGTTGTCGTGCAGAAACTCGTAAAGGTTCACGGTGCCGATCGCGTTGCTTGCCACGAGCTTTCCGTTGTTAATGCCCTTCTTGCGGTTCGTGATGACGCCTCGTGAGACGAGATCCATGATGCAATCGCTGATCACCTGGGTGTGGACCCCGAGGTCGTTCTTGTGGTTGAGGGCTCGGAGCAGAGCGGTCGGAGTAGACCCGATACCCACCTGAAGGGTGGCCCCGTCGTCGATGAGCTTGGCTGCATGCTGGGCAATCATCCGACCGGGTTCGCTGATTTCGAACTCCCCGATGGATAGGAGGTCCTCTTCATAATCGACGATGACGTCGACATCGTTCACATGGATGAAGCCTTGTCCGAGAACCCGGGGCATCCTGGAATTGACCTGAGCGATAACGAGGTCGGCAGAATAGGCGGCTGCCTGGGTGATATCCAGGGAGATTCCCAGGCTCATCCATCCAAAATCGTCGGGAGGAGAAACCTGGATCAAGGCGACATGGATGGGAATCTGCCTGCTGCGAAACAGATGCGGCACAGCCGACAGGTTGATCGGTGTGTAAAAACGGCGATATTTCGCATGGATCCCAGGGACGGCCGATCCCGAATAGAAGGATCTGATGTTGAAACTATGGCGTGACTGCTCGCTGGCTATCAGGGTGAGAGGAGCTGCCTCGAGACTCAACAGGCGGACGATCTCGAGGTCCGTGAAGTTGCCGGACTGATTTGCCAGTTCCTTCACCAGGTGTTGTGGTTCGCCACAAGAAGTCCCGATGAAGATCCTCTGCCCGGGCTTGATGCGACGGATGGCGTCCTGAGCAGAGGCGAGTTTCCTCAAATAGTCGTCAGGCCAGTAACTCGTTGTCATGGTTTCGTGCTCTCTTGGTTCGGTACTGGAGGGGCCAAAGGGTTCTGTCAGGCAATGACGTGTTCACGGCTGGCTGTTGGGTCACGCTCCCGTGATCGGCGATTCCCTGTTGGATATCGATCTGGCATGAAGACCTCGAGCAGGAATTTGCGCCCCCTCATGAAAACGGTTTTCCCTGGCTTCATGGGGACGATACCTCTTCGCATAATACCCGACCGGGGTCAAGGGATTACTGCGGGAGGGCCTGGAAAGCGCTTCGGGACAACATTTCCGCAAACCGAACTCCCTCACGAGCGAAAATCAGATCTCTCCGCTTGAGAAATTTCAATTTTGTGGTAGATAGGGCCATTGAATGCTGACATAAATTAGTGATTTTTGACACAAAAGCTTCAGGTGTTATGAGAACGACGAGGGAGGAGCTAACTGCTTATGGTCGACTTGTACAGATTCTTGGTGGGGCCTGGGGCCTGGCTGGCGTTCATTATATTTTTCGGCGGCCTGCTCGGGAGAATTCTTTATCTATATGGACTGAGTCGTGAACGGGACAGAGTCTTCTACAACCACATGAGTCTTGAATGGGGATTCAAGTCCATCACTCACTGGCTGGTGCCATGGGCAAGCGCGTCCATGCGAAATCAGCCTTTGTTCACGCTAATGTTCTTCGTCTTTCACCTATGCCTCCTCGGTGTGCCTCTGTTTCTGCTTGCTCATAACACGATGTGGTATGAAGCTTTCGGTTTCAGCCTCTGGTCCATGTCCGACACACTGGCCGACACACTGACCATCGCTTTCCTGGTTGCAGCTCTTTTTCTTCTGCTTCGTCGACTCGTCAAGCCCGAGGTGAGGATTCTCACCACCGCATGGGATTATACGCTCCTGGTGTTAACCGCCATGCCTTTTGTCACGGGTTTCCTCGCATACCATCAATGGGGTCCTTATCAGTTCATGATGGTTATGCATGTTCTTTCCGGGGAAGTCCTCCTCATTCTCGTTCCTTTCAGCAAACTGGGCCATATCCTGCTTTTCTTCTTCACCCGCGCCTTCATCGGGTTCGAAATGGGCGGAAGGCGGGGCGCCCGGGCCTGGTAAGAAATGAAGGCTTTCTCTCGTTGGCTGCACGTTCTGGTGGGCGGCAAGCGGGAGTACTAGTGTGAGCGCCACTATCGACCATGTTCAGACCGCCCCGGGTTCTGCTTCCAGGAGTGTCGACTTGCCGAGAGTAGTCTTCCCCGGGTTGGGAATGGTACCGTTCCAGGACAGGAGATTCCAACACAATGAGCGATGCAGTGGAGAAACTCGTAAATGTCAAGAAGATCAAGGAAATCTTGGATGCTAACCATGGTGCCCGCATCAGCACATGGCTCAGCATCTGTTCGCGCTGTGGACTTTGCGCGGAAAGCTGTTTCTTTTATTTGGCAAACAACCGAGACCCCAAATTTAGCCCGGCCTACAAGTTCAAGAACACCCTGGGCCTCATGTACCGCAAGAAGGGCAACGTGGACCGGGAATTCCTCAAGAAGTGCTACGAAATCCTCTGGGGGGAATGCACGACGTGCAAACGCTGTTCCCTGTTCTGCCCTTTCGGTATCGACATCGCCACCATGATAGCAACGGCCCGGACCGTCTGCTGGTCGCAGGGAATCGTTCCGGAAGGACTGACGCGGACTTCGGACCATTACCGGGAGACTGGGAATCAGATGGGCATGAGCACGGAGGACTTTTTGGACACCTGTTCCTGGATGGAAGAGGAAACCGCGGAGGAGATACGCGGACTCACCATTCCGGTGGACAAGCCCGGTGCCAAATACATGTACACGATCAATGCACGCGAGCCCATGTATTATCCCCAAGACATCGCCATGGCTGCCAAGATATTCACCGTGGCCGAGGAAGACTGGACCATGCCGAGTTTCGGATGGGACTGTACGAATCTTGCCATGTTCGCTGGGGACCGGGCTCTGGCCGGGCAGGTGGTGAAGAACATGTACACCAAGGCCCAGGAACTCGGCTGTGAAAAGATCCTCATGACAGAGTGCGGTCATGCGTATCGCTCGGGCGCTTTCGAGGGACCTTACTTTGCCGGCTATCTCAACGGGAAGCCGCCCATTGAAATCGTGCACTCGGTGAGGCTCTTTTATGAGTACCTGCGGGACGGCCGCATCAAAATCGATCCCGCAAAAAGGATTAAGGAACCCCTGACCTACCAGGATCCCTGCAATGTGTCCCGGAATGGAGGCCTTTGGGAAGAGGGGCGAAAGATCATCGAGTACATTGCAGACGACTTCCGCGACATGTCTCCAAATCGCGACCACAACCACTGCTGTGGAGGTGGAGGCGGATTCATCCCCATGGGGCCGGAATTCAAGAAGCGCCGGATGATCTCCGGCAAGGTGAAGGCGGAGCAGATTCGGGCAACGGGCGCCAAAATCGTCATCACACCATGCCACAATTGCTTCGACCAGGTTCGGGATCTGAACAAGGAATACGAGCTTGGCGTTAAGGTGCTCACTTTCAAGGAGATCATCACGGAAACCATGATCATCCCCGAGAAGTTCATGCCCATTGAGAATGATGAAGAGGAAGACGAGCAGAGTGAGGAGTGATGCGGACGCATGATCACCAGGTCTCAGGGGAGTCTCCGGTTGCACCTGTGATGGTCAGGGCGTCCCTACTACCGCACCCTGGCCCGGCCGTTCGACATGGGGCACAGGGATGATGAGCCTGAAAAGCCGTTACAAGAACGGAATCCAATAGTATCGGAGGGGTAGCGCATGAAAATCGTACAGTTAGGCCTGGTCCTCGTGGTGAGTCTCGTTTTGGCCCATCTCGCTTTCTCCCAGGAACCCATCATAGTGCTCAAACACAAGGAGATCAGTCCGCACCAGAGGCCTTTGGTGACTTTCAAGCACGATGTGCATGAGAGAATCGAGTGCATCGGATGCCATCATGACTACGATGAGTACGGGAACAACCGGGGTGGAGAAGACAAGGCCCAGTCGTGTACCAATTGCCACGGCAATCCATCCATTTCCAATAAGAGGGTTCTTCCCCTGACGGAGGCCTTCCACGCTCAGTGCAAGAAATGCCATGAATCAATGATCGAGGCGCGAAAGAAGAGTGGACCGATCATGTGTGGGGACTGCCACGTGAGACAGCAGTGAGGAACGCGCTGTTTTGAGGGCGGTGAAACGAAGCGGCACGATGACAGTTCAGTAGAAGGCGGCAGGCGGGGTGTCTTACGGATGACCCGCCTGTTTGCTTTTGGAAGGACAGCAATGTCATGGGGATCCATAGTATGCCTCCGGATGGAAAGACAATTGCAGAAGCAATTTGACTTTTCGAACGTCGCGAGGCATCAGAGTAGGAACTCGTCGGAGGAGGGAGCCACTCGTCTGAAAGCCGGACTGCCAATAAGAAAGGGGGCCATTCATCGATGGTTTTCGGATTTCCCCTGATTCCATGGCGACATACACCCATGAGCCACATCTCTCAGAAAGGTCGAAGGCATGAGCCTTGAGAAAAGCTGCCGGATGGTCATAGTGGGGATTCTTCTCACAGGATGGATTGCTCATTTTGGCGAGAGAGCCTGGGGGGAAGCGGCTTTTAATCAACCCCAAAGCTACTTTGCCGTGCCGTACTTTGCTGCTCCCGATAAGATGGACCTGTGTGGCGAACCTGTCCCTCTGCACATTCCCGATGTCCGGGAGCGGCTCGACCGCGAGTTCACCTTGGTTGTTTACAGCCACGCGCAGGTTTATCTCTGGCTCAAGCGCCTTGATCGATACTTCCCGTGGATTGAGAGGGAGCTGGCCCGCAGGAGACTCCCTGACGACCTCAAGTATGTCGCCGTGGCTGAGAGTGACCTCATCGTCACTGCCTGTTCCCCCGCTGGGGCTGTAGGGCCCTGGCAGTTCATCAAGAGCACGGGGGCCAATTACGGCCTCAGTCAGAGCAGCATGGTGGACGAGCGCATGGATTTCGAGATGGCCACGGAAAGTGCCTTCCGCTACTTGGAGAACCTCCAGCAGATGTTCTCCAACTGGACTCTGGCCATAGCGGCTTACAATTGCGGGGAAAGGCGAGTTCAGGACGAGCTGAGGAAGCAGAGAGTAGACAACTATTACGCGCTCAAGCTCCCGCTGGAGACGGAGAGGTACATCCTGCGTATCATCTCCATCAAGGAAGTCTTGAAGAACCCCGAGAAATACGGGTATTCATTGCCAAAGAACGCTGCATATGCGCCACTCAAATTCGATCGTGTCAATGTTCGACTGTCCAGTCCCACTCCGGTGGTGGATCTGGCCGATGCAGCTGGGGTCACGTATCGCGAGTTCAGAATCCTGAACCCTATTCTCATCTCTGACACGGCTCCCCAAGGGGCCATCACACTCAAGGTGCCCCCTGGGAAGGGCAGGGATTTCGAATCACGTCTCGATTCGGTTCAACCTAAGAGACCAGAGAAGCAAGACAGGTCGGACAAATCTGAGAACCTGGAGAATAAGTCCCGCGTCCTTCATCACAAGATTGCAAAAGGAGAGACATTGAGCGGAGTAGCGGCTCGTTACGGGGTGAGTGAGCAGGAGCTCATGCAATGGAATGGGATGAAGGGGAAAACAGTCAAGAAGGACCAGTTGCTCAAGATCATGAAATAGCATGATTTTCGCGAAGTGCAGCTGGTAGCCATGCCGAGGTGACGTGCGCCGGTCTCCACTGACGTGCTGGTTCGAATCACCGGGTTGGGAGCATGGTCCTGCAAATGGGATAGCTTGGCATAACGGATGCTAATGATCCGTCTAAAAGCGCGTTGGACAAGGAAATGCTTGACAACGACCAGCAAGCCATTTAGGATGCTTCGCCATAAGATATTAGAAATGCAACGGATTTTGGTGGACCTCCATGGAAGACTTCCGGTGGATGATTGACCGTCTGGCGGTGAGTCGGCATGCAATTGCCCTCACGGGAGCCGGAATATCAGTCGAGAGCGGTATTCCTGATTTCAGGAGTGCTGGTGGATTATGGTCTAGGTACGATCCGATCGAGTACGCTCACATCCATTCATTCAGGTCGAATCCTGCAAGAGTCTGGCAGATGCTTTGGGAGATGGACCAGTTGCTTTGCTCGGCGGAGCCTAACCCGGCACACGTGGCTCTCGCCGAATTGGAGAAGCGGGGCATCATCAAGGAGATCATCACTCAGAACGTGGACAGCCTGCATCAGAGGGCTGGAAGCAGGACGGTCATCGAGTTCCATGGACACAACCGAGCCCTGCGATGTGAATCCTGCAGTCGTCGGTTCATGCGGGAGTCCGTGAGCTTCGCATCCCTGCCTCCGGAGTGTAGCTGTGGAGGCCCCCTGCGCCCGGAAATCGTTTTTTTCGGGGAGCTGATCCCGGCCGATGCGCTGGAAAATGCGATGGAGGCCGCACGCAAATGTGATTTCCTCATGATTGTGGGCACGTCGGCTTCCGTTGCACCAGCGTCCCAGATTCCCCGAATCGCCAAGAGCAGGGGTGCATTCTTGTTGGAGGTGAATCCGGGAGCGTCAGAGCTTCCTGCCGGGATGGTGGATTTTCGTATGCCGCGCCCCGCCGGAGAAGCTCTGCCCGCAATTGTGACCGCCCTTTGGGGCGACAACCCGCAGTGAGGTTTAGAAACGGTGATCAAGACGTTCTTCGTGTTGCTTTTACCGAGTTGGGCTCACGCAGCCACGGATGTGACGACTTCTCCAGCTCCCTATCAGAGGAGCGGGGGCATCTTGGAGATGGTGGCCCACGCGGGCCCCATGGTGAAGTTTGTGCTCTTGGCCCTGCTTGCCCTGTCGGTTTCCTGCTGGTTTGTGATACTCCTGAAGGCGCGCCTTTTCAGACGTGCTCAAAGGGAGTCCAAGGAGTTCATTGAGCTTTTCAGGCAGCGGAAGAATTACGTCGGGGTCTATCGGGACAGTGAGTATCTCGAAGACAGTCATCTTGCCCAAATATTTCGCACCGGATATGCCGAGTTGAATCGCTTGAGCAAGTCACTTGAGACCAAGAGCCTCCAGGAGCTCAAGGTCAATCCTGAAATCCTGTTGGAGAATGTCGAGCGCGCGATTCAAGGTGGAATCATGGCGGAACGGCAGCGGTTCGAAAGATTCCTGCCGTTGCTTGCAACAACCGGTAGCACCGCCCCTTTCATTGGGCTATTCGGTACTGTCTGGGGAATCATGGTGAGCTTCCAGGACATTGGACTCAAGGGGGCGGCAAACCTCGCAGTCGTTGCACCCGGCATTTCGGAAGCACTTGTGGCGACGGCCATGGGACTGGCTGCCGCCATTCCCGCTGTTGTTGGTTACAACCAGTTCTCCAATCGCATACGG
>CAZURN010000142.1:0-8831 GCA_964623165.1 uncultured Syntrophobacteraceae bacterium
TGAAGGTCAAGGATGGCATGAGCATCAGGACCCATGGCAAAGCCGTTGATAAAGCGCGATCGAAGGCTTTCGCAGAGTTATTGCGGATGGCTCCTTTGGCTCCCGCCATTCATCGACTGGCTGGCGAATATGGAATGGATCTCGGGCCGCCGCCCGACGGCTGCATTAGATGCCGTCTGTGCATACGGGTATGCGCGGAGATCGTTGGAGCGGGCGCTTTGAAAATGGAGAAACGAGGAGGCATGAGCTTCGTCGTGCCGAATGCCGGATTGTGCATCGGGTGTGGCACATGCACCAACATGTGCCCGACAGGAGCCATCAGGCAGGAGGAAATGGATGGTGTGAGAAGCATCCTGATTCGGGACGAAATCATTGGAAGGCACATGCTGGAGAAGTGTGAAGCATGCGGGAAGTTTTTTGCCACTCAAAGATTCCTCCTCCATGTCAAGGAACGAACAGCTCCACACCCGGATGTTAAGGAGCATCACCTTCATTGCCCCACCTGTGCCAAACTCTTCTCGGACCGTGTTAAGGCCTCTTCAAAATTCAGGCGTCTCTAGGCACCCGGCAGGAGAGAAGTCTTCGATCGAACATGCCACAACAGGTTGAGACTGATCACGGGAAAACCTGCGCGGCTCGAGTCGTGAGATTGAACTCCCGTTACCCTGACCATCCATAGCCGGGCCGCATTTGGGGAGGTGTGCAACCCGAGAGCCCGGAAGAAGACGCCAGAAATCGGCTAAAGCTTTTGGTCTTGCACTTGGCAGGAAGATTTCAATTTTTCCGGCTTCATAGAGCATATCTAGCAACTCTCGGCATTTTTGTCCTACCCATCCAGGATGCGAGTGATTAGGTTTGCCTGCGTGGGAGTTTGAGCGCACAAAAACCATGGGTTCAAGAAGAGGGAGGAACTGATGAGGCGTTTATGGCTGTCGTTGATTGTCACATTGAGTGCCACAACAATCATGCTGTACCAGGGAGGCTCGTTCGCCCAGCAGCAAACAGAGGGGGCTCAGACCCCCCCCGCAGTTGAAACACAAAAACCAGAGGTGAAAAGTGAGGGGAAAAAGCCCGATGCTGGGGCCGTGACCGTTAAGGCAGACAAGACTGTCCTCAACAATGGAGGGACCATCACAGTCACGGGAACGGCCATCCCTGGCAAACCGGTTTACCTGGAAGTCTGGACCGAGGATAAGGTGCGTGCCTCGCGATTCGACGCAGATCCGGACAAAGAAACGGGCAAGAGACCCTATATATTGTATATGACCCACGAAATGCCCGCGTACTTCAAGATATTGCTCCCCAAAGACATGCAGGGCAAACTCGACGAAATCAAGAAAGAAGGGAACAAGTGGAGCGTATCTCAGGCGCTGAAGGACTTGGGCGCGGACAACGCCTATTCTGCCCCGGCCAAGGCGAAGATTGACCGTTATCAGGCCACGCTGCTGGGCAGCGTCATGGGTTCCCGAGGCGATTTGCTGCCGGCCATGGACGAGAAGGAGAGCAGGAGACGCTCCATGCAGCTCGTGAAGGCACGCTTCCGCAGTCCGGGCAAGATTTTCACCCCCAATGTGGAGGTGAGTCCGGACGGTGCCTTCACCGCAAAATTGAACATCGATTCGGGCTCCCCCCCGGGTAAATTTTTCGTAAGGGCCGTGGTGGACAAGGATGTGAAGAGCGAATCCATCACCCTCGAAAACAGCATCGCCTTTCCATATCTCTACTTTGACAACGCCGGAACGAGCGTCAACCTCTTCGGACCGTTCTTCCTGGCGCTCGCCATCAGCATCTTTGGAGTTCTCATGGGTGCAGGCGGAGGGTTCATCCTGAACCCCCTGCTGGTCTCTCTCTTTCCTTTTCCCCACACCATTGTGGCCGGAACGGTCATGCCCACCGTAGCTTTTTCCCAGGCCAGCGGAATTGTCAACTATTCCAAGATAAAATTCATCAACTGGAAGCTCGGAACCACCATAGGCATTGCCATGGTGGCGGGTGCATTCATTGGGCCCAAGCTCACAGAGCTGATCACGCTGGATCAGTACAAGTTCATTTTCGGATGGATCCTGGTGATCCTGGCAGGCCTCATGTTCTGGCAGACGACACCCGGATACTTGGCCAAGAACAAGAAGGAACAGGCGATCCTTAAGGAATACAAGAAGAGAGCTGAAGAATCGGCACGAGCAAAGTGAGACTGGTCTTCTGAGATTTCAGATGAGAGGAGCATAGATCATGGTTATTGAGTTCTGGGGTGTTGAGTTCAAGGTGAATGTGATTTTGGGCTGCATTGGAGGGTTTGTCATCGCCGTTCTAGCGTCCATGTTCGGATTTGGGGGCGGGCCTTTCATGGTCCCTCTCATGACGGTGGGACTGGGCCTTCCCATGTACGTGGTGGTCGGAAGCTCCCTCTTGGCCATATTCTTCAATACCGTCGTGGGATCGGCGCGGCATTTCCAATTTGGGAATTTTGACTTGACGTTCTTCCTGATCATGTTTCCGGCAGCGATCCTGGGCGGATACATCGCCCCCCAAATAGCGAAGCGGGTAAGCCCCATCGTGGTGAAGCGGGTGGCGGTGGTCGGTTTGCTCATTCTTGCAGGGAGCCTTCTTGGACTCTACTGATCGCACAGTTCCAGCCCAATAGACAATGGTTGAGAATCGACACCCGAGCCTGAACAGTTCGGCACCTTTTTGCGGTCTTAGTATCCTCAGCCTGTGATGCATTGTCTCGTTCCATGTCCGGTATACGTTCCATGTCCGGACATGAGGGCAAACGCGGCGCGGGAGACATCCAGGCCATGACGGTTGCAGGGAATGAGAGTTCTCTCTGGCCCAAAACGCTGCATGAGCGATGTGACAGCGGTCGGTCATACTTGAGAGGAAGCGAGACGCTGACCTATCCCATGACTGACATTCCGGGGTTGAATTTGGGCTTCGTCGGTCTGGCACGTATGACCTCGCCCGACCATTCCAGCATCGCTGAGCAACTCGACATAATCTTGACCGACTTGGGGTCAATGGCTAGAGGCATGGGTCCATTGCCCCAAGTGGAATCATCCGTTTGTCTTCAGTGCAAGGGATACCACTCAAGGTGTCCCTCGAGGGGCACTCTGAATGCCCATGAGGGATCGATCGGACACCCACGACCCGTTTCCGTGGTCCCCGTTCTCTAACATGGAATGTCGCGGCTCTGTGCATCCTACCACTCAGGCTTCTTGTCGGGACCATTTCTAAGCTTTTCACCGCAGGACACCCCACCGAACTTGACGGCATTGGGCGATTCGAGTAAGTATCCATTTTCGACCAACAACCATGCGATGCACCCGGGCAAGAAGAATAAACGATGCTCTCAAATGATAGTTCCAAATGTGGCGGCAGCGATAGTCTTGCCGCCGAATTACTTAGTGTTCTTAAATTGTGGCGCATCTGGCTGAGGATCGGTTTGCAGGACATAAGGATGCGTTATCGTCGGTCATCCATAGGAGCGGCATGGATTTTCATCAACCTTTTTCTCATGATCATCGCGGTTGGGTTCATCTATAGTAAACTATTGAATCAAGACATCAAAACATTCATCCCTTTCCTCACCACCGGAATCATTGTCTGGGGCTACCTGACGTCCTCCATCGTGGAAGGAGCCAACGCGTTTGTGTCCTCGGAAGGCTATATCAAACAGATTGGCTTACCCAATCTCATTTACATCTTCCGTTCCTTTATCAGTATCACGGTCACCATGCTCCTGGGGTTGTTGGCATATCCGTTGATTGCATTTTTCTATGCCGTGCCATTTCGGCTTGGTGTGTTATGGAGTATACCAGGACTCATCTTACTCTGCATCGTGTGCTTTTTATTCATTGTTATATTTTCCCATATTAATACTCAATACAGAGACATTGGACATATTGCATCTATATTTTTGCAGATCATGTTTTATGTCACACCCATTATCTGGCCTGCAGACCTCTTGAAAAGCCTTCAACTCCACTGGGTCGTTGATTTCAATCCCTTCTATCATTTCATTGAAATATTCCGAAGACCCCTGCTGACATCAGAACCAGGTAGTCCATTCAATTACTTGGCAGTGTTGATCTGTATCCTACTCCTCTCATTCATCGCTTTGATCATTGTGAAACGCATGAATCGAAAGATACCGTACATGTTATAGAGGGATTGATTCTAAGATAATGGCTCAAATTTTCCTTCAAAATGTCGATATCAAGTTCGCTGTCCACTCAGATGTGCACCGAACGATCAAAGCAGCCCTTCTTCAGCTTTTCCGGGCAAACCTCAATGGACCAAGGGTCATTCATGCACTGAAATCCATCAGTCTGAAAATCGACAGCGGCGAGCGGGTCGGCATCATCGGGCGCAATGGCGCTGGCAAAAGCACCCTCCTGAAGGTCATGGGGCGCATATATCCACCCCAGGCAGGAGAAGCCCGCATTCAGGGCCACGTCTGCCCCCTCTTTGAGTTTGCGACAGGCTTTGAGATGGATGCCAACGGGTGGGACAACATCCGCACGCGTGCACTCCTGTTGGGAATGTCCGTTGAAGAGATCGAGCAAAAGATCCATGACATCGCTGCATTCACCCATTTGGGCGAGTTCCTTGACATCCCCGTCCGGTGTTACTCCAGTGGCATGCTCCTTCGCTTGGCATTTGCCACCTCCACAGCGGTGGATCCCGATATACTGTTGCTCGATGAGGTCATGGCAGCGGGTGATGAGGCGTTCATCGTGCAGGCCAAGAAAAGGATGGACGACTTGATGAAAAGGGCCAACATCGTCGTTTTTGTTTCCCACAGCTTGCCGGTTCTTGAGGGGTTCTGCGAAAGGACCATATGGCTCGATCGTGGAAATGTAATGGCTGACGGACCGACCGAGGATGTGGTTCAAGCTTACAAAGAGTTCATCGAGAGTAATATCGAAATCTGATCTTACCGATGGGCGGGTGATTAGTGGTCTTGGTCGCTGTCGATCATACCCCTCTGACATGGAGTCACCAAAAAAACAGCGTCTTCACGGTTCGCGCGTGTCGCCCGCCAACATGAAAATTGCTTTCAAGATCGTGCCCAGCCGAGGTACAAGTGTGGCACAGCTCTTGGTGGACGTAGCAACTGCAGGGGGCACGGGGACTCTGACTCAGGTGCAAGAGACTTTGAATCACCTTCAGGCTCTGCAGGAAAGTATATGCATCGGACATCAGACAACCACTTTAGAGGGACCGTGGACACATAGTCAGGAACCGGGAGTCAGTCATGGATCCGATTAATCTCTTCGTTCCGTTTTTCAGAACAGAGGAAACCCTGTTGGAGATCAAGGAGTGCTTGGAAATGGGCTGGACCGGTCTGGGATTCAAGACCGTTCAGTTCGAGGATGCCTGGAAAGAGTACACCGGCCTTCCAAACGCGCATTTCGTAAACTCGGCGACAGCTGGACTCCATCTGGCCGTTCGTGTCTTGAAGGAGCATGATGGATGGCAGGAAGGGGATGAAGTGATAAGCACCCCGCTCACCTTCGTCTCCACCAACCACGCCATACTGTATGAAGGGTTGCATCCAGTCTTCGCCGACATTGATGAGTACTTGTGCATGGACCCCAAGTCCATCGAAGCGAGGGTTTCTCCGCGCACCCGTGCAGTGGTGTACGTGGGACTTGGAGGCAACACGGGCCGTCTCGACGAGGTCGTGACTCTTTGCAGGACCCACGGGTTGAGACTGATCCTCGATGCCGCTCACATGGCGGGAACCCGAAAGCATGGCAAACACGTCGGGGGAGAGGCTGATGTGTCTGTTTTTAGTTTTCAGGCAGTGAAAAATCTGCCCACGGCGGATTCAGGGATGGTGTGTTTTCTCGACAAAGGACTCGACACTGAAGCTCGTAAGTGGACTTGGCTCGGGATAGACAAGGATACGTTTTCCCGCACCCACTCCAAAGGAACCTACAAGTGGCATTATGATGTCGTCCATGAAGGGTTCAAGTATCATGGAAACTCCATCATGGCAGCCATGGGATTGGTCTCCCTCAAGTACTTGGAGCAGGACAATGCATACAGGAGGCAGATCGCAGCCTGGTACGATGAACGATTTGCATCTCATAGCAGGATTCAGAGGGTTCCGGTGGCCCCGGGTTGTATGTCCTCACGGCACCTTTACCAGGTTCTGGTTGACAACCGGGACGAGGTGATCCTGGCGTTGAACGATGCCAAGATCTATCCGGGTGTCCACTACCGCGACAACTGCCATTACGGGATGTACGCATACGGCCGGGGGACATGCCCCAATTCCATGGCGGCAAGTGAACGGATCATATCTTTGCCCATGCATCTTAGGCTCACCTATAATGACGTTCAGCGTGTCAGCGATGCCCTGGTTGAGATCGTGGAAAGAAAGTAGACGGAGTCCCCAGTGCCCAAACGCACCATACTTCCCATCCAAGGTGACGGAGTCCGCCTCCGTCTTCTCGAAGAGGAGGATCTCCCCCTGACTCTGAAGTGGAGGAACAGGGACGACATCCGCGTGTGGTTCGTGAATTCCGATGTCATCCCGCCGGAGAACCATCTCAAGTGGTTTGCCCAGTACCAGGACCGTGACGACGACTTTGTATTCATCATCGAGGCACAGTTTGGAACATGGAAACCCATTGGCCAGGTCTCTCTATACGGCATCGACTGGGATAAGGGACATGCCAAGTTTGGAAGGCTCCTGATCGGCGAAATGCTGGCTCGAGGACAGGGGCTGGCCAAAGAGGCGGTCCGGCTCATCATGGATTACGGTTTTGAGCGGCTCGGTTTGGTCCGAATGGAGCTTGAGGTTTTTGAAACCAATCAACCAGCCATCCGGATTTATAAAGACTGTGGGTTTGAGGAAATTGGGGCAGAACAGGGCATGTTGCACATGTCCAAGTCCCTATCGTGACATGGCAACCGCAGGGAACCGAGTGATCTGTTGAAGGATCTTTGTGGAACACCAGTTCCCCTTATTTGACCGAACACTCTGTTCCGGCACGAGAGACTGCTTGAGGATCCAAACCGGTGCATGGCTCCACATGCCCGCACTCTCATATACCGGCTTTGCCTGCTAGTGCGAGTCGCCACCCAGATTCCTGTCTGTGGCTCTTGGGTGGCACGTCCGGGAGGAGTTCTCCAATTGTGATCTTTCCTTTGGTTCTGCCTGAACCGGGGCCTTCCTTTGGGAAGCGGTTCAGGTTTCGAGAGTAGCATGTCCGAAAAACAATGCTCAGCGAAGTCGGAAGGGATCTCCAAAATCATCTTCTTGTTTCTGCCTGGTTGACGCGCTCAATGGCGGATTTGAGACAGTCTTCTGCGGAATTGGACTCAGCGTCTTTCGCGTCTTCATAGTGAATCGTCTTGGGAGTGCTCTGATTGGAACGTCGACCACGGATCCTGGCCATCCTGCCAGCCTTCATTCCCTCCACACAGATCTGCGTGGTGAGACCCTTCCTCGCCCTGCATCGAGCCGGAAAGATTCGGGCCAGGATCACCCTCGAATCCCTCACCTTCCGCAGAGACCTTGAATGGGCGGACTTGGCCGTTTTTTGCAGGAATACGGAACCCGACTACAGGCACAACCTTGACTCGTGCATGGCCAGAAGAGTGCCCATCATTTACGACATCGACGACAACTTCTTTGATATCCCAGAGGATGCAGAAGTGGGAGCTTACCACAAGGACCCGGGACGACTTCGTATGCTCAGAGACTACTTACAGGCCGCAAGCCTGGTGCGGGTCTACTCCAGTCCCATGTTCGAGAGAGTGCTCCCACTCAATGATCGGGTGACGAAGATCATACCACCTGTAGACCCTGACCTGACGGAAAAGCGTGGGATGCTCCTCGGAGGGGATAGGATTAAGATTGTGTATGCCACCAGCCGGGGAAGAGACGACCTTGCCGCCATATTCCTGTCGGCGTTGCACCGGGTTCTCATCGAATATGCCGACAGGGTGGAAGTCCATTTCTGTGGATTCAGACCGGATTCCCTGGTTGACACGATTCCGGGAGCCCACTGGCATCCTTTAATCGGAGACTACGAAAGATACATGCGCTGGTTCTCCGGGTCAGGGTTCGACATCGGGCTCGCCCCACTGAAGGATGACCTCTTCCATCGGTCCAAGACCAATAACAAGTTCAGGGAGTATGGTGTTTGCGGTATTGCCGGCATCTATTCCAATGTGGATGTGTACTCAAGTTGCGTAGTCCAGGGCGAAACGGGGCTCCTTGTAACCAACGACGAGGAATCCTGGTACAAGGCCCTGGTCACATTGATTGAAGACCGGGAGCTTCGGAAGAGCATCGCTTGGCGTGGAGAAGACTTCATCCGTCGCCATTACTCCCAGGAAGCTTTTGAACAAGTATGGTGGCAGCAGATACACACGATTCTCTCCGAGGCTGGCATGAAAGCAGTCAGCCCAAACCGCTGGTGCTCCCCCAATCTGTGCGGGGACTCGCTTAATGAAGGCTGGAATCATCCCGTGAAACCAAAGGGGAGACCCTTGGCTGGCATAAAGGTTGTTGGGAGGCTTTTTGCCAATATTGCAATATCGAGTGGTTACGGTATCCGTGCGGTCCTCCGGCAGCTCCTGTTTTACGTGTTCAACGTCGCTAAGGTCTGCAGACTCCGCATCTCCACATCTCGTTAGGCTCCGGCAGTCCTCCTTTTCAAACAGGAGTTTACGGGCTGCAGCTTCCAAATGACCTACTAAGACCATCAATTCAATTGGTTAAGCCGCCGAAGGCGGCTTAACAAGAAAAATGGGTAGTAAATTCGCCTTTGGAAGGCGCTAAGCCATTGATTTTACTGGCGCGCCTGACAGGA
>CAZURN010000143.1:0-8828 GCA_964623165.1 uncultured Syntrophobacteraceae bacterium
GCAAAATAGTCCCTCCTCTTGAGTCTTCTCTTGGATTCATCCAGCATGACTCCCCGGCGCTGTCGCATCCTGAAGTACTCTTCCGCGTAAGTCTTGAGCAGAGGGCTTGTGGATGGATTGATGATCTCCGCATGGGACAGGTCAAGATCGAGCCTGCCTACGGTCTCACGAACCTCCGCCTCGTTGCCGAGGAGAACCGGGCGTGCGATGCCGTCGGCCATGAGCATGACGCAGGCTCTCAGGACAGCCTCACTCACCCCATCGGAAAAGACGACTCGCAGATTCTTTTGCCTGGCTTTGAGAGCCAGGTTTCGCAAAGTCTCCCTCCCGGTGCCCAGTCGCACGGTCAGACTCTCCTGGTAGGACTCATGGTCGATGGCATGGCGGGCGAAGCCCTCCTCGATGGCCTGCTTGGCTACCGCCGCCGACATGCGGACGAGAATCCTGGGATCAATGGGCTTTGGCAGTATGTAATCCGGGCCGAAGCTGAAATGTTCGTTCCCATAGGCACGTTCCACCGCTTCCACCACCTCCTCCCTGGCCAGTTCGGCAAGGGCTTGCGCTGCAGCGATGAGCATGCTCTCGGTGATTTGCTTTGCCTGCACGTCCAGGGCACCCCGAAGGATATAGGGAAAACTCAGGATATCGAGGATGGCGTTTGGATGTTCGGCAAGCCCCGTTGCCACTACCGCCTCACGTCTGGCGGCCTTGGCTGCCTCATAGGCAATTTCCGGTTCGGGAGTCGCCAGAGCAAAAACGATGGGGCTCCAGTTCATGGAGCGAACCATCTCCTGAGTCACGATGCCACCGGTGGAGAAACCCAGGAACACATCGGCCCCCCGCATGCCATCGGCGAGAGTGTGAGCCGGGTCCCTCCTTGCCAGGACACGGGCATGGTCGGGGATGTCATCCCGGTCGGGGTGCAGGAGCCCGCCGGAATTGTAGACGAGCAGATTCTCCGGTTGGACCCCAAGCCTGAGAAAAAGCCTTGAGCAACCCATCCCTCCGGATCCGATGCCGCAGATGACCACCTGGACGTCCTCGATCCGCTTTCCCACGATTTCAAGGGCGTTGATGAGGGCAGCCGCAGCCACCACGGCAGAAGCATACAGATTCTGGTTGAAGACCGGAATACTCATGCACTGATTGAGACAGTCACTGATCCGGAGACCCTCGATCGCCCTGATATCCCGGAGATTGACAGCCCCAAAAGTGGGCTCGAGGAGTCTCACCGCATCGATGAAACGCTCGGGATCGGTGGTGTTGAGTTCAAGGTTGAACACGTCGATATCGGCCAGTCGCTTGAAAAGCACCGCCAAACCCTCCTGAACCGGCTTGGCAGCTTCGGGACCCACGTTGCCTAGCTCCGGAACGGCAGTCCCATTGGTGATGACGCCCACAAGGTTGCCGCGGGCCGTATAGCGAAAGACATTGGCAGGATCCTCCACAATGGCCGACGACGCATAAACGGCACCCGGCAAGTATGCCAGGCGCATCTCCAGCGGAGTCAGGCACGGTTTTGTCGCCCTCAGCTCAATTTTCCCCGGGCGCCCTGTTTCATGATAGTTGAGGGAATCCTTCGACCGGATCATTACTTCTCCTCCAGGCTATGACGCATCTCTATGTCAGGAAAATCTGCCCTCCCACTTCTCGCGAACGGAACCGGGCACTTCCGGGGCACCTTGCTCCCCCCCAGTTTTCCGAGCCGCCATGTCCACTTATACCCCGTCCCCGGAGAAAATCACCCCCAAAGAAGCCTTTGAGCACCAGAGCTTGAGGCGGAACTATCCTGACGGCTTCACTCTGACCCGGTGGGTGATTGGCTTGATTGACGCGATTCAGAAAGGGATGACTCTGTGGGTAACTACAGATAAAGGGTTGAGCTGTCTGGCATTTCGTGAAAAATGCCATCTGGCATCCACTGCTTCAATCGCTTCTTGAGAAATATCCGGTTGAGATAGGTCCATGGAGCTTGGGATACACCGGCTATTCCGCCCACCGCAGCCTCAGGCTCCATGATGAAGTCAATCATATGGGTCGCAAAAACCTGGGATCCAGGAAAACCTTTGCAGCCGGCGCAGTAGCCTAGCGCCCGTCGGTCTTCCGCCTGCTCCCTCCGCCTCACTCTCCATCTGCCAGTCGGTTCCACATTCATGGCATGAACGGCACCACCCTCTCTGTAACAAACCGCATTCTCACGACATGCAGGCATCTTTTCGATTGTGAGTCCCCGTCCAAGGGCAGGGACTCGCAACCCTTCCTGACCGGAAGTCTCGAAGCGAGCCGTGCAGGGACTCCTGGACTGTCGCTAAATCTGCAACCCGTTGGCTCACCAGCGATCCGATGTAGGCCAGAGTCTCGTACACCGAAGCCGCCTGCAGATCCCCGCCATAGACCTTGAAAACCGCAGACAACTGGGACAGGCGGTGATGATCGTATGGACGCCATGCGTCGGGAGTGTGTTCCGCATTGCTTGGAACATAGGGTGACGTTTCTTAGGTACTGGAGAAGCCGGGGCACCTGGTTTGGCCTGGAACCGGCGAGTGTATAGCCGGGGAAAAGGATCGACACGCATCCCCCGTGCAATGCGCAAAGCGTGTACCGCCTGGGTGTTCTCCGTGTATCACACCTGAGCCGGGCTTCATGGTTCCGTGAGATGCCCAGTCCCAGAAGGGCCCATGACCCACGGAGTTCCATGAACAGGCGAGAGGGTGTCACGCCGTGGGGACAAAGGGCATTGAAGAGGTCGTAGAGACTGTCTTCGAAGGCAAAATCGTGACACCCCTGATGGCGGGACATGCAAGGGCCAGCGCGCAGTTTGGGGCTACCGTATCGTTTGCGAAACGCGCAACTCTCCAAGCACAAACCACAACCAACACTTCTCCCTGGTTTCTGAGATCCAATCGGAGAAGTGTCTCTCTCGTTCCTCAACACTTTGGCAAATGGATCGAGATCACGGAATCCCCCAATGATCACGAGGCATTGTCGTGGGTCTATGGTCAATGAACTCCCTCACCACTTCGTGGGTCACCCTTAGGGACTCGCCTTCCCGCAACTCCAAAACCCACCAGTCACAGGGAAGATAGCTCAGGATGGTGAGGCGTTCGCAGAGGTCCGAGAGATTTTCCGGAGGCACGTGGCATCCGTTTCTTTCCACGTGATATATGTGGGCGTTGAACACCCTGTCGGCATTTGGCAGTGCGAAATCTTCAAACCTGTAACTCTGGCATTCCACCGAATCACAAACGGATGCATGGCCGATATCCAGGGTTATCCCTGCGCCGGTCTTGCGAATCAACCGCTCGAAGAGTTCCGGTCGGCTAGACCAGCCGGATGCGAGGTTTTCAAGGCAGACGCAGACCCCGAGATCCTCACCATAATGCACCAGAGAACTGAGCGTTTCCAAGGAGCGTTCCCATAGAAGCCCATTCATGGAGGTTCGTCCAAGGCCCATGTGGATGGTCATGAATCGCCCATTCACCCTGGACACCGCGCGACAGACCCTCTTGAAGATGTCCATCGCCTGTCCAGCTTTGCCGGGATCAGCATCGCCAAGATCTACTCCTGCGAAGGCGCAGTGATATCGGATTTCAAGCGGCTCCAGGCTGGCAATGGCATCGGCAAGTTTCGATTCCCCCTCGGAATCCCAGGGCACGTCATCCAGCGTGAACGTCCAGTCCACCCCACCCAATCCCAAAGAGAAGGCAAGACTGCGCAATTCTTGGATGTCCGGCATGAAATTGCACATGGCAAGTTTTGGTTTTGAAAACGATTCTTCCATGGGTGCCCTCTTTGCCTCGTGGCGGTTGTTGCTTCAGCGCAAAGGCCGAGGTGATTGACCAGTCGCACAAGATAGATTCTCTTACTCAGGCATGCAGACTCCACAGCCACGCTTGTCCATCGGCGGAAACCGAATTTTACATTTGAGGACAAGCCCTTCATAAACATTTTCCAATTCATGATCGAATAGATTTTGCTGATCCTCGTCAAAAGGAACATTGACAGTACCAATGGTTCATGTCCCAGAGAGACGGGGGAGGTTTCGCTTGACTTTCGATGGACTGTTTTCTAAACAAGCTTGTTTGCGGCTCGGTCATTATCCACACATCTGTGAGGACTGCTCATGGGTCTGATCCAGGCCATACGGGGCATGAACGATGTTCTCCCCAGTGAAATAGAATGGTGGCACAAAGTCGAGGACGTGGCGAGGGCCATTCTCGAGACGTTCGGGTATCGCGAAATACGGACCCCCGTTCTCGAAAAGCTTGAACTCTTCGCACGAAGCATCGGTGAAAGCACCGACGTCGTGGAAAAAGAAATGTACGCCTTTACCGATCGCAAGGGAGAATGGGTGGCGCTGCGTCCCGAAGCGACTGCATCCATCGTGCGATCCTTCATTCAGCACAAACTGCATGCCGATCCCATCGGCAAGAGATACTATGCCGTCGGTCCCATGTTCCGTCACGAGAGGCCTCAAAAAGGACGATACCGCCAATTCCATCAGATCGATGCGGAAGCCTTCGGGGTGGACGACCCCATGATGGACGCGGAGATCATGTACATGCTGCGGCTTTTCCTTGAGCGTCTGGGCCTGACCGGCATTGTCCTGCACATTAACTCACTGGGATGTCCCGAGTGCCGCAAGGCATATCGTAGCGTCCTGCAGACCTTCCTGGCCAAACGGGCGGACATGCTCTGCCCGGACTGTGGGCGACGGCGGGACACCAACCCTTTGCGGGTCTTCGACTGCAAGGTCGAACGCTGCCAGTCCGCGCTGGATGGTGCTCCGATTCTACTCGAGTCCATATGTGGTGAGTGCTCGGCCCATTTTGAAGACGTCAAGGATCACCTTGCGTCTCTCCAGACAGCCTATTGGGTCAATCCCCGCATGGTCAGGGGATTGGATTACTACATGCGCACCACTTTTGAAATCATCACCGACAGACTGGGAGCTCAGAATGCCGTGGGCGGGGGAGGCCGCTACAATGGGCTTGTCCGCGATCTTGGCGGGCCTGACATTCCAGGCATTGGCTTCGCCATCGGGATGGAGCGACTCATTCTGCTGCTACAACAGGAGCAGGAGGTAAAACACCGGTCTGCGGAGGTATTCATAGCGGCATTGGGTGAAGCGCCGAGGAAGCGTGCTTTTCTCTTGACCCAGGAACTGCGCAGCCAGGGGATCGAGGCAGACATGGATTACGAAGGCAAGAGCCTGAAAAGTCAGATGCGCCGAGCCGACAAATTGGCGGCTCCACATGTTCTCATCCTGGGGGAGGACGAATTGGCCCGCGGCGAGGTCCAGCTTCGCCACATGATCAACAAGACTCAGACAGTCATTCCCCTGGATCTTGCCGCAAAAAAGATCACGGAGCTGCACGGGGAAGGCAACAACAAACCAAATCCTCCCCTCAGCCTCTGAAGTCATTCTGGTCGTTGTCCGAGGCAATCCATCCCATGAGGTGACCCGGCCAGAGAGCGGCCGCGACCTCTTGATTCAGACCCATTATCATCACGGCCGGCTGCAACCGGATTTATCGAGGAGGACCGTGGCGTGGAACTCACGGAAAAACAGCAGGACGATCTCACTCTGTCTCCCGTTGTCCTGGATCCCCTGGGAGACTGGGAGAAAACCGACGATTGCAGTGTGCTTGACCAGACCCGTCTCGGTGAAAGCGTCACGCTGATGGGCTGGGTTCAGCGCCGCCGTGATCATGGCGGGTTGATATTCGTTGACTTGCGGGACCGCACTGGGGTCACCCAGGTCGTTTTCGACCCCCTATACAACGCAATGGCTCATGAACGCGCCCATGTCCTCAGGAACGAATATGTCATCGCGATCCAAGGCCATGTGAGGCCCCGCCCTGAGGGCATGGCCAACCCCAAGCTCCGCACGGGGGCCATTGAGGTCATCACCTTCGCACTGAAGATTCTGAACACATCCAAGACACCCCCATTCCACCTGGAGGATGAAGTCGACGTCAGCGAGAATATTCGGCTTCGCTACCGCTATATGGATTTGCGCCGCCCCAGGATGACGAAGAACCTGATGATGAGGCACGAGGCCGCCCAAATCACACGAAACTACTTCAATGGACACGGTTTTGTGGAGGTGGAAACCCCGGTTCTGACCAAGAGCACTCCGGAGGGGGCACGGGATTATCTCGTTCCCAGCCGGGTCAATCCGGGAAGGTTTTTCGCTCTCCCCCAGTCTCCCCAGATCTTCAAGCAACTCTTGATGGTTGCCGGTTTCGACCGATACTTCCAGATCGTGAAATGCTTCAGGGATGAAGACCTGCGAGCCGACCGTCAACCGGAGTTCACGCAGGTGGATCTCGAGATGTCTTTCGTGAGCGAACAGATGATCATCAGACTGATCGAAGGCTGGATGGTTAAGCTGTTCGACGGACTTCTGGGAATTCAGCTCGAAACGCCTTTTCCCAGAATACCATACAGGGAAGCCATGAACACGTATGGGACCGACCGGCCTGACACCCGCTTCGGCCTTCGCCTGGTGGACGTCACCGATATTGCCGCTTCCTCTCAGGTGAAGGTTTTTCAGCAAGCCGCGGAAAGGGGGGGCATGGTCAAATCCATCCGCCTTCCTCAGGGGAGCAGGCTGTCACGCAAGGAACTTGACGACCTGATTGAATTCGTAAAGATCTACGGAGCGCAGGGGATGGCGTGGATCAAGATCCAGCCGGACGGGTGGCAATCCCCCATCGCCAAGTTCATGGATGACGGGATGCGCGACCTGCTCACCAGGAGGCTGGAGCTGGAGGTTGGCGACATCGCTTTCTTTCTCGCGGACCAGCCCAAGATTGTTCACGACGGTCTTGGGAACCTTCGGGTAAGGCTTGGTCAACAATTGAATCTCATTGATCCGGCGGCGCACAATTTCATCTGGGTCACTGAATTTCCCCTGCTTGAATGGGACCATGAGGAAAAGCGTTACACTGCCGTGCATCATCCTTTCACATCGCCCATGGAAGAAGATCTGGAGTTTCTCGAAGACCGACCCGAACTCGCACGTAGTCGGGCCTACGACTTGGTGCTCAACGGCGTCGAGATCGGAGGCGGAAGTATACGCATTCATCGCCAGGACGTTCAGGAAAGAGTCTTCCGGGCACTCGGGATTGATGATGAAGAAGCAAAGGAGAAGTTCGGTTTTCTCCTCGAAGCACTCCAGTATGGTGCTCCGCCCCATGGAGGCATCGCGTTTGGGTTTGACCGTCTGATCATGCTGTTGAGCAAGTCGGCCTCTATTCGGGATGTCATCGCCTTCCCAAAGACGCAGAAAGCCACCTGTCTCTTGAGTGGCGCCCCGTCGGAAGCGGAGCTCAAGCAGCTTCTAGAGCTCTGCATCAAGGTCGAGACCCAGAAGAGCGCCTGATGTTCCCCTGGAAGGGGTTGGCTTTCCAGCCGGTTCGCCGTTATAGTATTTTTATGACCGCTTGCCCGTGAAGAAAAGACACCCATTCCAGACAATTGGAGGACGAATCCGTGGCCCGATGGAACAGCAAGAGGCGGGTTCTTGAGCACGAGCATTCCAAGTTTTGGCAGCACAGTCTGATCGAGGTCACCGAGCCAAACCTCATGAGGGGGATTTTTTCCTACGAGGAAGTCCCCAAGATCGACTTCGATCACACCCTGCTGCCCATCGACCCCGCTGAGGACATCTTTATCACGGACACCACCTTCCGGGACGGCCAGCAGGCTCGGCCTCCCTATACCGTGAAGCAGATCGAGACCATTTTTGACTTCCTCCACAGGCTATCAGGACCGGAGGGCGCCATACGCCAGTCTGAGTTTTTTCTCTACACGGCAAAGGACCGGCAGGCGGTGGAAAAGTGCCTCTCCAAGGGCTATCGGTATCCTCAGATCACCGGGTGGATCCGCGCCGTGGAACAGGACCTCCAATTGGTGGCGGACATGGGAATCCCTGAGACCGGCATTCTCACATCCGTTTCAGACTATCACATCTTCCTTAAGCTCAAGATCAATCGCAGGGAAGCCATGGAGAAGTATCTGGGCATTGTCCGGGCAGCCCTTGACAAGGGCATTGCCCCTCGATGCCACTTTGAGGACGTCACACGGGCCGACATCCATGGCTTTTGTGTTCCCTTGGCCATGGAGCTCATGCGACTGAGAGAGGAGAGTGGAGTCAACATCAAGATACGCCTCTGTGATACCCTGGGATTCGGAGTGACCTATCCGGGAGCCGCCCTGCCGCGGAGTGTTCCCAAACTGGTGCGCGCATTCATAGACGATGCAGGAGTCCCTGGTCACTTGTTGGAATGGCATGGCCACAATGACTTTCACAAGGTACTGACCAACGCAGCAACGGCATGGCTGTATGGATGCAGTGGAGCAAACGGCACCCTTCTTGGGTTCGGCGAACGAACTGGCAACGCTCCCATCGAAGGACTCATCATCGAATACATCGCCCTGAAGGGGTCCACTTTCGGCATCGATACGACAGCCATCACTGAAATGGCGGAGTATTTCCAGACGGAACTCGGATATCGCATCCCGCCCAACTATCCCTTCGTGGGGGAAGAATTCAATGCAACCCGCGCGGGTATCCACGCGGATGGACTGGTCAAGGACGAAGAGATCTATAACATCTTTGATACCACCAAGCTCCTCAAGAGGCCGGTGAGCATCATCATCACGGACAAGTCGGGGGTCTCAAGCATCGCCTACTGGGTGAACACCCGTCTGCGTCTGGAGGGTGAAAGGCGCCTGGACAAGCGTCATCCGGGAATCGTGCGAATTCACAAACGTGTCATGCACGAATATGAGCAGGGCAGGAACACCTCGATTTCCAC
>CAZURN010000144.1:0-8814 GCA_964623165.1 uncultured Syntrophobacteraceae bacterium
CAGCTGGTTGCGGACATCGAACACAATGTGATTTCGCCCAATCTATACTATAAGCTGTTCCTCATCCGCCTGAAAAAGATCCTCGACAACTATGCGAAGGTTCAGGACAAGCTGCGGGACATGATCCTGTTCCTCCAGGACAAGGACGAGCCCCTCTCCAAGGGACTCTGCGAACTCTATCACACGATTTCCCAGAGTAATGATACCCTCAATGAGGAGAGGAAGGCCCTTTCCAAGCACTATGAGCATACCAGCCTTTTCCTGGAGACCCTGCTCCGGAGGGATCATTTCGAAAAAGGAACCTATGTCCTCAGGAAGCAGTCGTGCAACTTCCGCACGGAAATCATCCAGCCTCTCCTGGACCGCTACAAACCCCTTTTCGAAAAGAAGGGAGTGGCTGTGGACAACCGGTTGGACAACGTACCCGATGAACAGGTAACCCTCTTTGTCGACAAGGGTTTGATTTCACAGGTGTTCGACAACCTCTTTTCAAATGCCCTGAAGTACACTCAGGAAGTGGAAGATCAACTGGGAAACACCATCAAGCTGGTTTCCTACAACCGGCAGATCCTGAGAGACTACTTCGGAGAGGGGATTCACGGAGTCCGTTTCAACTTCTTCACCACGGGGAAGCCCCTGTCTGAGGACGACGCAAGGCGGGTTTTTGAGGAAGGGTTCAGGGCTGCCTCTTCGGGCGTTGAGAAAGGAACCGGCCACGGTCTGCACTTTGTTCGCAACGTGGTCGAGATCCACGGGGGAACGGCAGGGTGCGAACCCCAGCGCTATGGGAACCTTCTCTTCTTCACACTTCCGATGCAGGAACAGAAGAACGGTTTCGAGTGATGTCGCCCCCATTTGTGAGGCCATCTACCACCCTAGGCGGGAAATACAGGATTCCGGCCAAGGGAATACTGTATTCACCCCATTTTGTTTCCTCGTGACTTCTTGTAGAGAATTTCTAGAAGCCACACCACTCACCTCTTTTATGAGGAAAGTGGGGCACCTCTCCCAGGCCCCGACTTTCCAATGCCCGCCTTCCCGTACCATCGCCTTCGGGTGGGGCGCCTCGGAAGTGAGCGCCCTTCCTGGAGGCGAACCAGTATGTGCCCTCATGGTTCCTGTTCCTATGCCTGCACGAGATTCCCACGCGCGGCGTGTTTCCTTCTTGATTGTACTCACCGAAAATCGTTCTGAATCAGGTGCATGCACCTTCGGATATTCCAGGCCAGGACTTCATCTGGTCCCACGCACCCATAGGCGGTGGACCTTCTTGCAGGAGAGCCTCCAATATGGTTTTCATACGGAGTCCGAGGTCAAATCGAACAGGGTTGGAGATGTGACTCGGGCCCCTGTGGGCGCCATGAAGCGGATGAGCACAGGCCCTAAAGTGCATCAGCTTGACTGCAGCTTCCTGTCAGACTCATCCCCAAGAGTCATGAACGGTGAAATCGTTTGACCCCCGGTGGCGAGGATGCTCTGGATTGACCGATATACTGTGGGTGTTTCATCAGAAGTTGTGATTCCTTCACGGCCTCCCCGAACGCCTTCACAAGGGATTGCAGACCATCGGCAGGGTCTCCAGGAATGCGTCAAGAGCCCGTCGCGCATTCCAGAAGTCCCTCACTTCGTTGAGGATGATTGCCACGGCGTAACTCTCACCCCCAGGGATGGAAACATATCCCGCGAAGCCCATCACATTGTTGAGGGTCCCCGTCTTGCCCTGGATCACAAAGGGGGAGGTGCACATGCGCTTGCGCAATGTCCCTTCCTGACCGCTCACGGCGAGGGAATCCAGCAACACGGGGCCGAGGATGGGGTCCTGATGGGCTATTTGCAGGAGGCGGCAAAAGGCCCTCGGGCTAGCCAAGCTCTTGCGGCTGAGTCCAGAACCATTGTGCAAAGCGACCTCTCTCTCCGAGATGCCCAAATCGTGGAGAGTCCTGTGGACTACGGAAAGCCCCTTGGCGGCCGTGCCTGGGTTTCCCAGAGTCCTCGCGCCGACGCTGCGCAGCAGCGTTTCCGCCATGAAGTTGTTGCTGTGGCGGTTGAGGCCGTAAACCAGTTCCTTCAAGGGAGGGGACTCATACACCGCCAACCGCCTGGCGTTGACGGGGAGGTCACCCATCCCTCTCTTGTCGCCTGTGAGCTCAATTCCCGCATCCTGCAAAAAGGCTGCGAAGGACCGGGCGAAGAAGGCTGCAGGGTCCGCCACGCTGAAGCGGTATGTAGAGCCCCATGTGTTGCGAATGGAAATGCCTCCCGAAACCCTAAACCTTTCCCGGCCCTGTGGGTTCATTCCCAGTGCCTGGATGGACAGAGGCGCCTTCAACTTCTTGCCAGCAGTCACCGCCTGGTTGATCAGTTCCACGTAGTCCCCCTGAGGAGACCAGCTGACTTGTGCGGGAGCCCCGGGTTTCTTTCCGGGCAAGACATGGAAGGTAAGGCCGTTGAAATCCATTGAGGTGGCTGAGATCACTGGATTATACGCGTCGGTGCAGTCATGGTCCAAGCACACCTGAACGGCGAGGGGTTCGAAGAAACCGTTGTCCACCCGTACGCCCCCCTCGATTCTCCTCACTCCGCGATCCTTGAGATTCATGGCCAATTCCCGGGCCTTCTCATTGACGAAAAAGATGTCGCCTTCGCCCCGAATCCATATGTCTCCAGGGATTCTCCCGCCGACGGGTTCCGATTCTGCATAGATGGCCGTGGTGAAGCGGGTGTTGGGGCCGAGGCGCTTCAGGGCGGTATAACTGGTGAAGAGCTTCACCAGGGATGCGGGTACGAGCGGTTCGGCGGAGCGGTGTTCCCAGACGACCTTGCCGGAAGGGAGCGACACGACCTGAATGCCCACCGCTCCCGCATGTTTCTGCAGTTGGTCCAGATGGGCCTGCCATGTCAGGGGAGCGATTCCAATTGTGCGGGGTTCGGCTGCATGGGGGGGATGGAAGCAGGGGTTCAGGAGCATAGAAAGGAGGATCACGGTAGATAATTTCAGGTGGTTCACGCTGGTTTGTTCCCCGAATAAAGAGTTTCAAACGACTGCCAGAACGAGGGGAATGACTTGGACACGGACTCCGCGCCAACTATTTCCACACCGCTCGTGCGAAGACCGGCCATGGCAAAGGCCATGGCGATGCGGTGGTCGTCGTGGGCCTCTATGGGCTGTGTAGGAGTCAACACCTTCCCTCCCTGGATGACCAGGCCATCGGGCAACTCCTTCACGGGCACGGACAATTTCCTGAGTTCAGAAGCCACGACGCTCAGGCGGTCTGATTCCTTGACACGCAAGTGGGCCACGTTGCGAATCCTGGTTTCGCCCTGGGCGAAAGCGGCCAGCACGGCGAGTGTGGGGACCATGTCGGGCATGGAATTCATGTCGCGATCCAGGGGGCGCAGAACACTCGGACCTCGAACCCGGATCCCGTTACACTCCCAACGGACTTCGCAGCCCATTTCAGACAGGACTTCGACGAAGCGGGCATCGCCCTGGAGGCTCTCCTTTGGCACGGGGTGGGTGAGAACTTCTCCACACGTCAGCGCCGCAGCTCCCCAAAAATAGGAGGCCGAAGAACAGTCCCCTTCCACCACCACGTCGAGCCGGGCGTAAGTCTGAGGGGCTGGGACCCGGATCTGGCTGGCGCCTTCCCAGACGAAATCGATGCCGGCCCTCCTGAGCATGGCAAGGGTCAGGGCCACGTAGGGAAATGAGGCGACCGGTTCGACCCAGCGCACGACAATGTCCCCTTTGGCGCAAGGCGCTGCCATGAGCAGTGCAGAAAGAAACTGACCGCTCTGCCTCGCATCGACCCGTGCCTCGCCTCCGGTCAGGCCTGAACTGGTAATTTCAATGGGAGGGAATCCCTTTTGGCCGACCCATCGGCAATGGACTCCAAGGCTTTCCAGCGCAGCCACCACGGGCCCTACGGGGCGCTCCCGAAGACGCGGGCTTCCGTCGAACATGAATCTCCCTGATCCCACCGATGCAACCGCCAGGAGCAGCCGCATGCTGGTTCCGCTGTTCCCAAGGAGTATGGGCGCCGCTGGGATTGCCCATCGCGCTGCCGGTGGAACGAGCCTCACGGTGTCCCCGACCCATGTGATCCCGACGCCCAGAGACTCCAAAGCTTTCGATGTGAGCAGGGTGTCTTCGGCCGCGAGGGCATTGCGGATCACGCTTTCCCCCTCGGCCAGGGCCGCCATGATCAAAGCGCGGTGGGTGATGGACTTGGACCCTGGGATCTGGAGTTCCTTGACGACTCTGGAGACCGGCTGGATTCTCTTGATCATCTCAGTCATCGGCGAGGGCCTTTGAAAGGGCGTCGCGCATCGCTCGGATCACGGCTGGATCAAGCTTGTCCCGGCCAAGCCACCATTCAAGCTGCCTCACGCCTTGGTGAAGGAGCATCTCAAACCCAGGCACAATGGAACAGCCTGCATTGCGAGCTTTCTTGAGGAATGTGGTCCACCGGGGTGTGTAAATGGTATCCATCACGATCATGCCAGGAAGAAAGAAGGAGTCCGGGACGACCTGGGGATCCTCTTCCCCTGCGAGCCCGGCAGAAGTGCACTGCACCACCAAATCAAACAACTCTCCCGAGTGATCCTTTTCCAGTTCCTCGAGAGGCACGGAGGCACATCGGAAGGCGATGGCCAGAGCTTCTCCCCGCTCTGGAGTTCGGTTGGCGATGGTCACCTTGGCGCCCGAATGGATGAGCCCGTAAACCACGGCCCTTGCAGCGCCGCCTGCTCCCAGGACGAGTGCACGCTTGCCCCGAAGAGGCGCCACGGCCTCCAGAGCCCTGACTGCGCCGATCCAGTCCGTGTTCGTGCCTTCCCAGCCGACCTCATGACGCCGCAGGGTGTTCACGGCCCCGATCCGGGTTGCGGTCGCCTCCATGGTCTTGGAAAAAAGAAAAGCGGCTTCCTTGAAGGGCAGTGTGACGCTCAGGCCCTGGAATGCGAAATTCCACAGGTTGTCCAGATCCTCCGAAATGGAGTCCACCTCCAGCGCCAGGTAGACGGCGGGAATACCAAGCTCCCTGAAGGCCGCCTCCATCATCGAGGGGCTCAGACTGTGTTCCACCGGGTTGCCAATGACGGCGTAAAGGTCTCTCTGCTTGGGACGGATCATTTTAACCTCTCATGAAAGAGAATCTGTCAGCAGGTGCATCAATTCCCGGATTTCCCGCGCCGTGACCTGGCCGGGAGCGGACTCCCCTTGGCCGGCCATCCGCACGTATGTCCAGGGGCTCCCCAGGAGAAGTGAGACGGCCCTGGACCATCGTCCGGACGGCCCCATGCAAAATGCGATGACATCCACGTCCAGCTCCCGTTTGCCGAAGCCAATGAGTTCGAGCACCCTCAGGTTGTCCTCGTGGCAGCGAGCCAAGGTGACAACCTTTATCGCGTCCGGGTTCATTTGGGCCATTTTTTCTATTTTACCACGGAGTACTGAGGATGGTGGAGTTCCATTGAAGTCGTGGTAGGAAATGAGTATGTGCCGGCCGGTGGCCCGGAAATTCCCAACCATGCCAGCATCCAACCGTTCCTCGAGGTCGATCCATTGAAACCCGGTCTCGGCAGCTCTTGCAAGGATTTGGAGCCGCTCCTCGTCACTCCCGTCGAACAAGCCTCCGTCGAGTCTGTGCCTGTTGGTGGCGAGCATGGGGATGGCCCGCAGAGAAGGGAGGAGGGATAGAAGCTCCAAGGTGGTTTCAAGGCCACGGTTGTTGATGAGACTATCCAACCGCCATTCCACAAGGTCCACTTCGCAATGGGAAATTATCGCGGTGAGTCCTCCAGGTGAGGCGTCCATGAGACAGCCGCAGAGCTTGAGTGATGGGGCGCCGTGTCTCATTTTGGTCCAGCCGCCCTCATTTTCTCTTTCTCCACGCGCATGGGTCGCTTGGGATCGCTTTTGGGATAGGATCCCAGAAGCTTCAACAGGGTAACATGATTCGTGAGTTCAGCCAGAGCATTTTGTACCGATTCTTCGTCGGTGTGCCCCTCGATGTCTGCGCAGAAGAGGTATTGCCAGGGAAACAGGCGGTTTGGGCGCGATTCGATGCGGGTCATGTTCACCTTGTGACGGGCGAAGGCTTCCAGTGCCGAATGGAGGGCGCCCGGTGTGTCAGAGACGGTGAAAAGCATCGACGTCTTGTCGTCTCCCGTGGGAGGGTTGGCGTGGTTGGCGAGGGCAAAGAACCGGGTGGTGTTTTCGGCGTGGTCTTCGATGCGCTCGGCGAGAATGTCCAATCCGTAATGGTTTGCCGCGTACAGATTGCACAACGCGGCCCCGGTCGGGTCTTTCCTGGCCAGCTGAGCTGCCTGGGCTGTCGATGCGCATTCCAGTATTTCGGTGTGGTGAAGGTTTTCTAGGAGCCACCTTCTGCATTGTTCCACCGCCTGGGGATGGGCGTAGAGGCGTTTCACATCCTGGATGGCCGAAGCCGTGCCGCACAGGTAGTGGGCGATCTCAAGATAGCACTCCCGCACCACCTGAACATTCCTCTCATACAGCAGGTCCAGGGTGCGTCCCACTCCGCCTTGCAGGGAATTCTCCACAGGGACGACGGCGACATGAGCCTTGCCTTTGAGCAAGGCGTCAAAAACGTCCTCCAGGGTGGGCAACGGCTCATAGGAGGCTGAATGCCCGTACAGAGACATGGCTGCCAGATGGGAATAGGTCCAGGCAGGGCCGAGAAAGGCCACCTGAAGGACATACTGGAGGAGTCGCGAGGCGGCGAGGATCTCACGGTAGATGCACCGGAGGGACTCTTCGGAAAGCGGGCCCGGATTGGCCTTGGTCAATTCCTGGAAAATGCGCTGCTCCCGGCCGGGATCAAAAAGGGTCAAGCCCTTGGCGGCCTTGATGCGTCCCACCTCCTGGGCGAGTTCCATCCTTTCGTTGAGCAATCGGAGGAGATCCCGGTCTACCCGGTCGATCGATTCTCGCAGTCTCACGAGATCGGGATCTGCGGCATTCTGGGCGGCTTGGTGGGGTACCATCGATGTGTAGCCTCTTCCTTGAGGGTGATTGAAGTGCCGTACGGCATCATTTCTCCAGTATTGTCTCCTGGATCTGGATTCCGAAGTGGCGCCCCGCATTTTCAAGGGCGACCAGGACCTGCTCCCCTTCCTTGACCTCGGCGACCGACAGGGCCTCTCCACCGCAACCCGTGAGGCGGATGGTTTCGGCATTCTGGACGAGAACGGTCCCCTCCACGTTGCTGCATGCGGCACGGATCAGAACCAGAGGGCGCCGTTCGATCTTGATGCGGCCTACCGTGACTTCTCGGTTCCCTCCCCGCCAATCTACAACGAGCAAGGGGTCCCCAGAGCCGAGTTCGCTGAGGTATCGCGTGCGACCATGGGGCACCCTCACATAGGCGTGAACGGGACCGGCATTGACTCGAAAAGGACGGGGAGCAACGTAAGGGGTTTCCTTGACCTCCGCCTGAATGAGGAAAAGGAGGCTGTTCGAATTGCCTACGAGCATCCCCTCCCCATCCGCCATGAGGGAGCATGTGTCGATGCACACCCGGTCGCCGAGACCCACGGGCCGAATGGATGTGATGACGCCCGTCTCGAGGGAGATCGCTTCTGTGGTCGTTTTCGCGATAGCTAATAGGGCTGCGAGGGCATCCGGGTCCGAAGCGTGGATCACGACCCCCGACACCCCCTTTTCCAGAATTCCCATGGCGAGGGTTACGTCCTCTCCGCAATAAACAGGGACGAGGAGCCTGCCACCTCTGGCCACCAGGTTTTCCAGGGGAATCACTTCCCACACACGGGTCTGCGCAGGCGGGTTGACTTCCTTGTCTATCGCTTCCGTGGGTTCATCGTCCAGGACCACGGTGGCCTGATGAAGCAGGTGAGCGATGCGCTTTTCGTCATCGCTGGAGGAGAGCTTCTCGAAGAAGATGTCTCTTCCGGCTACCAAGTCCCCGTCGCGGCTCACAGTCCTGATCCGGCCGAGTTCCTTGATGCGCGAACTCCAACCCGTGGGCACCACCAAAGCATCGGCACCTCCCTCAAGGGCCGTGGTGACCATCTCCTTGGACCACTGATCCAAAAATACCCACGCTTCCTTCAAATCGATCTCCTCAAAAACAAAAAGCCGCAGGTTGAACCTGCGGCTTCTTGGTGACCTGAGTGAATCTGGAGCTCAGAGGCAGGTCCGCGTAGTCCCTTGCTTCCTGAAGCAATAATAAAAGCAATGGCTGCCCATGAACCTCGATCCTCTATCTTGTTTCCGTCTATCCAAGCAAATGATACATGGAACCATATGATCCAGCCCGGCCACCTGTCAAGCAAAATGTATGTTTGCGGAGGTTTCCTCTCCCCATTCCGGGGCGGGGAAGTTCTGAACACCGTCGTGGCAGGCCACCCTCAGCCCTTTTGAGGGCAGTGGACAAGGGGTCTTTGAGTCAATATAATTGATTGAACGAATCGTTATTATCCGGAGATAGAAGCTCGCCCGAAGGGTTCCGGTACTGACTGACCTCTTGTGCGTTGGCTCGTCGAAGTTGGATCTGAAGTCCAGGCCTGACGAGGCATAAACAGAGGTCATCATCAAGTGATCTGTTTTCGCATCAACGAAAGACACGCGGTGCTCATTCTCCTGACCATGTGCCCCAACGGGCAGTCCCGCCGCTCTTCAACAGGCTGTTCAGGTTTATGATAGAAAGGCGACGGCCATGATCTCCATGAAAGATCTCAAACGGATTTCGGACACCATCTGGGAAATCCCCAAAACCTATAAGGAGGGGATGCGGGTTCCCGCCCGGATCTTTGCGACGGAAAAGCTTC
>CAZURN010000145.1:0-8745 GCA_964623165.1 uncultured Syntrophobacteraceae bacterium
AGCTCATTGGCTGCAAAAGCCACATTGCGCTTCTCCCTCCTGCCCACCCCCTTGGCTAGACAGCCGTTGACCGGCCCCTTGTCCTGGAGATGGGAGAACAACAAGCGGATTCCCCGGGTGGCCCCTGGAACCGTCCTGGGCGGAGGCCCCTCGAGAATGCGCTCCTCGGTAAACCTCAGCCAGGCAGCTTCCATGATGTCTGACGTCTCCCGGATTTCCCGCAGGAGAGCGGTCAGTGTGTCCAGATTTCCCTCCATTTTGGCCAGCAGGAAAAGGTAATGGAGCAGTCGCTCCCGGTCCATGGGTGGTTGAGACTGGAAAGAGGCATCGATGGCATCGAGGAGACCTGGGACCGTCAATAGAAAATCATCGACAGAACCAGCTGTTTTGCCGTCCGTCCGTCTTTTCCCATCAAAAAGCACGCTGTGAGCCCGTTTGCGGACCGCTTCATGCAGGATATCCTCTTCGAGGGCTGCAATGACCTCAAGACGCTCTTCGAGGGCCGTCACAAGTTGTTCAATCTCCTCCTGGAGTCGCCGGCGACCACAGCCGCTTCTCACGAGCCCCCGGACGATGAGCCGCAGGGATCTCAAGGGCGGCCGCTCAGTGGAACCTCCCACAATACGTGCCCTAACCCACGCAGCCTCCTTTTCCTCCCGAGACCGAGCCTGCAGTATCGTCATGAGCAAAGCTCGAATGAGGGCGGCCCGCTTCGCCAGGGAACCGCTCCATCCATCCAGGAACAATCCGCCATCACCTCCCTGCCCGCCACTGCCATGCATCGGTGTCCATTCCCCGGAAAGCGCTTCCCGCTCCGGCCCGGTCAACTCTTCCCACCGACAGGCAAACCTGGGAGAAAAGGCAATGCTCTCGGCCTGAAAACGATTCCAAACGACCTCCGCATCGACAACGGCCTGATCAACCATGGGACCCCGGGGATCCGTACAGGTTGACCGTGCCCGGCCGTGTTCATCCACAAGTGCCTCCAACATGGCCCGAAGACCTTTCATGTCCGAGACCACACGACTCCGTGCGATATCACTCCCTCGCTCGAGGCACAGACCAAACTCCGTCTCCTCCTGGTCCGCCACATGATCCAGGTAACGCCTGAGGAGCCCGCCACGCACTTTGAAAGGGCTACTGTCCACTTCCGCCAGGCTCGCCCAACCGATGGACCTGAGGGCATCCGTCGGAGAAGGGGTGTACTCCTGGTGCCAGTACGCGTTCTTGATGATCTTGGTGAAATCCTCCCAGTCATGGATGGAAAAATCGGGGTGATTCAGGGATAGAAGGTCCTCGTTCCACCAGCGGCTGAACCCGTCCTGATGGCGGTCGAGCCTGTTCCAGAGCACGATGCTCCTGTCCCTCGGGCTCAGCTGCTGTAGAAAGAAGACGTTCACATACTCCTGCGCAGCAATCCATTCGGGATCCTGCGCACGGAGAAGGGGTTTTCCCTGTCGGTTCTTTGCCGACAGGGAGAGCCAGTTCTGCTTTTGCATGAGAAGGTTCCAGGCCGCTTTCTCCCTGAGATCACCCCGTTCAATCAGGAGCAGTTTCTCTTCGCCAGTGAGCCGTTCCGCCGAATCGTGGCCCAAGTACCGGCAGAGCCCCTCGTAAAATGTTTCCGGATCAGGACACTTGAATATCTGCGGCTTGGGGGACAGGCCTTCCCAAATATCCCTGAGGCGATTCAGGAAGAGCCACCTGGCTTTCCTGCAGACGGGTGAAAGGACACTCCGAAACGAATAGCGGTCAGAAAAGCCTTCCCATTTGGCCCGGTCTCTCAGGGCCTCCAGCGGGGATATCGACCCCTTCGATCCCTGCGCTAGCGTCAAGAAACCGCCGAACTGTTCCAACAACCGGGCAAGCCCTTGGGGAGGAAGCTGGACGCAATCGCTCGCCTCTGCTTTTCCTCTGAGGATCGCCCCGGCGAAATTCGCACAACTCGACTGGCCGCAGGCTCCGCAGTCCAGCTGGGGCAATGCACGGGTCAGTTCGATCAGCACCTCCCGGTCCAATTCATCCGCCCCATCCTCCTTCCCGAGGAGGGAAAGGATCGCACCTCGGGGAGTTTCCAGGGTGAGGGGACCCGGACTACGATCCATGGTTTCCGCCGCCTTGTTGAGTTCCTCCAGGAACTCTTCCAAGTTGGCGTTTTCAAGAAATGCGGAAGCATCTTTCCCCATGCGGCAGTGGGCCTCCCATGCCATGGCAGCCTGCCACTCGGAGGCATCGGCGAGGAAAGGCCTCGTCCGGGCACGATAAAGGGGTCCCCTTGCTTTGTCGAACGCCTTGCGGGCATCCCTCGCAGCTATCGCTTCAATATGCACCAGGGTTGGTGCCAGGAGCTTCACCAGAAGGTTGATCTCCTCGCGCCATGATTCACTGATTTCGAGGCGGGGGAGGTTGAACTGGTGCCTTCCGAGAGCCACGATGACCCGGTAGCAAACCGGAACCATCTCGTCGAGGAATGCTGCCCATGACTCCTCGGACGGTCCATCTCCACCATTGCCGGGCAACTCGCCAAAGCCTCCCTGAAAAAGATGATGCTTGACGGCGTCGAGTGTTCGAGCCCATCCTCCAACAGCATCGATGGAATGCGCTCCCGCCTTATCCAAGACCCACTCCAGCGTCCCGACCTCGTCCAGGGGCACAGCCGCAAGATCCTCTTCAATCGATGGAGCCCTGAGCTGCAGCCCAAGCTCCCTTCGAAGCATCCGAAAGAACAGCCATCGGACGAAGACCGCGTAGTCATGGTACCCCTGAACCTGGCCACTCACATGGATTCGCTCGAGGGCCCCCCGCTGCCTGGTTTCCTCGGATTCTATGATTCGTTTGAGTTCCTGCCTGGAGGCCAGCTCATAGCCCTTGCGCGGCCTCACGAGAGTGCGGAGCACCTCATCGGGGAGCAGTGCCCGAATCTTTTCCTCCTCTTCTTCAGCCGCACCGGGAAGCGGCCAGGTTTCTCCGGCAAGAAACCACATGACCGCAACGCCAACGAGCTTATGAAGCAGGCCCGCCTGGGGAAGGGGCTGAACACAGGCGGAGGCGAATGCTCCAAGATGCTCCACGGACTCCCCGATGATGCGCCGGTGGATCTTGAGCAGGGTCTCTCGAGTGGAGTGGAGGTCCCGGTGATAGTCTCCGGAAAGCCCTTCCAGGTTGAGGAACAGGGGCAGCCGGCATTTTTCGAGCCTTTCCGTGTCTGCAACGGGAACAAAGTCCGACGTATATGGATCCCGAAACCTCTCATGCTTGATGTTGAACCCCTCCTTTTGAAGTTCATCCAGGAGGAAGACCACATCCGGCAGATCACCCTGTCTCAGAGTACGCTGCACCACCACCCGCATCAAATCCAGCAGACTGTCGAATTCCCGGGTCGCATTCACCTTGTCCAGGCGGGCCCGGTCCACATCCTCGAAGGTCTCCGACAGGCAGAATTGGTGGGCGCGAACCAGAACATAAAGAAATCCATGAAAAGGGATGCCGGGGTGGAGGTCGGGCGACACCCTCCCGTCGAGTTCCCGCAAAAGACGGCGGGTAAAGGCATCCAGGCTCCAGCCCGGCTTGTTCATTTCCCCCAGGAGATTGGTTTCAAGCCATATGTGGAGGTCGTCGAGACTGTTCAGCGGAGGCTTGTTGATTCCTGTTCGGAGTATTTTCAGGCGGTCCAGCCGGCTTTCGTGGCGGTCCGGATCCGACCGGTGGTATCTCTCCACGTCCAGGAAAAGCCTAGTCCACCATGCGACTTCGTGTGGTCGCCGCTCGAAGAAGCCCGCCTGTTCCACAAGGCCGAACCCAGTGAGCAGTGGGCACGATGCGCCCATGCTGGAGACCGGCTCCCAAGGCGACTTAACCCACGAGAGCCGCACCTGATGAGCCGCATCCCTGCAATGCTTCTTCGATCCCTTCGAGCAGCAGCGTCCCTCCGAATCGTAGAGGCCATCGACGGAATCGCGGATGGCATGGCGGATCAGATGACTCTCTGCGGGAAGAATGAAGAGGGTGGTCACGAGATGGAGGATCTGGGACGCGACAGCATCTTTCAACTCCTCAATGCCGTGCCTCCACCGGGTTCCCATATGGAAAGCAGCCGCCTCTGAACAGGGGCCCTTCAGCCGGGACCCCTCAGCACTCACCATGTACCCCTTGGAGCCAGCTCCCCTCAGTGGGAAGTCGGCCTCCAGCTCTCTGTATAAAGCCTCTCGTCTGCTTGCACTTATCATGGCTCTCACTTCGGTTTGACAGCAATCAACTCATCGGTCCCTTCGTAAGAAGTCAGCAGGCGGGGCAACACCCAATTTCTGAAGTAATCCAGATAGAAGGTCGGATTCCCAGGATAATTCGGGAAGCATCGACCCTTCAGGTAGTCTTCCACCTCGGCCGCCAACTCCGCATCGCTCAACGTCTTTCCCTTTTCGACATGGATCCCCCTGAGGCGTCTCACCAACTCTTCCAGGCGCTTCATTCCGTCTCCCTCGAAGAGCTCGGCCAACTCAGGGGCATGATGTTTGACAAGGATCTCTCGCTGCAGGGTTTCGTCGATGAGGTCCCGGTAACAGCATCGGTAGCCCCAGGCGAGGGCGTCGGAGGCGGCGGGATCCAGCCGGGCCGTGGCCTCGTAAAGGGGTGAGAGAGGCTCGTTCCGCATCCTTTTCAGCAACTCATGCTCATAGTCTTCAGGATTGAAGAAGAGGGGCCTTTCTCCATTGAGCACAACAAGCTCCCTCAAGCACCTCTGGATTCTTCGCCCTTCCTCCACGTCGAAGATCACCGGTTCGAGAGACTGACCAGATTCCACTTTCTCAGAAGGTTCAACTTGGACCGTTTCATCTGTGTCAGTGCGACTTCCCCCCTGCGAGACACTTGCCATTCCCTGCGCATCTGCTTCCATGGGCAAGAGCCCCAGTGAACCCAGTAAATGCATGGCAAGCCGGTGAGGCACCGCACCAGTTTCCATGGCCTGCTTCATGATCGCCCGGCCTTCTTCCAGATCCTCCTGTTCATGACCGTACTTTAGGAGGTTTACGGCATGGCGCCAGCTGGCAAGACCTTCCCGGGCAGCATGCCTTGCCAGGCACATTTCCAGGTGCAGGATGATCTGCTGGCGCAGGACGCTCTCCTGAAGGACTTCTCGAGATCCAATGAACTCCACCTGGTGGTGGGTCTGGAGAAACCGGACAGTGTCCTTTTCCGCAAGAAGGCCTCCAAGTCGTTTCAAGTGTTCCCGATATTCCTGTTCCTCTTCCACCATGGACCGCATGTGCCGCGGCACTCTCGTGTGCCGGTTCGTGTTTCGCAGATCCAGGGCCGCAGCCTCAGCGAGGAGCGCTTTCAGGGTCTCGTCCTTCTCCAGTTGCCGGACAATGAACTGCTTTTCCCATTCTTCCGGCGCATTGAACAGGAGATGGGTGGAGAGGAGGATTTCCTTCATTTGTTCAACGGTCACCTCCCGGCCTCCCAGCCCACCCACCAGGGTTCTATAGGGTTTGACGGCATCCTGAAGATCCGTCGAAGCAAGGCGGCCAAAGGTGGTGAAAACCCGCGAAGCCAGGGGAGGAATGGAACCGAAGCTGTTGGAGCGGTCCATGACAACGATGCGCTTCGCGGCTTTGAGCCACGGAATGAGGGCATTCTCCGGGAAGGGGTTCATGCAGCGGATGGAAAGACAAGCCATGCCGGTCCATCCGTCGGCTTCCAGTTCGAGGAGCGCTTCCACTGCATTGGGGTAGAGGGAGCCTTGCAGGATGAAAAGGGTTTCCAAAGGAGGAGCCTCTCCCTGGAGTGAATCCCTTTCCAGGATGCTTGGTCCAGGTTGCTCCGTCCCCCCCCTCACCCCTTCTGCAAGTCCATGCACCGACCTCGATGCAACGCCGTTTCCCTGCAGTCTCACCTCGATTTCTCCGAGCCACACTCCCGTCAGTTCCTCAACCGCCTTCAGCGCGTAGGGGAGGACCCGAGTGAAGGCCTGGTGAGCCTTTTCGATTTCCGATTGGGTTTCCTGGTACACCGCCGAAGTGCCGCTCGGACCATGGACGATGAGGTCCCCTTGCCGGTTCGTGAGCTTGCCCTCGTGGTAGTCAAGACCCCGGAGCGTCTTCCGCAGCCAATCCCGTACCCTTGTATCCGATGGGACCTTGGTGAGCCCGATTTTGTGGGTGTCTGTTATGCCGCCGACGGAGAGGATGACGGGCAGCCTCGCAAAGTGGGTCAAGATCCTCGCCAGGTAAAGAGAAGGAACGAATTCCTGGATGTCCTTCGGGGCAAGCATGATGCCCCCGTCATCCCTAAAGCTCATGAAATCTGTGTGACTCTCTTCAATATTGAGGTTGGGCGCGGCCAAGGCCCGCTTGGTGATGACGAAAATCCCTTCGAGACGTGCGCCGACGAACTGGGGGATGACTTCCGTGAATAACCGCCATCCCTGGGACGCCGTGAAGGTGACCGGAAGAAACCCGCCCGTTCGGGCAACACCGAGGAGCTTTTCAGCGGCCACTTTCTCCGACGGGTTCAATTCGTCCACCACGATGTATGGATGTCCATTGGCGAAGGCTTCAGCCAAGAAGTAAAAAGGGTTCCCCGCCGGGGTGATGGGAAAGCCGATGTAGAAGAGGGGATTTTCCGCAGTGGCGATTTGGCTCATGACCATACCGGCCAAGGTCCCGCCCATGATCATGAGGTGCTCGCCCGGGTCTTGCATCCACTTGAAGCCCGATGGAAGAATGGCTGCCACCCGAGTGTCGCTGATTGGACCCGCCACCGCGCTGCCTGAAACCTCCGTGGCGGGACCGAAGGCCAATCCTTTTGACACCGGACAGGGGGCGAAGGTCCGTGCCTCGCTCACGGCCTGCTCCATAGCCTCACGATACCAGTCCATGAGTTCTGTCTTCTTCTTGACGGCTTCGGGAAACCCCTGGGTGAGTGTCCCCAGGTCTCTTTCCCATTCGAAGGGAAAGCCCATCTCCCGGAAAGCCTCGAAGATCGGACCCACGGCCACCAGGTTGGAAACCACGGTCGATGAGCCCGTCACCCTCGCCATGATGCCTTCCATGTCCACGGACACGAGCTTCACGGCGGCCATGGCGGCCGTCCTCCCCGCAAGGTCCCGCTCCTTATCATTCAGCCTGCCCACGGGCTTGTTCCAAAGGAGTCGCGACGCCTCTTCCAGCACATCTCGTGCAGTCCATGGATCGTGTCCTTCCGGGTTCAACACGTCCGATGCATCGGACATGCCGGCCGGGGACGACCCGGACTGCCCGCGACCCAGGCGCCTCCGCAGTTCTTTCACAGCCTGCTTGCGGCTTTCGGGAACCCTGCCCACCAGATCCTCCCACAGCTCGTCGGGAGCCTTGCGGCTATTGATGATGATGGTCCCACGGGGTTGGAGCCGTCCAAAGAAAAGGTCCGGGTTGTGCTTCATTTCGTCGTAATTGGTGACGATGAGGACGGCCATGGGGAAGCTGTGCATGGCGTCCTTTCGATGGAGGGGCTTCGCATCGACAAAGGTGGCTGAGAGCACCGGGGTTCCCCGTTTGGACGATCCGAACTGCCACGCCATGCCTGCCCATGCTCCCTTGGCCGTGAAGAACTGGGCAAAAACCCGGTTGATGGCGATGCCCCGGTCTCCTGCCAGGCTCGCAACACCTAGAGCAAAAGGACCCACTGCACAGATGCGTTCACGGAGCCTCGACCGTTCGGCCGCTGCCTCTGCCACCGCCCTTGTGCGAAAGATCCCGCCACTTTCCAGGAACTCCCTTTTTAGTTGCTGTGCCAGGCGATACTGCTGCAGTTCCACCTGGCGAGCCAACGCCCGCTCCTGCAAAATTCGATCAAGGAGCCGGAAGAGTGCCTCCCGGCGGATGGACTGGACGGTTGGGGGGCTTTCCCCTGAAGGATCATTGGCAAAGAGCTCCTCCTCCAAGGGGTCCGAAGGCGATGCATCAGCCAAAAGGCCTTTGAGCTCCTCCAAGGCTTCTTGGAAGGTCTCGCTCAACTGCACCACCCTTGCGACCGCTTCCTGAACTTTTCCGTTTCCTGCGGACGGAGTCTCCAGAACCCCGGCCCCAAGCCCTTCCAGGTGGTCCAGTTCCTTCATGACCCGGTCGATGCGCTCACCATGAGTCGAGAGGAACTCATCGCGGCGGGCCGCATAACGAGTCAAGGGTTCCCAGCCAAGAACACGGCGCACCATTTCGTGCTCCAGACTAACGGCATATTCAGGTTTGAGCTCGCCCAAGCTGTTGAAGAGCATGGCATAGCGGAACTCCTCGAGTTGGTAGCAGTGGTGGTTCCACATGCCCTTGAGCTCCTGGAAGAGGGAGGCGACCCATTCCTCAGCCTGTCGGACGATGCGGGTTTCCAGATCGATCTGCCAGTTGAGCTGATCCCGGTAGCTTTCGAGTTGTACCATGAGGAAGTGAGCCAAGGCGTTCCGCGGTTCCAAGGTCCCTGATTGGGGATTTATGGAAATGAGATCCCGGTACCTTGGGTCGCGCTGAATCCAATACTGGACCGGTTTCGGCTCTCTTCGCCATTCACTCCAGGGCTTGCCCCGATCCTCGGGATGAAGGGGAGCCACACGCTTGCGGAAGCGTCCCACGAACACGACTTGTGGAAGCATGCCCGCATGGGCCATGACTTCAGCCAGGTCGTCGGGGTCTTCGCCGAAAAACTTGCCCGTTTCGGGGCAAGGGGTCACATCCCAGCGGATGGCCGACTGCCCGAGCTGGTCCGCAAGATGCCAGA
>CAZURN010000146.1:0-8725 GCA_964623165.1 uncultured Syntrophobacteraceae bacterium
AGGAGAATGGGGCCGGTGTCGATGCCCCCGTCAGGCCAGAAGATGGTGAGTCCCGTGTGCGTGTCTCCCATGATGACGGCCCAGTTGATGGCACTGCCTCCACGGTGCCGTGGAAGGATGGATGGGTGGTAGCAAATGGCTCCACGGGTGGCTGCGTCAAAGTACCGGGAAGGAATGATGGCAGTCACGAAGGCGAGTATGGTGAGATCCGGTGAGAGTGCCTGGTATTCCTCGAAGGCTTGGTCGGTCTTATAGGATCCTGGTTGAAAAACGGGGATGCCTCTCGCCACGGCCCCTTCCTTCAAGGGGTCGACCTTTCCTCCGGGCTTGTCAGGGGGGAGGTACACAGCCACCACATTCTCACCCTTGTCCATCAAGGCTTCCAGGGTTTTGGCTCCGAAAGCGGCCTGTCCCATGAGCACGATACGCATGATTCACCTCCTGCGCCGATGGTGCGTTGCCTTGTGGTCTCGCTGTGGTATCCCACTGTCTGTGTGAAAAACCTGCATTGGTCCCCAGAATTCTTATAAGCCAATACAAGCAGTGCAACAAGACCCAAAGAGAGCCGCTCCGCACTGGCATTGCCGCCCGTGAGGCTGCCAGCGCATGCTCGTTGCCATCCTCATTTTTCGATGTTATGGTTCACCGCGTTTTGAAATCCCGTTGAAAAGGAGCGTCGTGCACGAACTATCCATCGCTCAGAGCCTCCTCGAGATCGTCCTCGAGGAAGGCGTGCGAAATCGCTTGAAACAGGTGAATGTGATCCGGCTGCAAGTGGGGGCCATGGCGGCGGTGGTGCCTGAGGCTCTCACCTTCTGTTTTGACATGCTCAGCGAGAACAGCATAGCCCGGGGAGCGTCCCTGCAGATCGAGACTCTTCCCGTGGTTGCCAGGTGCTCCCGATGTGAGTTGCGGTTTCAAGTGGAAAATCAGGTATTCCTATGTCCCAAGTGCGGAGACCCGACCCTCGAACTGGTCAGCGGAAGAGAACTTTCAGTGGTGAGTATTGAAGGGGAGACAGGAGATCGCAATGACCCAGATTATCGTGCCCGTGGTGCGCAATATTCTGCAGGCCAATGAACGTCTTGCGGCTGCGAATCGGAAGCGTTTCGATGATGCAGGCATCTATGCCATCAATTTGATGAGTTCTCCGGGAGCTGGGAAAACCTCCCTTCTGGAACGGACCATCGAGACCCTCGCCGGTCGCGTTAGGATGGCCGTTATCGAGGGCGACCTGCAAACGTCCCAGGATGCTGAGCGCATTCAACGCAAAGGTGTGCAGGCGGTGCAGATCAACACCGATGGAGGGTGCCACCTGGATGGGAACATGATCCAGATTGCCATGGATTCCCTGGATCTCTCCGGCCTTGATCTGCTCATCATCGAGAATGTAGGCAATCTGGTGTGCCCTGCGGAATTCAACCTGGGCGAACACGACAAGGTGGTGATCCTGAGCGTTGCCGAGGGGGATGACAAACCTTCCAAGTACCCGGTGATGTTCCAGCAGTCGTCGGTGCTCCTCATCAACAAGATTGACCTGCTCCCATACCTCGACTGTGATGTAACGAGGATTCGTCGGCATGTGGGGCAGCTCAACGGCCATATGGAGATTTTCGAGGTCTCATGCCGCACCGGGGAAGGCCTCGATGGGTGGATTTCCTGGTTGGAGCAGAGAGTTCTGGAGAAGAAGCGGCTGATGCAGAGCCTGTCCTAAATGATGTGCAACAAGAGGGTATGAAAGCGGTCGTCATTGTCTTGGTTGAAAGTGAGAGATGCCCCGACCCCGCGTTTTGATGTGAGCCTCCATGACTTTACTTCACGCTAAGGAAAGCCGCGGTCCCGAATCCAATGGTCGAAGGGTGGTGATTCGTGTTCACGGGATCGTTCAAGGCGTGGGATTTCGACCCCACATCTTCCAGTTGGCTCGGGTGCACAGGGTCAATGGATGGGTGAGAAACCAGTCCGACGGTGTGGAAATCGAGGCGTCAGGAGGCCCCGACGAAATCGAAGCGTTCATCAGGGACATCCAGGCCAAGGCGCCCCCCCTCTCCAAGATCGTTCACCTTAATGTCCAAGACAGACCATATATCCCACTGACCGGGTTCAAGATCGTTGAGAGTCGAGCAGAAGCGGTCCGGGCCACTCTCATCAGCCCCGACACCTGCACCTGTGACGACTGCCTCAGGGAGTTCATGGACTCACAGGACCGGCGCTACCGATACCCCTTCATCAACTGCACCAATTGCGGTCCCCGCTATACGATCATCCGGGACATCCCCTATGACAGGATCAAGACAACCATGGCTCGATTCTCCATGTGCGCCGCCTGCATGGAGGAGTATCACGACCCTGGGAACCGTAGGTTTCATGCGCAGCCCAACGGCTGCTGGGACTGCGGTCCTCAGGTGTGGCTGGAAGACGACCAGGGGAAAAGGCTTCTCCATAGAGACAAGGCCATTAGGGAGGTCCTTCGCCTGCTGCAATCGGGTGCGACAGTGGCGGTAAAGGGCCTCGGTGGGTTTCACCTAGCGGTCAGTGCCACGGATGAGACGGCGGTGAGTCGGCTTCGCCAGCGCAAGATCCGCGAAGAAAAACCTTTTGCCGTCATGTTCCCTCACTTGGATGCCGTGAAGGAACACTGCCTGGTATCCGTGTTGGAGGAATCCCTCCTATTGAGTCGCCAGCGGCCCATCGTGCTTCTCAGGAGAAAGGATGGTGAAACACCCGCCCCCATTGCATCAAGTGTGGCGCCATACAACCGGAACCTCGGAGTGTTTCTTCCATACACGCCTCTTCACCACTTGCTCTTCGATGGGAATGCCTGTACTGCTCTGGTCATGACGAGCGCAAATCAGAGCGATGAGCCCATCGTCATGGAGAACGATGAGGCACGCGAGAGGCTCAAGGGCATCGCTGATTTTTTCCTACTTCACGACAGGGACATATACATGCGGTGCGATGACTCGGTGACCCGGGTCATCCGCGGCAGGCCCCGCCCGCTGCGCCGGGCTCGCGGCTATGTGCCAGTGCCCGTCTTTTTGAAAGACGACGGTGCACAGGTCCTGGCCGTGGGAGCGGAGCTAAAGAATACAGTGTGCGTCACCCGTGGCAGGGAAGCATTTCTCAGCCAACACGTGGGTGATCTGGAAAACCTGGAAACATACAGGTCCTTTGAGCACTGTATCCAGCACCTCCAACGCGTCCTCGAGATCGAACCCCAATGCATCGCCCACGATCTCCATCCGGACTACCTCAGCACCCAGTGGGCTCTGGAGCGCAAGGAAGTGCCCCGTGTCGCTGTGCAACACCATCACGCCCACATTGCCGCAGTGGCGGCTGAAAGGCACCTGAGCGGGGCAATCCTGGGCCTGGCCATGGACGGGACGGGCTATGGACCCGATGAGACCATCTGGGGAGGCGAAATCCTGCTGGTGGAAGGGGCCCGATTTGCACGTCTCGGCCACCTTCGGCACCTGCTCCTCCCGGGTGGGAACAGTGCGATCAAGGAACCATGGCGCATGGCTCTGAGTGCTCTTTGGACGCTTGCTCCTGGCGATGTGGAACGTCAATTCCCGGATTTCCTTTCGTACTGGACACATGAAAAGGTGAGGGTCGTGCTTCAGATGCTCAGACGTGGGGTGAACACTTTCACAACATCATCCTGCGGGCGGGTTTTCGATGCTGTCTCCGCGCTGGTCGGCCTGCGGCAGGTGGTGACTTACGAGGGGCAGGCGGCCATCGAACTGGAACAGTCCATCGAACCCGATGACGGCCGTTACGAAGGGCTGCTCGCCGCAAGGGATGACGGCATGGTGATCTTGGACCCTTTTCCCATGATCCGTAGAGTGGTTGACGAGATTCGAGAAGGGGTTCCCAGAGGGGTCATTGCCGCCCGCTTTCACAACGGGTTGGTGCGTCTTATGGCCGATGCGGCGGAGGCAGCCTCGCAGAAGAGTGGTAATTCGCGGATCGCCCTGAGCGGTGGTGTGTTTCAGAATGCCTATCTCGTGGAGCATCTGGTCTCGGAGCTCGAAGCGCGTGGTCTGGAGGTATACAGCCACGAGGAGGTGCCGGCCAACGACGCGTGCATTGCCCTTGGGCAGGCCTTTGTGGCCCGCCACTGGCTGAACGGCAGATGATGTGATGATCGAAAAGCTTGAGGAGTCGTCACTTTGAAGTACCTCGATGAGTACAGGGATCCCGAACTGGCCAGGAGCCTCCTGGAGAAGCTCCGCCACATCAGTCCACCTAAGAGGGAACTACGGTTCATGGAAATCTGCGGCACCCACACGGTGGCCATTTTCCGTTCGGGATTGAGACAACTTCTGCCGCCGACCATACGGCTCATCAGTGGCCCTGGGTGCCCCGTGTGCGTTACGGCCAATGAAGACATTGACCGGGCCATCTGGCTTTCGCAACAGCCGAGTGTGATCCTCACCACATTCGGTGACCTCGTGCGTGTCCCCGGATCTCGCTCCTCGCTGAACCAGGAGCGGAGCAGGGGATCGGACGTGCGCATCGTGTACGCGAGCATTGACGCACTGCAAATCGCCCGCGAAAACCCGGAAAAACAGGTGGTCTTCATTGGCATCGGATTCGAAACGACGGCTCCGACTATCGCCGCCGCCGTAAAACAGGCCTCTGCGGAAGGGCTGACGAATTTTTCCGTCCTTTCGGCTCACAAGCTCCTGCCCCCTGCCATGAGGGCCCTCCTCGAAGCGGAGGACCTGAGGCTCGATGGGTTCCTTTGCCCGGGACACGTGAGCACCATCATCGGGGCCTCAGCCTATGAGGAGGTGGCATTACGCTACAAGATTCCTTGTGTGGTGACCGGTTTCGAACCCCTGGATGTACTGCAGGGGGTGTTCCACCTGGTGGAGCAGCAGACCGGCGGAAAAGCCGAGGTCGTCAATCAATATCGGCGGGCTGTCACCTGGGGCGGCAATGTGACGGCCCGGAGACTACTGGACGAGATATTTGAGCCGACGGATTCCACATGGCGAGGGCTGGGCTTGATTCCCCTGAGCGGGCTCAAGTTGCGGGGTGCCTGGAGGGATTTCGACGCAGGAAGCCGCTTTTCAATGCCCCAGATCCAGGTGAAAGAACACCCGGGCTGCCGGTGCGGAGAGGTTCTCCGGGGTGTCATGATTCCTCCGGAATGCGGTCTTTTTCGCAAAGCCTGCAACCCCCAGAATCCCTTGGGCCCCTGCATGGTGTCGGGTGAGGGAACCTGTGGTGCCTACTATCGTTATCACAACGAGTGATTCTGGCGAATCATCCTGTCTTGGGGAAATGCGACAGTGACATAGCCGTTTGGACCTCGGGCATTCACTGGGGTGATGATGTTCGAGGGTGGGACACGCTGGACGTTGGATGTTTGATGAACAATGCGGAGAGGATCGGGAAACGGATGGATCACCCGACGATACAGCTTGACCAGGGGAGTGGCGGCAGAGCCAGTCACGAACTGATACGAGATGTCTTCGTGGAATCCTTCAGGAACGATTTCCTGCTGGAAATGAACGACAGCGCACTTGTTCAGGTTTCCGCAGGTCGATTGGCCATGACCACCGATTCTTACGTGGTGGACCCCATTGTGTTCCCCGGGGGGAACATCGGGAGCCTGGCCGTTCACGGAACGGTGAATGATCTTGCCATGCGCGGGGCAAGGCCCCTGTACCTGACAGCCGGTTTCATCCTGGAGGAGGGCCTTTCCATGGAGACCCTGGGCGAAATCGTCCAATCCATGGCTTTGGCAGCCCGGGAAGCCAGTGTCCTCATCGTGGCTGGAGATACCAAGGTGGTGCCCAAGGGCAAGGCGGACAAGATCTTCATCAACACGGCCGGCGTCGGGATCGTGGCACCAGGGGTGAACGTGGCAGGTCAAAACGCCAGGCCGGGCGATGCAATTCTCATCAACGGCACTCTGGGCGACCACGGAATGGCGGTGCTGTGCAGGAGAGAGGGGCTCGCGCTGGAAAATGAAATCCTGAGCGATTCCGCTTCGCTGCATGGGCTAGTTTTGGAAATGCTCGACACGTGCCCGTCCATTCATGTGTTGCGGGATCCTACCCGCGGTGGGGTCGCGACGACGCTCAATGAGATCGCCCAGCAGTCTGATGTGGGAATTCGTCTGTTTGAGGATGCGCTGCCTATTCGAGAAGATGTCAGAGGGGCGTGCGAACTGCTCGGCCTGGATCCGCTCTATGTGGCCAACGAAGGGAAGGTCCTAGTTTGCGTGCCGGAGGAGGACGCGGATCGACTCATCCGTGCAATGCGAGAGCATCCCTTGGGAAAAGACGCGTGCCGGATCGGCGAAGTGGTCGCGGGCGATCCCGGGCGAGTGTTCCTGAGAACCCGCATTGGAGCGCATCGGCTGGTGGATATGCTGAGGGGTGAGCAGCTGCCGCGAATATGCTGACGGCGGGTCTGAATCGGAGCCTTTAGGGTACCCGCCTTCCGTCTAGAGCATGGGGGCCGCCACGAGATGAGTTGTATTCACAGTCGTTTTGGAAGTCTGTTGGAGGATGGCGGGACGACTGTCGAGCCTTACCGGATCGAGAGACTCAATTGGTGGGGAGTGATAGGAAGTTGCAGTCAAGTGGGTACAGCTCAGGGCCCTGTGCCCCCTCCCTGCATGCCGTCCACCAGGACCTGTGCTGGGTTTGTGACTTTGCTCGACACGAACTTGACCGCAACTCGGCATCACACTGACTAGGGTTAGAATGGGATTCAACAACTGGGGGAGAGAGAAGACAAACCCGTTTCAGTGCCCGGTCTGCGACGAGAGATTTCCAGACATTGGGAACACGGTGGGGGTATGCCCTCAGTGTATCCGCGACCGTTGGGTCGAGAGTCGCCGCATCATCGAATGCGTGCAGATGGAATCAAGAGGGCTTTTTCGGCTGCCGCCGTTTCCTCCGGCAAACTCTGAAGGGGTTTCCTGTGATCTTTGTCTTCACCGGTGCCGCATGGGTCCTCAAGACAGGGGTTTCTGCGCTGTCCGAAAGGGCACGCGGGAGAGCATGGGGGAGGATGGAAGGACCCAGGGGAGACTGTCCTATTACTATGATCCCCTGCCCACCAACTGTGTGGCGGACTGGGTGTGTGCCGGCGGAACCGGGGCCGGATACCCTATTTATGCTCACACAAGGGGAACCGAGGTGGGCCATTACAACCTGGCTGTGTTTTTCGAGGCATGCAATTTCAACTGCCTTTACTGCCAGAATTGGTCGTTCAAGGAAACCAAGGGGCCCGAACGGGGATGGTTGTCGGTAGATGCCATGGCTCGGGCGGTGACTCGTCAAACGAGCTGCATCTGTTACTTTGGGGGAGACCCGGTTCCCCAGCTCCCGTATGCCCTCCGGGTGTCTGAAAGGGCAAGAGACGAACGTCCTGGCGAGATCCTTCGGATTTGTTGGGAAACCAACGGTAGCATGCTTCCGTCACATCTTGAGAGCATGGCTGAAATCTCCCTCAGGTCGGGGGGCACCGTGAAGGTGGATCTCAAGGCGTGGAACCCCAACATCCACAGGGCTCTCTGCGGATGTGACAACCGTCAGGTCCTGGAAAATTTCGCGGCTTTATCCAAATGGGTGCCGGAGCGTCCCGATCCGCCGTTCCTCGTGGCCAGCACACTGTTGGTGCCAGGATACGTAGGGGAAGAGGAGGTGGCCAACATCGCCTCCTTCATTGCCCGCCTGAATCCGGACATCCCTTACGCACTCCTTGGCTTTGCCCCTCAGTTTTGCCTCGATGATTTCCCGACCACATCAAAGGCTCAGGCAGAGGCCTGTGTGGAGGCAGCCAGAGCTGCGGGTCTGCGAAGGGTGCGTCTAGGAAATCATCACCTCATCGATGCCAGGAGTTGATCCCGGCCCCGGATGTCCTGGGATTCCTGAACCCTAGACCGCCTTTTTCCACGGTGCGAAGCGGGGCAGCAGGAGTATTCCCGGCAGGGCCCCCAAGACACTGACGGCGTAGAACTGTGGCCAGCCCAGGGCCTCTACCATGAAACCCGTGGGGACCCCGGCCATGACGCGGGTCAGAGCCATGATGCTCGTAAGGAGGGCATACTGGGTGGCGGTGAATCGCTTATCACAGAGGCTCATCATGAACGCGATGAATGCGGCGTTGCCCATCCCTCCGCAGGTGTTCTCGATCCCCACAGCAGCGATCATGACCGGGTAGTTGCGGCCGGCGAGGGCCAATGCCGTGAAGGTGAGATTGGATGCGGCTTGCAGGAATGCAAAGATCCAAAGGGATCTGGGAATCCCGATCCTCGCGATGATGCCTCCTCCCACGAGGGTTCCCACGATGGTGCTGAAAAGCCCGAATGCCTTGTTGACCATGCCCACGTCGGTGCGGCTGAAACCCAGTTCCAGTAGAAAAGGGGTTGTCATGGCCCCGGCGATGGCGTCCCCGAGCTTATAGACCATGATGAAGACGAGAATTTCCACGGCCCCTTTTCGTTGGAAGAACGTGTGCAAGGGCTGCCATACGGCATCGTGAAGGGTCTTGGGAGGGATGACCCTCTGAGACGGTTCGGGTGTCAGGAGGGTGAAGAGGGAGCTGCACAGCATGATGCCGGCCATGGTGGCATAGACGTGGGGCCAAGGAATATGATCCGACAGGATCAGTGCCATCGCCCCCGAAACCATGAGGGCAATGCGGTATCCTACCACCGTCGTTGCCGCGCCTGCCCCGAGTTCTTCCTCTTTCAGGA
>CAZURN010000147.1:0-8698 GCA_964623165.1 uncultured Syntrophobacteraceae bacterium
CACTCATCGCCCCGTTCGTTATGGACCGGGAGAGGCACGGAGACATCCAACTGTCGAGTCTCCTGTGGAAGTACCCGGATCTGGCAAAGCCGTTCTTCAAGATGCTCCAGAGTTTACAGCCCCTTCGGGACAATCTCAAGGCCGTGGGATTTGCCATACCGCCCTTTCCGTTCTGGGCGGTGGTGACGGTGTATTACTGGGCCAAGGGATCCACGTGGGAGAGTGTCCGAGAGATTGCGGGAATGGACGAGGGGGACTTGGCCATGGTCATTTTACGAACGGCCGATCACCTCAGACAGATCGAGTCCCTCTCGGAAACCCACCCGAGACTCGCAGAGTCCGCCAGGAAGGCCATCGCGCTGATATTGAGGGAACCAGTTTTGGTTGAATAGCGATTTCGTTGGTGCCTAGCCGAGACCTCGGTGGGAGGATCATGCGGCGGATCGGCGTGTTGTCTGACATTCACGGGAACCTCGAGGCCTTGGAGGCAACGCTCCAGGCTTTGGAGCAGGATGACGTCGATCATCTGATCCAGTTGGGAGACCTCGTGGGATATAATGCCAATCCCAGTGAATGCCTTGAACTTGCCCGAAGGCGCGGGATCAGGGGAGTAGCGGGAAATCATGATTTGGCGATACTGGACCCGCAAATCGCCCAAGACTTCAATGTGCTTGCCCACCAGGCCATCCAATACTCCGCAGGGCAGCTTACAGAAGAAGACCGGCGATATCTGGAGGCTTTGCCTGCCACTGTCACCATGCTCGACCGGTACCTTTTTTGTCATGGAACCCCCGAGAATGCAAGTTCTTACATCCTCCACGTGTTCCAAGCCAGGAGAATGTTCAATCTCCTGCAAAAGTGGCACGCTTCCGTCCACACGTGCTTTTTCGGGCACACCCATCTGCAACGGGTTTGGATCCAGGACCAGAGGGGCAAGGTCTCCACTCCGAATTCAACCCCGGGTGTCCTAGAGCTCCATCACGAAATGCGCTACCTCGTGAATCCCGGGAGCGTCGGACAGCCGAGGCAAGGGGACAGCCGAGCGCACTATCTCGTTCTTGACGTCGTTTCGAGGACGGTTCATTTCCGCAGTGTCCCCTACGACATTCGAAGAGCCCAGGAGAAAATCCTGAGAGCTGGGCTTCCTCGATACCTGGCGCTGAGACTTCAGGAGGGTGTATAGGAGGTGAAGGATGTTCGGGGCCAAAACGGCGAAACTGAAAGACGGCACAGAAGTGGTTCTCAGACCCATGACGCCGGAGGATGAAGAAGCACTCCATGTTTTTTTTGAGCTGGTTCCCGAGGAAGAACTCCTCGTTCTCCGCCACAATGTCAGAGACAGGCAGACCATACATGGATGGGCCCATCGCCTGGATTACTCCAGGGCTATCCCCCTGCTGGCTCTCGTCGGTGCGGAAATCGTCGGAGACGCCACGCTCCACAGGACCAGCCATGGCTGGAAACGCCATATCGGCAGGGTGCGCATTGTGGTCTCGCCCAAGTTCCAGAACTTGGGCCTGGCAACGCTCATGCTCAACGAACTGGTTCGGCTGGGTCACGAACTTGGCCTGGAAAAGCTTTGGGCTGAAGTGCCCCTGGATGCGCCAAAGGCGATTCGAGCCTGTCGAAATGCCGGATTCGGGTGCAAAGCCGTCATTGAGGGTCTCGTGAAGGACATCCGCAATCAGAATCAGGACATCCTCATCATGGTCTGTGACATTCCCGCCTTCTTCGACCGCAGGTGGAACGACCGCGAGGTTTAGGGGGTTCATGAGTCAGGCAGGGTTCCCCCGTCTCCGAACCGTGGAAACAGCCTCAGCAGCTCGTCCTTGAGGGCTCCGGCGTCCCCGTAGCGCATCTGGGAATCCTTGCGCAAGCATTTGAGGATCACTTGCTCCATTGCCTCCGGAAGATCAGGCTCGAGGCTTCGGGGCGCCTGGGGTTCCGATTCGAGGATCATGTCCATGAGCTTCTTCTCGTTGTCATCGTAGAATGGGAGAAGCCCAGTGGCCAGGGTGTAGAGCAGAACCCCCAGAGCCCATACGTCACTGGCAACCTCACTCCTGCCGGAGATCTGTTCCGGGGCCATGTAGGGGCGAGAGCCAATGACCGTACTGCTCGTGGTCATGCGGGACAAGTCCTTGGCCGCCCCAAAGTCGAGGAGCCTGGAGTTGCCCGAAGGGGTGACAATGATGTTCTCCGGCTTGATGTCCCGGTGCATGATCTTCTGGTTGTGGGCGAATGCGACGAAGTCCAGGAGCTCCAGAAAGGTCCTCTCTTTTTGCCGGCTTTCCATCCCTCGATTCAGCACTTCCTGCAGGCTCGCGCCCTCCACATATTCCTCTATAATGACCGCTTTTCCGTTGTCATCGATAACTTCTAAGAGTCTCACGGAACGGGGGTGAGCGGCAAGCCTCTTGAGAATGGCCGCTTCCCTGAGAAAATGGGCATTCATGCCTGTGCCGTGTGGGATCTTGGCGACGGCAATGTTGCTCCCCTTCCTGGCCCGCACCAGCACGACCTCTCCAAAGCTGCCGAAGCCGAGCCTTCGAATCCTTTCCCATCGGCCGCCGAAAAAAAACGCGGGTTTCTTCACGCGGTTCCGGCGCTCCCAATGCCTCCCTAGGAGACTTCGAATCGACATCCAAACCTGTGACAGGAGAGGAGCCTCATTGGACCGGACTGCCTGGGGTGTGGCTTCATGGATCTGTCTTATCTCTTCAGCAGATCGTCCCCATTGGAGCAGAACCTCCAGGCGGGCGGGAAAAGCGAAGGGATCCATGGGGAGGATCCAGAACTCATCGGCTCCTTCCCTTAGGTATGTCCTGATTTCTTCTGTGCGGTCTGGAGGGACGAGGAGGAGAATTGGCGGTCGGTGCCGCAGTGAGCGTCTTGTCTTCTGAACGGCCTGCAAGGCTTCCCTTCCGGCCGAATCGCAGTGAATGACGATGAGAACCACGGCAGTCTGTAACAGGGAATCACAGACATCTCCCAGCGAGGACACGCAAGTGACGTGGGTGGCCGGGGCCATCTCCATCAGGAGATCTCTCAGGACATGGAGTTCGCCGTCGGGCAGGTTGATCAGGAGGGCGGTTTCAGGGGAAATGTGTTCATCGCGCATAGGGTTGGACCATGGAGTGTACCTGCAGAGAAAAACCTGATCTCCATTCGCTTGGTGGATGGCTTTACTGCACGGAGCGCTTGGACCTCAAAGATGACGAGGGGCGGGTTTCCATCCCGCCCCGGCCATGTCAGGCAAGAGGTGATTCAAATCAGTGACTTCATGTCCTGGAGGCGGCAAGTGCCTCGCCAGGTGCATGAGGTCTCTTGGTCACGCGGCACAGGATCACCGCGATGACCAAGACCAGGGCTGAGAGGTAGAATGCCCAATCCAGACTTCCGGTGATGTCCTTGATGGTGCCGCCGAGCCTCGTCATGAAGAAACCGAGTCCCCACCCAATGAAGACGAGTCCGTAGTTGAAACCAAGGTTCTTGGCGCCGAAGAAATCAGCCGTGAAGGAGGGGAGAAGGGCCAATCCGCCGCCATACTGCCAGTAGGCGATGCCAACGGCCAGGAAGAGCAGGAGCACGTTCCCGGATGCGATGATGGCTGGCATGGCAAAGAGGCATAGCGCAGAGACGAGGCAGTTGACGGTATATGCGTTGCCCCGTCCGATTTTGTCGGAGTAGAGCCCCGTTCCCACACGGCCCAGTGCATTCACCAAACCGCCGTATGAGGCAAGGATCCAGGCATTGGCCGCCAGGAAGGGGATTGCCTTGGCCGTCGTCGCAAGCAGTCCAGCCGCATTGGCAATTACCAGGAGGCCGGACTGAGTGGTGCCGATGAACATGATGACCAGGGCATAGTATTGCCAGGTCTTCACCATGTCGCCAGCCACCCAGTCGACGGTGGTCAACGCCTTGGCTGGGGCACCCGCGACGGCGGGAGGAGCGGGGGGCACATAGCCGGCCGGGGGCCACGCCAGGAGTTGACCGGCAATGATGACCACAGCCGCGAAGAAGATACCCAAAGCTATGAAGCTTCCTGAGATACTGAACGTATTGATAAGCCACTGAGCCAGGGGTGAAATGTAAAGTGCGGCGCCACCGTAACCTCCCACCACGAGACCGGCAATGAGACCCCGCTTGTGCGGCCCGAACCATTTCAGTGCGGCAGGCGTAGGTGCTGCATAACCGATTCCCATTCCGGCTCCGCCAAGGATTCCGAATCCGATGATCAGGCCCACATAGCTCTTCATGAGTCCGGACACGATGCAGCCAGCCGCGAGGAGCAGTCCGCCTAGGGTCGCGCCCACCTTCGGGCCGTATTTGTCTTGAATTCTTCCCCCTGGAATCATCAGCAGGGCGAACAGGATCACGCACAGCGAAAACGGAGTTGCCGCCTGGGCATTGTTGAGATAGCTCCATCCCTCATTCACGCCGGTCATGGGTTGGCCGACCATCTTTTCATTGATCAGGGCCTTCGCCCAGACGCTCCAGGCATAGAGGATGCCTAGGCATAGGTTCACTGCCGTGCCTGCAAACGTGACCACCCAAGCTTTGGTTGGAACTTTTTCCAATGGTTGTGCCATTTCTAATCCTCCTTCAGATGAAGTACACCCGGGTGCAGGCGTCACTGTCCCAAGGGCGAATCAAGTGGAAGCATTCCGCTCCGGGCACAGTGAGCCCTTCCCCATCCCGAAATAATGATGAAATGAGTAATGCGCCTGGCTGTTCACGCGGGGTGACAACAAAATGGGCCGGGGAGCTTTTCCTCGGTTTTCCCTGTGGAGAGAGGGAAAACGGAGAGCTGGTTGTCATGGCCTATCCCGCGCCGAAGTAGGCAGGGCTCATATCCTTTCCTAGAGGAATGAAAGCGCACTAAACACAATAGGGCGATCTTGGCTGGAATAACCAAGTGATTCAGGAAGTGAACGAAGGAGAAATCCCTGTTCTAACAATGATATGGTAGGAGGAGTCAGCCCGTCAACGGTCGTTGAAAGAACGAGACGCGGTTCTCAGCAACAAGAGAACCAGCACTGGAGCCACACACAGGCTGCTCAAAAATCTCCGCAGGGGGAAATGGGAAGATCTGAAGAATGAAGAGCCAAACATGAAATCAAATCGAGGGATGCAGTATTTCACGCGTTCCTAGTCTCTTGGTGATCACCTCCCTTCGAACGGATCCGACCCTCAGTCATCACACTCAAGCCCAACAACCTAGAATCTTATATGGCACATAGGGTATTGGCTGTCAACTGTCGAATCCAGGTCTGATCATCTGACACTTGCTCAAGGGGATTGCTCCAGGGTTCGGAGCATCGTCACTCCCTGTGTCGGATAGACCGATCACCCCGTATGGCATTCGTCCTTCAGAGTGTATGCTGCAGAGCTTACTTCGCATAGCCATCGGGCTCTTATGCGAAGTGGTTGTCACGATGGTGTAGCAGAGAACCTTTTGTACGTCCGCTTCATGGCGGCCACCAAGGGGTATGCTGCATTCCCGGCTCTGTTCGATTCGATCTTGAGCACAACTCGATATTATGATCTCTCCCTTGGAAATAGAAGAGGCGCTCCGGCAAATCCGGAGCGCCTCACAATCAGGTCGCCTGAATCCTCACTCAGGCATTGTGCGCTATGCCGCTTTCTTCTCCGGCGGCTTGGTCGTGAAAAGGATGATGCATCCAAGGGCGCACAGAACTGCTGCACAGAGGAACGGCATATAGTAGGTTCCCGTCACGTCCTTGAGGTAGCCCCCAACCCAAGGCCCGGCAAAACCGGCGAATCCCCATGCTGTAAACAGGAGGCCGTAGTTGCTTCCCTGGGCCGTCGGACCGTAGAACTGGAGACATGTGGCCGGGAACAGGGTGAACATGGCTCCATAGTTCCATCCGATGAGGATGGAGATCGCAGCCAAGCCAATCTGGCTGCCGCCGAGTTGGAAAATGGCCACCATGGCTATCGTCTGCAACAGAAACGTCACGGCAAAGTAGACTCGAATGCCGATCATGTCCACAAACCAGCCAGATAGGATTCTTGTGGCCGCATTGGCAAAGGCAAGAGAACTCACCGCGCCAGCGGCGGCCATGGCCGTCAGGCCCTGATCCCTACCAAAACCGGCAAGGTGGCCTATGACCATCAAGCCTGCAAAGGAACCGCAGAAGTAAGCCAGGAACAGCAGCCAAAACTTGGAATCCTTCTTGGCCTCCTCATGCGTCCAGTCACGGGTCACTTTGGGGCCGGCCGCTCCTGCGGGAGGTGCGGGGGGCGTGTAGCCCGCAGGCTTCCAACCTGCTGGGGGCGGCTCAAGAAAGGCGCCGGCGATAAGCGCCATGATCCCCATGGCGATGCCGCAGTACCAGAACACATAGCGCCATCCCATGCCGGGTTTTTCAATGATATACGTGGCCAGCGGGCCCATAAGAAACGAACCGAGACCCAGACCTACGACCGCAAAGCCCGTGGCTAGCGCCCGTCTGTCAGGCCACCACTTAGGTGCTGTCGCGATGGGCGGCAGGTAAATCATCCCGCCGCCGAGACCGGCAATCACACCATAGGTAATGTAAAGCTGGAATTTTGACTGAATGAAACCCGAGAGGATGAACCCGATGGCGAGCAGGACACCTCCAGACATGACGACTTTTCGCGGGCCTATCTTGTCACTCCAGCGTCCAGCGGGAAAGGTCACCAACCCGAATATCAGACAACAGATCGCGAACGCCATGGCGATCTCCGCACGGGACCAGCCAAATTCCGCGTTCAACGGCTTGATGAAGACGCTCCACGCGTACAGGAGCATACCGCATGTGGTGCTACCCAATAAGCCCAATAGTAAAGGAATCCACCTCGGCATAGTTTTTGCGTCTTCGGCCATTGTTTAAGCCCTCCTTTCAATGGTAAAAACAAAATAATTACAGGGACCTTGGGATAAGTGCGACGTGACGACTCAAACATCAACATCCGGAAAGGCATGCAGCGCACGAAGAAGAAGACCAACACGGCGGCGACGGTGCCTTAAGGAACCGCATCCCGAAAACAGCTTGTCACGATCAAGAGAGCGGACGATGAGGAAGAAGGCGGAGCCTAGCTTGTGAAAGTAGTAACACAACAGATCACCTTAGTGATTATCACCTCCTTTCATCGGCGCTACCGCATACCGATTTGGGTGGGCAGTACTCAAACCATCCCTATGCCAATTGTTGAGAAGGATTTCCTACATCCTTGCACAACTGCAGGTTGGTGTCAAGGCAGATCAGGACCCCGCCAAGAAGTACGCCCATGTGAATCGCACACTTCACAAAGTCCCAAGCCAATTATACGATTTTCTCTCTCGATGGCATGGCGGGCATTAGGGTGCGTTCTATGAGTCATGAAGTCCAAAATTGGCTTGCCGTCAATCAAACCAATTCCGCCCTGTAGGCTTTCGCCGGCAGGGCGGTGTGAACATGGAAACCCGTGGTGGGGAAGACTACTCAGAATGGAGTCCCGGGAAGTTTCAAATGCACATGCTCGATCTCCGGCTTCAAGAAGAAGCGGCTTTCGTCAACCTTCTTCTCGAAGAGCCCCACGGTGAAAATGACTTTGCGTTCCGAATCGAAGCTGCTGAGACTTTTTACCGCGGCGAGGGTGACCACGGAATCAAAACACATGGCATGGACGATTTCCTGATTCTCATTCACGGTGATGAGATCAACGGGCCGATCCTGGATTCTTGGAGGCATATAATCTGCCACAACCTTGTATCCAGCCTCCTTCAACCGCCCATAGAGAAAACACTGGAGTGTCCTGCGCACGCTGTGGTCGTTTCTGAACCGCTTCGGCATTTCATTCCAGACCACTTCCAATTCCTTTTTCCATTGGTTCAAGTCACGAGGTTCCGGGGCAGCCATTTCTCTTCTCCTGATTCGATGAGGATCCGCGTGGCACGATGATCTTCATGCCTAATCAAAAAGAGTCCGGATGTCAAAGAAAAGTGCGCTTGCCGGATGGGGGTGAGCACCCCGGGCACGGACGCAAGGACAACAGAACTCCTCATGAAGTGAAAGCACTTCTCCGATTCCCAAGCGAATGTGGATTTCAGTGGAGCAGTGTGGATCGATCATCAGGCGTTTCCTTGGAGAATGCCTCTATGGTGGAGTTTCGAGGAAAGGTGTTTTGCATTGCATGGCTTTTTGTTGTAATAGCAGCAAGTTTTGTGGCCGTCTATATGATCGTTGTATAGAGTTGAGATGCTCTATGATGGAGCGAGTCAATTCCTACCCGAAGTGCAAGGAGGAATTTTCATGCGGAAAGGAAGTGCTGTGCCGAAGCGGGCTGAAGGGGGTGTTGAGCCTTCGGTGTCCGTGTGCCCGGCCGGGGAGTCCTTTGCCCTGCCGAGCGAGGAAGACTATGTAATCGAATTCAAGCGGCTCCAAGGACTGGTCGCCGAACAGAGATCCCTGGGCCGGGAAATCGTTGTGGTCATGGGAGTCGGCTTCGTGGGGGCGGTAATGGCGGGGGTCGTCGCCGATTCGTTGGACCGGAAGACCGGGCGGCCGGGGAAGTTCGTCATTGGCATGCAGCGCCCCTCTTCCAGGTCCTTCTGGAAGATCCACTATCTCAATCGTGGTCGCGCGCCTGTCCAGGCAGAGGACCCCGAAGTGGCTCCCATGATCGAGAGGTGCGTGCTTCAGAAGAAGACCCTCACGGCCACCTTCAC
>CAZURN010000148.1:0-8509 GCA_964623165.1 uncultured Syntrophobacteraceae bacterium
CCCATTTGCCCACAAGATCCACGAAGCGAACACCACCCAGATTGCTCTTGTTGATGCCTTCGGCAGTCCTCTCCACAAGGATGAGATCCTGGGAGATGCGGTCTCCCACGGGCACCACGAGACGGCCTCCCACAGACAGTTGATCGACCAGCGGCTGGGGTATCTTGGGGGTTCCGGCCGTGACCACAATGCCGTCGAAAGGCGCGTCGTCGGGCCAGCCGAGTGTTCCGTCTCCGACACGAATGATGACCTTTCTATAGCCCAGTTTCTGCAAGATCTGATTGGCCCGGAATGCAAGGGCGGGGAAACGCTCAATAGAAAATACCCGGTCGGCGAGTTCTGCCAGGACTGCTGCCTGGTAGCCGGAGCCAGTGCCGATCTCCAGAACCTTCTCGTGGCCTTTGAGCTGGAGAGCCTCCGACATGAGGGCAACGATGTAAGGCTGCGAGATGGTCTGTTTTTCGCCGATGGGAAGAGGGTGGTCGCTGTGGGCCTGTTCCTTCAGGGCCTCGTCCACGAAGAGGTGCCTTGGTACCTTACGCATGGCCGCGAGCACCCGGGGATCGTGGATCCCTCGACTCACCAGCTGCGACTCGACCATACGATCACGGGCTTTCTGGAAGTTGATCATTCCCCGCTTCAAACCTCGAAATAAGATTCTGCGCCACACCATCTGCTCCGGAGATCCTTGCGCAGGGGATCAACTGGCCGCGGTCATGACTGGTTGCCTGTGAAGTATGATTTCTCCCCTCCCTGGGAGCGACTTACAGATGCCTTGGTCATGAAGCACCCACCCGTTGCGCGGGCGGATCAGGGTTGGGAAACCGACGGTCGGGCTTTCCCGGAATAGTGCCCAGACCTTCTAGAACTAATGGCAAATCAGCAGTTATGTCAACCACTTTTTGGAGAATTGCCATCCGCCGCCGCACTCCCGTGTGTTCCTCGGGAATGCCGGAAGTTCCTTCGCATGTGACTCACCGCGGAGATGTCCGAAAAAACAAAAGTATCTTATCAGATTGTCTCTCTCCGGGCTCCCTCAGTCTCTGCCTTATTGTCGGATTTCAGCTCCTCCCCGGGCGGGGAGGAGCAGCATTCCTGCTGCATGCCTGGGAGAATGACGTGGAAGTCTCTTGGATAAAACAGAGAGGTAAGTGTACATTCATTCCGTCCAGCCTGTAATCATTCCATTGAAATCGCGAAGAACACGTTCAGATGAGATGCCAAAATGAGAAGTTCAGTCAGTCGGCAGGGGAAGGCGCCGTTCTTTCAGTTGATCTCGGCCATGCGCCGCATCGCCAAAGTGAATCCTTCCAGGATGGAATTCCCTCATGGGGGTCTTCAGCCTGTTGGAAACTGGTCACACTGTGACCCGATTCAGTTCAAGGCGGATGACGATATCGGTTTCTGCTTTTCTGTTGCTTTGAAACGTAATGGTGAGGGATTCCGACTCTTTCCTATGGTTTTCGAACACCTGCAAGAGAACGCACCAAAATCGAACGATCAACGAGGAAAGAACTTGGGCTCAGCCATCCAGGAAATCCACTCGCAATTGAGTCACCAAAGGAGAAGCTCATTGAGGACGAAATATGTGTCTTGTCGGATGACGAATCGTACTATGAGGTCAGGATCCTGGCATGTGAGGTTCTGCCCCGTCTGATCAGGAAAGCCCGACGGCTTTCTCCGGCTGGGCTGCATCCCAAGACACGGTTGCTGATGGATAGGCTGGAAACTCTCAGGAGATCCCCACAACCTCCGATATTCCGGAAGGCCCTGGATAATTGCCTGAAAGACATCGCATGCATTCATGGGGAGGTTTGCTAGAGAAGATTGGCCCATTGGGCATAGCGCAATGAAAGCGGGTGAACCATGCAACACTGTGTACCAAGGACGTTACGGCGGAGGCGATGGCGAAAAGCGGCCCCAAATGGAATCCGGCGATTTCCCGAGACAATCCAGGCAGGGAAGGGTTCCATTTCGCAGTGAACGGATACGAATGGCAGGACCTGGGTGCCCGCATACATGAAACAGAGATTGTCTTTCCACGATGAGTCGTAGTGGGAAAGGAAGTACCTAAGCCCGCCTTGAAGCAGGCAATGCAGGGATGCAGGGTTGTGGGTGTCGTTGAAGGGCCTCAATGCAAAAAGCCGGGTGGAGCGATATTCTTGGCAGATGAGGTCTAGAGCCTCATCCCGCCTGGAATCCCCTTCGTCGAACACACCGATGCCCCTGAAAGGGAGACCCCGTCTCTTCATTTCATTCAGGGCCAGTTTGAAGCTTGGGTCCTTGGCACGCGAGGTGTCCTCCCAGAAAAGCACCAAAGGTTGAGCCCCCAAGGTGTCCAGGAACTGCAGGATAAGTGGCAGATAGTCTCGATCCGCATCCCGTCGGGATGAGATGAAGAACTTGTCGATCCAGGGAAGAACCAGACCCTCGATATCTCCCAAATCCAGAAGATTCTGCCCTTCGACGATCATGGCCCCAAGAAGGAAAAGCCCCTCTGACCAGAATTCCTGGCGCTGATGGCGCCATCTGAGCACATCTTTCACGGTGCGCCTCTGGTGAGGAGCGAGGGCGCATGGAAGCGCGTGCGCGGCAACGGCATCGTCCTGGATGCCCTTGAGGCGTTCTTTGCCAAGGATCCCTTCCACTAGGAGCAGTTCCCTTTCGTAGTGTTCTGTCCAGTCAGGATCGAAGGTTGCCCGCACCTGGCTCTCCCAGAGAGCATGCTGGAGTTGAGGAACCACGAGCCGCTCCTCACAGCGCGACCACAAGGCCTCGGGTGTGACTGGGAGTGATGTGCAGGAGGCTGTCAGCTCTCTTGTCCTTTTCCACACGGCCCCTGCAAACACTTGCTGTAGCGCAGGCTTGACAGTGAACGCAACAGGGTCCTCGAAGGCCCAGCCCCCAACCGCAGCAAGGGTGGCGTTGTGAAGGCTCAAGACGACGCGGCCTGTCCGTTGACTGACCACCCGCGAGAGAGTTCGCACGGCCGCCAGTTCTTCCGCCTGAGCCTTCTCCATTGCTTCCCAGAATCGCATGACCGAGGGCCTCATGGTTCCCCAGGCGGTGGGCTTGAGATTCAGACACTCCAGGGGCGCCTGATCCTCCATGGACGGGATTCGGGATTGTGGTGGATCACTTGGCCCCTGCGAGGCGGATAGCTCATTCCAGCCTGGGAGAACGAGCAACCGTCCGACAGAAAGCCACCCGGATCCCCAGTTGGCAGGACCAGAGGGCTTTCCCATTGCAGACATCAACCCGTGCAGATCCCTCAACGTGAGAGCTGTGGCCGGGAATCCATCGGATATGGCGAGAAGACGTTTTCGAAGGAGCCTCCAACGGTTCTTGCAGGAATTGAATGGGGGAGGGTTTCCACCCTGCATGACCCTTTGCGAAATGCAAGGGAGGAGTGGGCCAAGAGGGAGACCTTGAAGGAGCAGAGGTGAAAAAGGCCGCTTGCCGAGTCGCTTGAGGAACTTGGTAAAGAATGTTGAGTGATCCGAGACCCACGGTTTGCCCTCCGTCAATATGGCCACGTCGAGGAAAAGCCCGGCAAGTGGCAGTGGCATGTGTCTCATGATCCATGGTTGCGCCACGAAAGCGGTGAGCAAATCCCTTGCAAAAGAAGCCTCGTCGGCTGCTGGTGACTGCAGAAGAGCGTCGAGGGCTCTTTCCCTGATGGATGGGTTCGGATGAGAACATTGAGCAAAAAGCTTCAGGAGATCTTGCGGGAAGAGTCTCTGCATGGGCATGAGATGGGGAGGGACGCTCACTGGTGAGTTCTGCTCGGGGACTGCTGCGGATTTGGTCATGGATCGACTCGTCACTTGGGAATCAGGAATGCCCTTTGATTGTCCGATATAAACTTTACACCCCAGAAAATGACTATTGACAACTCATAAAGTTTGGTGTACCTAATTAGCGTTGTCAAACTCACACTGCGGAGAACTATCATGTTCCGGTGCTTCCGACGAATGGAATCCGACCGCCGCGAATCATTTCATGACCTGGATGTGCAGACTCAGCCTTTGAGTGCGGCCCCGACGGGGAAGCGCTTCAGAGTTGCCGGCATCAAAGGCGGGCGCCACCTATGTGCCCGGATGGCAGCACTGGGTATCTATCCCGGGGCTGAGATGGAGCTGCTCTGTGCCGGGTGCGGGTCTCCTTGCCTCATCAGGATCCGGGGCGGCACTTTGAGCTTGGGAGCGGGGGTTTCGGAGAAGATCCTCGTGACGGCCGTTGGCCAATGACCGCACATGCCTTTGGCTCCACGCCCAGGGTGAAATCCTACGTGTTTGAGAGCTTTGCCTGTCACAGTATGGATGGCCGAAGCGGTGTTCCACCGCTTCTTTTTTGTCTCATAAGTTAGGCTCCGCTAATTTTGACACCTACGGCTGCACGCTTATCTCAGACAATCTCAGATTCCCTGAGACCTGAGCGAGTTTGGAGGAAGATTGATGCCCACCATTCTGTTGCGGCACATGGCTGCCGGTCAAAGGGGGGTGGTTTCAAGGGTCAAGGCGGAAGGGGAGCTGGGTCGCCGCATTCGGGATATGGGCCTTGTTCCCGGTACCCCCATTGAAGTCCAGGGTCGGGCGCCGCTCAAGGATCCGGTGGCCATTCGCGTGCGAAACTTCATTCTCACCCTGCGGAACAATGAAGCAGACTACATCCATGTCGTTGTGGAAGGTGATGCATGAACGAGTCCTCGTCGGAATTCCTCATCGCCCTGGCCGGGAATCCCAATTGTGGCAAAACGACTCTTTTCAATGCCATCACGGGAGCCAGGCAGCATGTGGGCAATTACCCAGGGATCACGGTTGAAAAGAAAGAGGGTTTTTATAGCCTGAATGGCCAGCAGATTCGCCTGGTGGATCTGCCGGGCGCCTATTCCCTCACGGCCTATTCTCTCGAGGAGTTGGTGGCCAGGGATTTTCTGGTTCAGGAGCGCCCGGAGGTGGTCATTGACATCGTTGACGCATCCAATCTCGAGAGGAACCTGTACCTTACCGTGCAGCTCCTGGAGTTGGGGCTTCCCTTGGTGGTTGCCTTGAACATGATCGATGCGGCAGCCGGTCGGGGAATCGAGGTCGACGCGGCAGAGCTTTCCCGGCGGTTGCAAGTCCCGGTGATTCCAACCATCGCGAGGTCCGGAGCGGGCAAGGAGGAACTCCTCGGTGCTGCGGCATTGCTTGCCGCCGAGGACCGTTTACGGCAGCCGCTGCATATCTCGTACGGTCCCGACATCGACCCGGTGCTGGACCAGATGGAGGCGGTCATCAGAGGGTCCGGGTTTCTGGCCGACACGTACCCTGCCCGCTGGGTAGCCCTAAAGTACATGGAAACGGATGAACAAGTGCTGGCGAAGGGAAAGGAGCATGATCCCCAACTATCGAGGATGCTGGAGGAAAAGGCGGAACTGGTGGCCAATCACCTCCGGAAGACCCTCGACAGTTACCCCGAGGCGATCATCGCTGATCATCGGTACGGTTTCATTACGGCCCTCTTGAAAGACGGGGTGGTCAGGCAAGACAGGAAGACCGACCGCTTGTTCCTGACGGACCAGATCGATCGGGTCTTGACCAACCGCTTCTTGGGTCCCGTCATTATGCTCGGTATCCTTTACGTCGTCTATCAGTTCACCTTCAGCTATAGTGAACTCCCAGTTCAATGGATCGAGAAGGGTTTCGCCGCCCTTGGGCGTTTCGCGGATTCCGCACTTCCACCGGGTCTCCTCAAGTCTCTCCTTATCTCGGGAATCATCGACGGGGTAGGCGGGGTCATGGGCTTTGTGCCTCTGATCCTCTTCATGTTCCTGGCCATCGCGTTTTTGGAGGACACCGGCTATCTGGCTCGGGTGGCCTACATGTTGGACCGGATCTTCCGCGTTTTCGGACTCCACGGGAATTCGGTGATGGCTTACATCATCTCGGGGGGGATTGCCGGGGGGTGTGCGGTGCCCGGAGTCATGGCCACTCGGACGCTGAGGAGTTCCAGGGAGCGTCTGGCGACAGTCCTGACGGCACCCTTCATGAACTGTGGGGCCAAATTCCCGGTCTACGCCATGCTCATTGCAGCCTTTTTCGCTTCGAACCATGCGGGCATGATGTTTATCCTAACGCTTCTCTCCTGGGCCGTGGCGCTGGTCATGGCCAAGTTCATGCGTTTGACGATTCTCAAAGGGCCAAGTACCCCGTTTCTTCTGGAGCTGCCACCGTATCGTCTTCCCACCTTCAAGGGGTTGCTGATTCATACCTGGGAGCGCACGTGGCAGTATATCCACAAGGCGGGGACCGTCATTCTCGCTTTTTCCATCCTGTTCTGGGCTTTGATGACCTTCCCGCGTCTGGGGGAGGAAGCCAGGGCGCCTTTTGATGAAGAGCGACAGAACGTGCTTGCACGGGTTTCAGAGGTGGATCGGCAGATTCTCTTGGATGAAGCGGTTGATGAGAGTGCCCTGGTTCCTCACCTTGCAGATCTTCGAGAGGCGCTCCGCAACATCGATCAGGCCCAGGCTCAGGCGGCTCTGAAGAACTCCATTGCAGGGAGAATGGGCGAGTCAATCGAAGCCGCGACCCGATGGGCAGGATTCGACTGGAGGACCAACGTGGCCCTCCTATCAGGGATTGCTGCCAAAGAAATCATCATATCGACCTTCGGCACGGCCTATTCCATGGGCAGTGCGAAGAAGGAAGGAGAGACGTCGCTGAGCCAGCGTCTGGCGCAGGATCCCCAGTGGAGTCCGCTGAAAGCGTTTGCGCTCATGGTATTCATCATGCTCTATTCACCCTGTTTCGCGACTGTGACCTGCATCATCAGGGAATCCGGTGCTTGGAAGTGGGGTGCGTTTTCCATTGTGTTCAATACGTGCATTGCGTTTCTGGCAGCCGTGCTGATCTACCAGGGAGGGCGATGGCTCGGCCTGGGAATTGCCATCTGACGTTTCAAAGGAGTCTGATATGTGGCAGACACTGGTGGTAATGGTCATTCTCGGGGGCGTCCTGGTTTACCTTGCACGGTATTTCCTGCGCATCTTACGGGCTCGGGATTCGGGTTGCGGGTGCTGCGCGGGCTGTCCCGATACTCTGCCCGGTGAGAGACTTTCCGGATGCCACCCTCAGGGGCCAGGGGAATTTGGAAAGCATTGATAGGTATTGAAAACCTGCCAGCATGCGCCTTATGTTTCTATTACTGGATCATTCGAAATTGGCACGAGAATCTAAAGTTCTTATGGGGATGTTTCAATGAGGCTCACCATCAATCTGCCCGATTTGCCACCTCGGATTTCAGAAGTACTGATAGGGGAGGGGCTCCTGAGAGGACTCCCCGAACTCTTGGAGGAATATCTCGATGGGCGGCGCGCCTTTTGGATCTGGGATGGGAAGGTTTGGGACGAGTGGGGTGGGCGGCTGCGTGACTGGGGCTGGCCGGGACTGGAGACTGGAAATGTGCTCCTGTTTGATGCGATGGAAGCCAACAAGCACTTGCAGACCGTGGAGGAGCTCGCCACAAGGCTCGTGAGAGCTGGAGCGGACCGGGGAAGTGCCCTGGTTGCCGTTGGGGGAGGAGTCACGGGCGATGTGGTGGGATTCCTCGCTTCCATATACATGCGTGGGATTCCCCATTATCAGGTCCCCACCACGCTTCTCGCCCAGGTTGACAGTAGCATTGGAGGCAAGACGGGTGTCGATCTTCCCGAGGGGAAGAACCTCGTCGGTTCTTTTCAACAGCCCCGGGTCGCCTGGATGGATCCCGCAATCCTGGAGACACTTCCCATGGAGGAGTTCAGGCAGGGGATGGCCGAAGTCATCAAGACGGCCATGATCGGGGACGAAGTGCTCTGGAAATTCCTGGAGAGCCATGGGGATGAAATCAAGAAGCGCGAGACCGAGTCCCTCCTGCGCATGATTTCGGCCTGCTGCATTCTCAAGGCACGCGTCGTGGAGTTGGATGAACGGGAGGCCGGTCACCGCAGAATTCTGAATCTGGGGCACACCATCGGGCATGCGCTGGAGCAGGTGAGCGGTTACCAAATGCGCCACGGGGATGCGGTAGCCATTGGGCTGGTTGCGGCCACGAAGTTGTCCGTGGGGATGGGCATGTTCCCTGTCGCAGATTTGACCCGGCTGATCCGATTGTGTACAGACTGGGGGCTTCCCGTGAGGATACCCCGGACCTTCGATCCCGATCAGTTGATCGCGGCCCTGGAAGCGGACAAGAAGCGCATCGCGAACAGACTCCACTTCATTCTCCCGGTGAGAATCGGTGAGGTCGTGGACCATGACGGGTTAGACCGTAGGGACCTGCGGCACGTCCTGGAGGAATTGAAGTCCGGCTGAAAGAAGGCGCTGGTTTCTTGGTGTTTCGAGATATGATCCCAGGGCCGGCATTGAATAGGCGTGCAGAGGATGCGTAAGGAGGGTGAAATGGTCCCTCAGCTCAACCGCAGCGAACCAGAGGGCTGTGAAACCATCGTCGCAGATGTCCTCTCTTCACTGGGATATGCCTT
>CAZURN010000149.1:0-8484 GCA_964623165.1 uncultured Syntrophobacteraceae bacterium
GTCTGGAAGGCGATCTCATCGATGGTCTTGATGATCTTCTGAGTCTCTTCACTCGCCTTGGAAATCTCACCCATGGACGCGTTCACATGATTCATGGATTGATTCGCCTGTGTCGCCACCTTGTTTGCATCTTTCATGAGCTGATTGGCCTGGGAGGCATTGTCCGCGTTCTGCCGGGTCATGGAGGCCATCTCCTCCATGGAGGAAGATGTCTCTTCGATGGCCGCGGCCTGCTCCGACGACCCTTCTGCGAGTTGCTGACTGGCCGACGCCACCTGGCCTGAAGCGGAAGCCACCTGGTCCGAAGCCTCGGAGAGCCCTTCGATCACGCGCCTGACAGGGTTCACAACGGAGCGGGTGGCAAGAATTCCGAGAACCATTGCCAAAATGAAGCCGCCGATCATTCCCATGAGGCTGATGAACTGGATTTTGCTGGAGGCGCTGGTCATGTCCTGCACGGTTTGCTGGACGGCTTTTCTCTCCTGATCGAGCAGCTTATCCATGATCGCGAGGCATTCCTTCTGCTTCCTCATGGCTGGACCCATCGCCTGCTCACTCATCCTGGCATACAATTCCGCACCTCGTGCAGCCTCATCTCGGATGGCCTGAAAGCCCTCAAAAGTGCTGTTGGCTGCAGCATCCATTTCGCCGTGAAAGACTGCCTCAGCCTGACTGTATTCGCCCTTTTTGGCGAGGTCCTTGATCTTCTTGATGCTCTGGTGAAACTTCGGGTGGGAATCCTTGATCCGGTTCAGGGCTTCACCAATCTGGGGATTCGAAGTCTTGTAATTGGCCAGCCATTTGCCGAACGCGCACTGGGTGTGGTCATCTCCCCCATCGAATTGCTCTTTCTCCAGGATCAGAGCGGAGGTCAGAGTCATGAGCCGCCAGTGGTCCCCGGTGAACTTTTCAATATTCGCCCTGAGCATAAGGGGGTCCTCGATGGCCAATTTTTCCAAATCCTTGATGGTCTGAGTCAGGATCTCGTTCTCGTTTCTCCAGGCTTCAATACTCTGCATCAGAGTCTTCAGCGTCGACTCTTCCTCGGGGCTCTTGGGAAGGGCCTGGTATGCCTCAAGGGCCTTTCTGTAGTCAACCCTAGCGTCAGCAAGCTCTTGGTTGAGCACCTGGCGGTTCTCTGCGGTGAGGCCAGGGTTGAGGAAGCCCCTCATGGCCGCCTGCACTTCGTTGAGCCCTTTGGCTGCGGTCATGACGTGTTGAATGCCCGGCATTGAGTTGGTGGTCAGTTCCTGCTGATGCTCATTCAAGGATCTGGCGCCAAACCAGCCGGTGAAGCCGATCCCCAGGGTGACCAGTGCCACGATCAAGAATCCGCCGATGAGTTTTGTCCCGATGGTAATGCTCTTCATGTTTTCGTCTCCCCTTCCTGATTAGTGCTTTCAGATCGCGCAGTTTCCAGTGTTCGTGTTCGTCTCCAGTTTCCCCCATGACGAAAACCATGAGTGAACCGATGGATGGGTGCTGCTTTCCTCAGCAGCGAGGGTTTCCGCAAAAACCTTTGAAGCCGTTCCTCTCTTCTTACGCTTTGTGTTCACCAAATTCCTCAAACCTTGTTAAAGGCTGCAGTAAGAATCGGGCCATGACCCGTCAGACTTGATGACAAATTGCGCAACGATCAAACCTCACGGGTTTCCGGATAGTTATTCGCCGAGTCGCGTGCATAGAATTCATCAAGATGGAACGAGACAGGGCGCCAGCCAGACAGTTCCCGATGAGCTTCCTTTCCTCGATTGGAGAGGTTTGACACGAGGGTCCCGGTGATCAAACGGCGCCCTTCATCCCAACTGCTGGAGAATCAATCAAATAGAACTTCAATAATCTAGAAACATTGCCGATTTCATGTTTGTGCCGCAAGGCATGCAGCTCGGTGCACCGGCAGGCATCCTTACCAAGCCCTTGAGCACAAGAATCAATCCATGAAGTTGCGAGGAGAACAGCATTGAGTCAGGAGGATCTGGATTCCTTTGTGAGTTGGCTGAATGACAAGCGGATTCCCGCATTTGCCAGCACGGTCAGCAGCCTCACAAGACTCACGGCAAACGACGACACCTCCAACGCGGAACTGGTGCAAACCATACTCAAGGACGCGGCCATGACCGCCCAGGTGCTGAGGCTTGCCAACAGCTCCTTCTACAACTTCACCGCCCGCAACACGAGCACGGTCACCCGTGCCGTCATGCTCATCGGTTTCGAATCCGTTCGAAGCATCTGCTTTTCCATTAAGGTGATCGAGTCCTTCCTGAAAGGATCCCAAAGGGAACAATTGGTGCGGGAAATGGCCCGTTGTTTCCATGCGGCTGTCCAGGCGCGTTCCATAGCCAAACTCAGGGGGGATGAATCACCCGAGGAAATCTTTGTTGCAGCCCTCCTTTTCCGCATTGGAGAGATTGCATTCTGGGCTTTTTGCCCCGAAGACCTCTGCGACCAAATGGAAAAGCTCTCAGGGGTGCCGGAACGCTCGAGAATCGCCGGTGAACTGGATCTCCTGGGATTCCGGCTGAGGGACCTGACCGCGCGGCTCATCGATGAGTGGAGCCTCGGTGATCTTCTCAAGAGTGCGCTGGCTGGAAACCCTTCCAACAACCCGAGACCCGGCCACATTCTGATGGGTTACGAATTGGCAAAGGTTCTCGAGCAGGGATGGGACTCTCCCCGACTGAAGCGCCTCATCAAGAGCCTGGTTGAGTTTCTGAAGAAACCTGAAGATCGGGTGATGGAGATCCTGCGGTCCAATTCGAGTGTGGCGGCAAAAACGGTTGCAAGCTACGGCGCGGTGAACGTTAGCCAATTCATACCGGTTTGTGAGGAGGAAGGAAAAGTCGAAACACCAACCGCCGAGGCGGTTGAATCGGATGAGGACTTTCAGGGCAGGCTCTTTGAAGACTCGGACCCGGCGTTGCAACTGCAGATACTCAGGGAATACTCGGCACTTCTCGCGGACGGAAAACAGAATCCGAAGCTCCTCATATCCATGGTCCTGGAGGGAATCCTCCGGGGGGTGGCCATGGACAGGGTCGTGTTTGCAGCCATCACTCCGGATGCAAAGAGTCTCAGGATCACCCATGCCCTGGGGTGGACCCAGAAACTGGCAGTGCAGGGAATTCCCCCCATCGCCCTTGACGCGGAGTACAATGTCTTCAACCACGTTCTCAAGACATGCAAACCAAAGTGGCTCAAGGAGGAGGCCCAGGGTTCAGCATCCCACCTCGTACCCCAGGAGATCAGGAACCTCCTCGGAGGCCCGCCTTTCTTCATCGCCCCGGTCATCGCCTTCAACCGCCCTGTGGGAGTCATCTGCTGCGACCGCAACGTGAGTGGCAGGGCACTGGACGAGGAGAGTTTCTCAGGGTTCAGGAGTTTCTGCAACCAGGCGAGTGTTGGTCTTTCCTATATCCAGCGCGTTGGCAATCCTCCGCCACATGCATCCGTCTGTCAGCCTAAACAGGCCATCCAGGCCGCTTCTCCTGGTGCTTCTCCAACACCAACCGCAGCACCATCCCCTACCCTTCACTAGCTCTCGATGTTATAAACCAGGGCAATCTTGCAGCCCTCGGAATTTGGGTTCACCTGTTCCTTTCGCTGAGCGCGAGGAATGGAGAGAATCGCAGTGGTCACAGGTCTTGCCTCTCTTGGAAGGAAAACCATGCAAGGGCCCATCACCAGGCGTCATTTTGTCCATCGGTGCGGTCAATGCGCGCTGTTCCTTGCCGGCGTGCCTTTGTTGAACATGATCCCGGCCCATCCGGTGCCTGCAAGTTCGACCATGGGCAGAGGCATTCTGGGAAACAGTCACTCGCCTTACTTCGAGCGGCTGGATGACCAACGAATACGCTGTACCCTGTGCCCACGGGAGTGCGAAGTGAGCAATGGGGAGCGGGGTTACTGCCGCGTGAGAGAGAACAGGGGTGGGGAGTATGTTTCGCTGGTCCATGGGAATCCCTGTGCCATTCACGTGGACCCCATCGAGAAGAAGCCCTTCTACCACGTCCTCCCTTCCACCCTATCCTTTTCCATCGCCACCGCCGGGTGCAATCTCCACTGCAAGTTCTGTCAAAACTGGGAAATATCCCAGACAAAGCCTGATGATACCTTCAATTACACCCTGCCACCCGCTTCCGTTGTAGAGGAGGCAGTGAAGGCGCAATGCGCTTCCATCGCATCCACTTATGTGGAACCCACCATTTTCATCGAATACATGATGGATGTCGGCGAAATCGCCGCCAAGAAGAACGTGCTCAAAGTCATGCACTCCAATGGGTACATCAACGAAGCACCCCTGAAAGATCTCAGCAGGGTCCTGCAGGCGGCCTGTATCGATCTGAAGGGTTTTTCGGATGCCTTCTACCGGGAACTCACCGAAGGGACGCTCGAACCTGTCTTGGCCACCCTCAAAAGGCTTTGCCAGTGGGGTGTTCACACGGAAATCGTGAACCTCGTCATTCCGGGGAAGAACGACGACATGGTTCAGATCAGGGCCATGTGCCGATGGATCAAAGCGGAACTCGGACCCGAGGTCCCCCTTCACTTCACTCGATTCAGCCCTCTGTACCGGCTCAAGAGCCTTCCACCCACGCCGGTTTCGACCCTTGAAGAGGCGCGAAACTCCGCTATCAGCGAGGGGCTCCGGTTCGTCTACATCGGAAACGTCCCCGGGCATCCCGCGGAACACACGGATTGCCCCCAATGCAAGACTCGCCTGATCGAACGCACTGGTTACCGGGTTCGGATCCTCGATCTCAAGGAAGGGCTTTGTGGCAAGTGCGGCCGAAAGATTCCCGGCGTCTGGAAGGTGGCGTGAACGAGCACCTGCTGAATGGCGATGGCCCTGACTAGCGGCAGCGGGACAGAGGGATGGCACCCGCAAGGGTTGCGAGTGCCAGGATTCCTATGGTTTCATGGATTCCGTGAACCGGGAGCAAAAAGAGGGAGACCCCCAGAGCGCCACAGGCCGCGCCCACCAGGTCCAGGGCATACAGGGCTGGTCCGCTCCCGTCGGTTCTCTTGCTGGGATGGATAGCCCCCAGGACGGTCACCGCCATGCTGAAGTGCATGCCCCCCAGGAATCCCGCGACAAATGCGAGAGCTGCAAACACGCCGTTCACCGGAACCGACGCGAACACCTGTCTCTCCATGTCCAGGTGAATCACGTGAAGCACTCCCATGACCAGAATAAAGTTCAGCCCAAACAGGACCTGAACCGTGAGGAAGCGTCTGATCCTCTTACCCTGTTCTCGCTCAATTCGACGGATGCAGACATCATTTGAGCCTTCCACTGATGTGCCTTCGGCACCAGTGGCTTTGATGCACCCCGGGTCTCCTGCAGCCCATCTGCTGCTTCGGGCTGCTGCTGTGCCCAGTGCGATGCCCACCATGAACATGGTGATGATGAGTGCGAGCTCCTTGTAGAGGAACCCCTCCAAAATCTGAAACGCGACCAGCAGAAGCACTTGCAGGGCCATCTGGCCGCCCCCCACCAGGAACACACACAGGGCCACAACCCATTGCGGTCTCGGGCGTCTGACGGCTGAGCCAAGGAAGAGGGCAAGGGTACCACCTGCCATAAGAAGCCAGGTCCAACCCCTGCTCATGACTGCTGCGGCGGAGAAGGCGGCTCCCAAAGACGGGTGAACCTGGGCGGTCCACACCGCCAGGCCGTAATAGTAGCAGCTAGGACGAAAATCCTCGTTGACCGGAAGCCTCGGCCCCTTCATGCCCTCAAGCACCGACTGGAGGGCGGTCACTCTCATGGGGCTCATGAGGTCCCGTATTGAATAATCCTGAACAAACTGGAGTTCCAGGCGCCTCTCCATCAGGCGTTCAATCAATCTGTCCGGATTGTTCTGGAGAATGCCGGGATCATCCGACGCCATGAATCGGGCATTTTCCCCAGGATAGATGAGGACGAATGGAAAGACGTCCTGGAGTGCATCCCGGATTGACCGGAGAAACATCGCCTGCCTAGGGCCGACCATGTCGGGGGAGGACGTGACCGAGAACGAAACGAGCCCTCCTCGTTGAAGCAGCCCTCTGAGGCGCTTGAAGAATTCTTTGGTATAGAAGCGGTTGGTCCCCGCATTCACAGGGTCTCCAACGTTCGAAAGAATGACATCATGCTTTCTCTTGGCACTTCGAACGATCGACCAGGCATCCCCGTGGAGAATGCGGACCCTGGCATCCTGAAGGCTCTGTCTCGCTTCCTTTGGCAGTGTATCCTCAGTGATCCGCAGAACCTCCGGGTCCGGCTCCACGAAATCCACTGCCTGGATCGTTGGATGCTTCAGGATCTCCCGGATCGGTCCCGAGACTTCGCCGCCGATGAGAAGGACATCCTTGGGAGCGGGGTGGTGCAGGAGTGTCGGATGGATCGAAAATTCGGCCGTCTGAGGATCGGGCACAGAGAAGATCCATTGGCCGTTGGCGAACAGGCTGAACTGCTCTGCCCTGCGAAGCAATGCCAAGTTGTGGAATGGAGTGTCCCGGACGGCCACCATGTCGGATCCCCACTGTGCATTCCTGCTCACCCGTTCAAGCTCATCGCGATAAACGCCGGCCAAACAGAGGAAGACCCCGGCAGCCGATATCAAGAGAAGGCTCTTTCGCGGAATGTCCCCAGCAGACTTCCGGAAGACCACCAGTCCCACGACGAAGAGGAAGACAGAGATACAGAGTGAAGCCTGAAGCGCGGTGACACGCGGAAGCAGCACAAGGTAAAAGAGTAGCCCTCCAACGGCGGAGCCTGCAGCCTCTCCCAGGTAGACAACAGTCGGGCCTCTGGGTCCAGTGCCGTGGTTGGGACTGAAGGATGCCCAGGCAAACGCAAAGATCGCCCCGGACAAGAGACAAAACAACAATGTGGCGCTAAAGGCAATGGCGGCCATGACCCCAGGCGCCAAGAGTTCACCTGCGGGGATGGACCAGAGAAGCCGGGAGACCCTTATCCAGACAATCGTGAGAGGCAGAGCCACTGAGAGGATCATGAGCGACGCGACAAGCACTCCAGGGCCAACACAGCCGCGGTGGGTCAGTGAAACTCCAGCGGCGCTCCCTGTAGCCGTCCAGAGGAGCCATGCAAAGAAGACGAGACCCGTTGAAAGTTCGTTTCCAAGAAACAGAACGAGCAATTCCCGAAGGATCAGCACCTGACCAACGGTGGCCGCAAGACCCGTGGAGATGATTGAGAGAAACGCGGCGTTCCACATGTCTCTGTGAGATGCAAATCGAAGAAGGGATAAACGTGACTAAAGAATCATGGGACCTCAGCACGATTCTCGATCGTCACTCTGGGAACGAGAACTCGGTCAAGAAAAGCAGCCAACCCCCTCTGGTACGCATCCGCCGAGGTGATGAATCCTGTGTTGTGGTCACCCTGCAACTCCAGGAAATGCCCTCGATTCGAGGCGGCTGCAAAGAGCTTCAACCCATGGCTGTGAGGGACGATCTCATCTTCTTTGCTGTGGATGATGAGCACAGGGCATTTCACACGGGTGACATGGCCCAGGGTGTCAAACTCATAACGGGCAAGCCACCGGGCGGGCAAAAATGGGTAAACCTTGGCCGCCATGTCAGGCAGGCTTGTGAATGCCGAGTGGAGCACGAGGGCACCAGGGGACTCTTCACTGGCAACCTGAGCTGCGACCGCCCCACCAAGAGATTCGCCATAGACCACGATCTTCCGGGGAGGGATCCTCCTTTCTCCCGTGAGGTGTTCCCATGCCGCCACTGCATCCAGATGAATCCCGTGTTCGCTGGGGCTTCCACGGCTCCTCCCGTATCCCCGGAAATCAAATATGAAGGTGGTGAACCCCAACTGATGAAAGACTTGCAGGTGGCCGATTCGGTGTGAGATGTTTCCCCCGTTGCCGTGGCAGTAAAGGATGACCGCTTTTGAGTCCCGCGACGGGACGAGCCACCCGTGAAGCAAGGTTCCATCCCCGGCCGTGAAGGAGACGTCCTCGTATTCGAGGCCGACTTCCTTCGGAAGGACGAGGAAGCGTTTTTCAGGAAAGAAGATGAGCCGGTCCTGGAAGATCATGATGAGCAGGAGCAAGCCCCCATAAGCCCCCACAAGCACCAGCAGAAACCGAATCAGTTTGGCTCTCCTCAAATTTGCCTCGGAACACCCAATTGCGGCACCCTATCTCCAGCGGTAAGGTGCATCCACGTCCCTGCCCCTAGACCATTTCAACGGAATGATCATGACAAGCCCCCCCACAAAACCCCCCACATGAGCCCACCATGCGATGCCTCCCACGTTACTTGGCCCGGCAAGGAGTGACAAGGTGCCGCTGAAGAACTGAAGGGTGAACCAGAAGCCCAGAAAGATGTAGGCGGGTACTTCCAGGAAAGTGACAAAGAAAAAGATGGGCACCAAGGTTAGGATTTTTGCCCTTGGATAGAGCAGGAAATAGGCTCCCATGACACCGGCCACCGCCCCGCTGGCCCCGATGGTTGGGATTTTCGAAT
>CAZURN010000150.1:0-8390 GCA_964623165.1 uncultured Syntrophobacteraceae bacterium
GCAGCAGGGGCAAGACCCCTTCTTTGGACTCCCCGCTCAGTATGACCTTGTTGGGCTTGGCCAGAATCTCCTCCAGGGCCTCGATGTGCATGCGCTCCTTGGTCACCTCGGGAGCCCTGTGGTACTCCTCCAGCACCTGGGTGAAGCGAATGGCGTCACCGCGGGCCCTGCGCACCCGCTCCTCACGGTAGGCAATGGCTTCTTCCGGAATCTGACGGGCAATACCCCGGGCACGGGGCAGGATGTCCTCCATATATGCCTGCGATTCGTTCACGAGGCGTTCGCGGTCCTCCCGGGCCCGGACCACCTCGTGGAAGGCGTCGCGGACCTGCTGGGGCGCATCGGCAATTTGAAGGCGCACATCGGTAATCAGAAGCCCCGTCTTGTAACTCTCAATAAGCCTCTCCAGGAAGTTCTGCGTCTCCGCCTGCACTTCGGCCCGGCGCTCCGTGATCACATCATCGATGCGCATGCGTCCCACGGTGCTTCGAAGGGCTACCTCGGCCGCAACGGTGAGCACCTCTTCGGGACGCTGGGTTCGGAACAGATATTCCGCCGCGTCCTTCACCCTGTACTGGACGAGCACCTGCACCTCCACGATGTTTTCATCCTTAGTGAGCATGAGGGCTTCTTCCAGGACCCCCTGGGGCCTGCCTCCGGTCACGCCACTGCGAAAGCCGATTTCGGCGCGGCGTATGCTGGCGACGTTCACCACATCCACGGTCTGAATCGGCCAGGGAATCCTGTAGTTGAGACCTGGGTCCGTCGTCGCCACGTGGCGGCCGAACATGCGAACCACACCCTGTTCACCGGGACCGACGATGTAAATGCCGCTCGCAAGCCACAGAACAAGGGCAACCACAGCCACCCCAAGGTATGCAAAGCCGCCGAAGCGATTCAAAAGAGCCCGGGCCTTCTCAGCCCAAATGGGAAAGTCTCCACTCTGCGGAGGCCATCTGTGTTGCACCATTGCTTTTCCTCACGTTGATGTGAATGTGTGGTTGCCTACGGATCGCTCACCCTGGCCGACTCAATTTGCCCCGGAGGCACGCTGGTCTTCATAATGCAATGGAAACCCAGCAGCCTTCAGGGACTCCACGCCATTTTCATTGTACTCGGCGATGATACGATTAACCGTTGATTCGGACAATCCCGTGTGCCGTGCAATTTCCTCCGGAGACCTGGGATCAACCATGCTGGTATATACCACCAGCATTTTCTGGAGTTCGAGAAAACCAGGCATCATCCGCATCTTCAGTCTCAACTCGTTCGGCGAAAGATATCTGGGCGCAGCCATTTTACCTCCCAATCCAGGCTTTGTCGCTCGAATTCCTGACAAGCCATCAGATCAACATGATTTGCCGGTGTTCTTAGAAACCCGTGAATCCCATCATAGCAGGGGCGCGGTAATTTCTCCAAGGAACTGATCCAAGTCCACGGGCTTGGGCAGAAAAGCATGAACCCCCATGGTACTGAGATCGAGGTTCTCCAGCACGTCTGTATGGCCACTTATGAGAATGACCTTTGAAGTGGATGGAAGGTATGCCTTCATCCGCTGAAGAATCTCCGGAGCCTCATGGCCGGATACCATGTAGTCGAGGACCAGCACGTCGACGCACCCTCCCTTCTCGACAAATCTGCAGGCGCCGTTGGGCTCCTTGAAAGCGTACACCGTGTCACCCCGCGTCGACAGGATGATTTCCAGGGTTCGAAGCAGTGACACATCGTTTTCAATGAGAACGATGTTCATCCAACCAGGGACTCCCTGTGCTAGGTATTGCCGGCAATCAGCAACAGCAGACCACCAATCCCACGGAAACAGCAGCACTGTAACAAGATCGCCATGCAGACATGCAAGAGACTCTGACCGCCTTTTCCAGGTGTTGCTCCGAAGGATCGAGAGGAGGGAGGCCCGGATCCCCCCAAGGCCGAGAATCCAATCGATCGGGGAGGATTGGGAGAGGAGAGGGGAACCCGGGCCATATTGTCAGGGAATGCGCAAGCCGTTTGCTCGGACCATGGAGAGCAGTAAGCGGTGCATTGTCGCAGGGGGCAACTCACTGGGAGAAAACCACCGGTGCTAGGACCGTCGCAAGGGCTTCGTTCACTCCCACAACAGGTTGATTGCAAATGGAATGCCACATGGGGAGAACTCAGAATTCACTCACGCGGGCCCGGCCACGGGTGATGCGGAGTTACCTGGAAAACAGCCCCTTCATGGTTTGCGGGCGTGGCCTGCCAACATGAAAATTGCTTTCCAGGCCGAATCGAGCAGAGATAAACAGGCAGCTTAACCCCTTGTGGGCGCCGCGATGTGGGCGGGCACAAGGCCCCGGGCTGTTCAAGCTTGACTGAGACTTCATATGGAAAGGACTTCGTCCCTGATGACCCAGAGGCAGACCAGCAGGGATTGAAAATCTCTTTCAATTCATGGGAAGTTTCTTTCAACCCTGGAAAGATTCCTTGCAGTGATGCAAACCAAGGTGCAGTGATCCAACTTCCTCCTCCCCTCGGCCCTCTCCGGCTGGCAAAGGCGAACCACGGGGATGCTCCCCACCCAACCTTATAGGACAATTGGCTTTCACCGGTGGTGGATCTCTGTCACCAGGCCGTATTCCGAAACTTTCTTGCGCAGGGTGGGGCGGCTAATCCCCAAAATGGCGCATGCCTTCCCGTAGTTCCATCCAGTGTGCCGCAGAATGCGCATGATGTGATCCCGTTCCAGCTCCGAAAGACTTCGAAGGTCCATCTCCGGGAGAATGTCCCCTTCCGTCGATGGATGGTCGGCCGGTTCCCTCCTGGAAATCCAGTTCTCATCGATCTCGAGAATGTCCCCCTTGGAGAGAATCAAGGCTCTCCGCAGAACGTTCTGGAGTTCTCTGACGTTGCCCGGCCAGTCGTAAGCCTTCAGTGCATCGAGGTAACGGTTGGGGATTCGCACCACGCGCTTGTGCATTTCCTCGTTGAGACGGTTGAGAAAGTACTCGGTGAGGGGGATGATGTCTTCCACCCTCTCCCGCAGGGGTGGAATCCGGATGACAAAAACCTTCAGTCTGAAGTAGAGGTCCTCCCGAAAATCCCCCTGCCGGGCCAAGGCTTCCAAGTCCCGATTGGTGGCCGCAATGATGCGGGCATGGAAGGGAATCGTGCGCACATCCCCCACCCGTTGAAACTCTCTTTCCTGAAGCACCCGCAGCAGCTTGGCCTGAAGTTCCTGGGGAAACTCCCCGACTTCATCGAGAAATACCGTTCCCTCCCCGGCGTACTCGAATTTCCCTATCTTGCGCTGGGTAGCCCCCGTGAAGGCTCCTTTTTCATGGCCGAACAGTTCGCTTTCCAGGAGATTTTCCACAATGGCGGCACAGTTGATCGCAATGAACGGGTCGCGGGGCGCCGCCAGCTGATGGATGGCCTGAGCCACCAGTTCCTTTCCCGTTCCAGTTTCCCCCTCGATGAGCACACTCGTGGACGTCTGGGCCACCTGGGCCACCGCCTTAAGGACCTCGAGCATCCGGGGACTGCGCCCGATGATCTGATTGGGCTTGTAAGCTTCGGAGATGACGTGGCTGAGCTGAACCATTCTCTCCCTCTCCTTCTTCTGAAGAAGAGTTTTCTCCATGAGCAAATCCAGCGCATCCAGGTCAATGGGCTTGTAGAGGTAGTCGGCCGCTCCGAGGCGAATGGCTTTGAGAGTCGCCTGGGTGTCGTGAAACGCCGTGATCATGATGACCTCACCCTTGAGTTGCTCCTCTTTTGCCTCGGCAAGGACTTCAGGGCCCTCCAGGTCTGGGAGTTGCACGTCCAGAAGAATCAGTTCAGGACCTTCGTGGCGCCAGGCTTCCAGGGCTTCCCTCCCGGTATTGAAAACGAGGGTGTCGTAGCCCTTCCGTTGGAAATAGAGATCCAGGGTGCGGGCCAGGGATGGGTCGTCATCCACGATCATGATCTTTTTCATGAGATGGTCTCGCTCAGGGGGAGGGCCAATTGCACTTCAGTCCCATCGTCCGGTGGGCAGGAGATGGAGATCTCCCCGCCGTGGGCGTCCATGATCTTTTTCACGATACACAGTCCCAGACCCGTCCCCTTCTTCTTCGTCGTGAAAAAGGGTTGAAAGATGTTCTTCAGATTCCTCTGGGAAATACCGGGGCCGTGGTCCCGAATCCGTACGGTCACCCTCCTGTTTTCTCCCTTTCGACTGAGTTCGGCAGTGATCTCGATGCGCCCGCCGTCCTCCGTGGCGTCAATGGCGTTCTTCAGGAGGTTCACGAACACCTGCTCCATCTTGTCAGAGTCGATTGGGACGGGGATCATCGCCTCCTGCACGGCCACCCCAACCTGGATTCCCCTGGTGGTGCGTTCCGTCTCCAGTTGAGTCAAGCTCCTTTGGATCACCTCGCCCAGAAGCACCTCCCGCTTCTGGAGGGTCAGGGGCTTGCTGTAGTTCAGGAGGTCCGAAAACATCCGCTCCAACTGCAGAACCTGGTCGATAGCGATCTGGTAGTGTTCAAAGAGGGGCTCTCTCTCCTCAATGGACCTGCCGATGATCTGCAAATTCAGCTTCACGGAAGACAACGGGTTCCTCATTTCATGCGCAACGGAGGCCACCAGTTCTCCAATCGCTGCCATCCTCTCTGATTGCACCAATTGCTCCCGCGTGGCGACCAGCTTGTCATAGGCTGTCCGGAGGGATTCCTCCTTCCTTCGAAGTGATGCGATGGACTGGGAAAGCTGCTGTGCCATGGTATTGAAACTGGCAGCCAGAATGCCCAGTTCGTCCTTCCCAGAAAAGGGGATTCGCTGGTCCAGGTCTCCGTTGGCCATGCGCTGCGCGGCGGTGGCGACATCCACGATGGGCCTCGAGACATTCCGGCTCACGATACGGGCCATAAGGAAGCACACCGCGCTCACAACCAAGGCGGTCCCGATGCCAACCATCTTGATGCGGGTGAGTGGCTCCATGATCTCACCCGTTCCGACCTCAGTGAGAATGCCCCATTCGTACTGAGGCAGCCAGAGAAATGATCCAAGCACCTCCTTGCCCAGGTAGTTGGTATAGATGGCAGTCCCTTTCTTCCCTTTCAATACGGTGTCGATCGCGAGGCTTTCGAATGCCCGATTCGACGTTTCTGTACGGCCCAGAAATCGGGATTCGGTGATTATCCGCCTCTCCCGATTCACCAGGTATGTCTCACCCGTTTCACCCAACCCAATACGATGGGTCATGATGGGATCTATGGTTCTCGAGAGATCCAGCACCGCCACGATAGTCCCCAGCGCCTTGCCGTCATGGTTCTTGATGGCCGCCGCCAGATGCACGTGCCAACCCCCTCCCTCCACCTCGAAAGGAGACCCGAAAACGGGCTTTTCACTTCCCTTGAGCTTATCCAGGAGAGCCTGCCCGCTCGAGTCCAACCCCCTTTGCAGGTATGGTTGAGTGGCCGCCATGACCGTGCCGCCAGGCAGGAGGATACGGATGCTCTCATAGGACGGCGACCTCCCCTCGATGATCCCCAGCGTATCATCCAGAAGGCTGGACTTCTCTTCTGGCGAACCGCCCGCCTCCAAGACCTCGCAGTATTTTAGACAGGCCTCTCGGATCGCCGGCAACCGCGATAGAACACCGATGTCGTCGAGGCGTTCCTGAAGCCAGAGGTCCAAATGATTGGCGTGGTTCTCGACGATGGTGCTCACCTGGGAGTAGGCAACCTTCATGAGAGTCCTTTTCGCCAGCACGTAGGTCTGGTAGCCCATGATGCTGATGGGAATGACCGCAACGAGCATGATGGCCACGAGAAACCTGCGGGAGATCTTCCTTCCGACACGAATCATGGTGTCAGTCCAGTCGATGATGAGTCAAACCGGGGCGTTGTCCGCATTGAGCGGCGCTGGGTCCACTTCACGTGCGATGGGCCATGCCAGAACGGCACGTGGGACGATACCCTCAAGCAGGGCCATGGAGTGATCAACCGAACGCCCCCGGCCTCCAAAACAACAGCAGCAGGGCCACCAGAACAAGCAGGAATAGAATTCCCGCCACCGTGAACCCGAGCAAAATCGATTCCGTCCGTAGCAGTTTCAGCCTCGCTGCCGTGAACACCGGGACACCCGGAGCCTTTCTACAGCGCTCCAACAGGCACACGGACACCCCCCGGTCCAGGGAGGATTCCACCGCTGACATCAAGGTCAAGGCGCTTCTCACCGGTTTCAGGAGAATTTCTCCCACAACCAGGATATCCCCCGGAGGGACGGCAACCGCAAAGGATATTCCTGTCCTGCGCAGGAAAACCACCAACGCCAGGGCCGCCACGAAACCCATGGCGAGAGGCCATATGGCCATCCACCATCTGTCCGGCTCAAGCGCGTGACCCCGCCATGAGGCACCTTCGGGCAGCAACCATGTCAGGATGGCCACGCTCACAAGAGTCGCAACATATGAAATCCAACGGGAGGTGCTCACTCCACTTGAACCCGAAACACGGGAGGCCAGGAAAAGGAAGCGCAGCATCAGCAGGGTGGATGCCCATGCCGACAGTGGCAGAAATGTACTCAACAGCCCGCCCCATGGGTGTGGAGGCGCACCCGCCACATCCTTCAGGAGCCCCTTGGCAAGGAATCCACCCGTCATGGGGAGACCTGCAAGGGCCAACGCCGCGAATCCCATGCCTGCGAGAACCCATGCCCAGCGCCGCGAATCCCTTGGGACCGACTGGACGAGGCCCACTCCGAGAAAGAGGGATCCTTTGGTGAGCCCATGGTGACAAGCGTAAACGGTGACAGCGGCCATGGACTGCGGTAACTTCTCGGGGAGCATCAGGGATATCCCAACACCCACGGTCATCAGTCCCATCTGACTGATGCTCGAGTAGGCAAGAATCGTCTTGAGGTTTCGCTGGGTCAGGCCAATTCCGACACCTCCCAGGGAAGCCAGCAGACCCGCACCGATGAAAAGCGCTCCCCATTCCGGCAATGCAGGCCCTCCCAAAGGCAGGAACCTCATCCAGCCGAGGAGTCCTGCCTTGATCATGGCACCGCTCAAAACGGCGCTGGCATGGGTCGGAGCCGCCGGATGAGCCAGCGGAAGCCAAACGTGCAGGGGAATGGCGCCCGCTTTGATACCGAACCCCGCAAACACGAGACCAAGGATCCACGGATCTCTTGCCATCCCGGAAAAGTTGGACAGAAGGGCGGTTCCCGCGCTTCGGTGGATCATGAGTAGAGACGTGAAGACCAGGATCTCGCCGACAACGACCAAGACCATATAGACCCGCCCTGCCCGAAGGGACTCCTCGCTCCGATAGTACACAACGAGCCCGTAGGAGGAGAAGCTCATGAGAGCAAAGGCCACATAGAAGCTGAACAGATCCTGGGCCACGATGAGGCCCAGGTTGCCGCCCATGGCCAGGAGCATGAAGAGGAGGAACTCCCTTCGCCCGGACTTTCCGCCCATGGATCCCCATGCGTCCATGGTGGAGAGGAGCCAGAGCAGCGAAGTGAAGAGCAGGAACACCCGGCCTGTGGAATCCAACCCCATCCTGGCTTGCAGCATGATCCACGGGAGATCCACGAAAGTCCCGGCCGGAAGCAGCAGAGCCGCCAAGAGACCAGGAAAGGCGGCCCAGGGGGCCATGAACTGCAGGATCTCCCTGCGGCTGGCAGCCAGGAGCATGGCCCAGGCAAAGGGCAGTCCTGGAGTCAACAGAAGCAGGAAGGCATCTCGGCTGATGATGCTCGACGGAGTTCCCATCAGTGCCGGTACTCCCTGAATACGATCAGCTGCGACCATCCGAGCGGACTGAACGGGGCATTCGCCAGCAACCCGGCAAGGACCGCGAGCAGGGCCGTGACCAGGGGAGGGACCAGCAGCATCCAGTGCGCCTCTCTCCACCTGCGGGCCAATCCCTCCCCCGTGGCCCCCTCGGGAGTCTGAAACCATGCGGTGTGCAGGATGGGCAGGAAATAGGCCGCATTGAGGACGCTGCTCAACGCCAGCACCACAACGACCCATCCCTGCCCAGTGACCAGGCCGCCACTGCCCAAATGCCATTTGCTGACGAAACCGGCCAGGGGAGGGACTCCTATCATGCCCAGGGCCCCCAGCGTGAATGCAGCCATGGTGAGGGGCATGCGGCGCCCCACCCCCCTGAGTTCCGAGACTCTGTGTAGCCCAAGGGTTTCGGCGATATTTCCCGCACAGAAGAACAGGGTGATCTTCATGAGTCCCTGATGCACCAGGTGGACGATGCCACCCAGAGTAGCGACGGGCCCCCCCACGGCACAACCCAGGGCAATGTATGACACCTGGCTCACTGTGGAGTAGGCGAGTCGCTTCTTCAATTCATCCTGCCGCAACGCCCTCAGCGATCCGTAAATGATGGTCGCCGCAGCCAGCC
>CAZURN010000151.1:0-8379 GCA_964623165.1 uncultured Syntrophobacteraceae bacterium
CATGCACGGGATCACGAAAGGCGACCACCTGCTGGACGTGAGCGAGGGGGACCCATGGGGCTTCCTGATGGACGATTCTCTGGGCCTCTTGGTACAGCATTGCCCGTTCCGACTGATTGGGTGCGTGTTGAGCCTTCAGCAGGGTGGAATGGAGACTGCTGTTTCTGAAGAACGCAAGATTCTGGGCATTTGGCTTGATGGCATTGTCCTCGTCGAGCAGTACATAGAGGAAGTTGTCAGGGTCGCCATTGTCTCCGACCCATCCGATGAGACACATGTCGTGTTCACCGTTGCTCGTCCCGCTCAGATAGCTTTCCCAATCGAGGGAGACAATGTTGAGCCTGATCCCGGCCGCGGCCAGATTGGTTTTGATCATTCTCGCCAACTCTTCCGGTTGAGGCATGTACGGGCGGGGGGGTGACATGACCCAAAGGTTGGTTTCAAAGCCGTTTCCGTATCCCGCTTGGGCCAATGTTTCCCTCGCCTTTTGCAGGTTGTATTCATAATCCACGATACTGTCGGCGTATCCCCACAGGGTGGGAGGCATGGGATTCTTGGCGGGGATGGCCAGGTCCCTGTATATGAGTCTCACGAGATTTTGTTTGTTGATGGCGTGGTTGACAGCCCTTCTTACCTCTGCGTTGTCATAGGGCTTCCTCTGAGTGTTCATGGCAAGGTAGGCCACGTTGAGGCCGGGCTTGACGTCAAGATGGATGCCCGCGGTCCGCATGATCTCACTCATGTTCTCGGGGGCTATGCCGTCCATCACATCGATGGCTGAGGTCTTCAGCTCCAGAACCCGGTCCCGGTTGTTCAGAATGGACTTGAAAACGAGCCTGTCCAGGTGAGGAGCCCCGCCCCAGTAGTCCCTGTTGGCCTCGAGTATGATGCGTTCGTCCCCTGTCCAATCCACGAACTTGAAGGGACCCGTGCCCACTGGATGTCTCTCGAATTCCTTCCCCCATTTGGCCACGGCCTTAGGGCTTACGATACGGGCGTACACCATCGCCATGTTCTGGAGAAATGGGGCGTAAGGTTTCTCCAGCGTGATTCTGACGGTGAGACGGTCGACCACTTCGACCTTCTTGACATTTTGGAATGTAAAGGACGCGCATTTGAAATCAGCGAAGTGAGGGTGTTGGGGATCGATCTGTCTCATGAAGGAGAACTCGACGGCCTCGGCATTGAATGGACTGCCGTCGTGGAACGCCACCCCGTCGCGCAACCGGAAAGTCCACACCAGTCCATCGGGGGATGTCTCCCAACTCTTGGCCAGAGCTGGTTCGACTTCAGTCGATTCGTCCTTGCATCGGACAAGCCCTTCAAAAATATTCTCAATGACTTTGCTCGATTCCAAATCGTCGCCTTTCCCTGGTTCGAGAGTCACCGAATCGGCTCCGCGCCCGTAGATCAGGGTTCCGCCCCGCATCGGTTTCTCTTTTGAGAGAGCAGGAGTGGTATTCAGCATCAAACCAAGGATAAGTGCCAGAACAAGGTGTGTCATGGAGAATCCCAATTCATGCGTATTCCAGAAGATTCACCGTTCAGCAGGCCGGCTGCTCCTGGTGCAAGGTGGCATGTTTCATCCGTTGGTGGGCGTTGAAAGGACTTGTCACGGGTTCCTCCAGGACGGCAATGATTTCCCGGGCAGGAAGGGGTGGGCTGAAAAGGAAGCCCTGGCCAATTTCACATCCAATGGTGGAGACGAAATCGCGCTGGTCCGTGGTCTCTATCCCTTCGGCCACCAGGGTCAAATTCAGGTTCCTGGCAAGAGCCACGAAGGCCTTCATCAGGTTCTTGGTTTTCTTGGCCGTGGCCTCGTCGCTGGCGAGATCCTTGATGAAGGATTTGTCGATCTTGAGACAGTCCAGGGGCATCTGTCTCAGGTACGTGATCGAGGAATACCCGGTCCCGAAATCATCAATTGTCGTCAGGACGCCCATCTGTTTCAGTGCGGCCAAGTTCTTCCTCACTTCCTCCTTGTCTTTGAGAATCACTGACTCAGTGATCTCGATTTCGAGGAGCTCAGGGCTCAGGTTGTTGTCCTTTAGAGCTTGTTCAACAGTCTGAGCGAGGTTCAGTTGAGTGAACTGCATGGCGGAAACGTTGACGGCGATGCGCACGGGAGCCAGGCCGCGAGCGATCCATTGGGCGCTTTGCCTGCAGGCCTCTCGGATAACCCACGATCCGATGGGAATGATGAGAAGTGTCTCTTCGGCTACGGGGATGAAGCGATCCGGTGCCATACGACCATGTTCCGGATGGTTCCAGCGTATCAGGGCTTCCAGCGCCGCAAGTCTTCCGGTCCTGAGATTGTACTGGGGCTGGTAGTGGAGCTCAAACTCATTGGCTTCGATGGCTCTTCTCAGGTCGTTCTCGACTTGGAGGCGTTCGATGAGGGTAAGATTCATTTCCTGGTTGAAAAACTGGAAGCAGTTGCCTCCCTCGTTCTTGGCCACGTGCATGGCGATGTCCGCGTTCTTTTGAACGATTGCAGTGTCTGGGCCGTCATCGGGAAAGATGCTGATGCCGATGCTGGCCCCGATGTGCAACCGTTGCCCTTGGATGTTGAACGGTCTCGTGAGACTCTTGAGAATCCTTTCCGCCGCCTTTCGCACATCCGAGGAGGTGTGGATCGGGTAAAGCGCAACGAGAAACTCGTCACCCCCTATGCGGCCCAGAAGGTCGTTCTTTCGGACGCACCCCCTCAAGCGCTCAGAGACTTGGCAAAGCAGGACATCCCCAACTTCGTGCCCAAGGGTGTCGTTTATCCGCTTGAACCGGTCGAGGTCCACGAGAAGGAGGGCTGCCCTGGAGTGGCTGTCAGTTCTGCCGTTGAGGCGATAGCCCAGCAGTTGGGCCAGAGCGCTGCGGTTCAGGAGGCCGGTGAGCGCGTCGTGCTTGGCCTGATGGAGGAGAAGCTCAGAGAGTTGACACTGTTCAATGGCGATAGCGGCGAGTTGGGCCATCTTTTCCGTGAGCTGGATTTCGTCGTCGGTCGCTTGATAGATGGATCCTCGAAAAAGGGTGATGGTGCCGAGGCTGCGTCCTTTTCCAGAAAGGATGGGGACTGAATAGGAGGAGGAAATCCCCTCCTCGCGTGCTGCATCAAGGCAACTCTGCCAGAGCGGCCCCCGGGAAATGTCGGGGACGATGACAGGATGGCCCTGATACGCTGCGGATCCGCAGCACCCTGATTCGGGGCTGACAGTGAGGCTGTTCAGTTGCTGCACGAATTTCTCCGAAAGTCCCGGAGCGGCGAACACCTTCAATTGGTCCTCCTGGGCCAGACACAGACAGCCGACGGAGGCCGGGGACAGGTTTTCAAGCACCTTGACGATGTCGTGGAGAATGTCGGGGAGAGCCTGGTTCTGGATGATGGACTGGAGGATGCGGTTCCTGTCTGCCTCGAAAAATTCCGCTCGCTTTCTCTCGGTGATGTCCTGCACTGTTCCGTAGAGGCGATAGACCTCACCGTTTTCATCCAGTTCCACCTCGATCTGATGGGAAATGATCCGCTCCGAAGAGTCCGGAAACAAGACCCGGTGATCCATGGACTGAGATTTGCCCAACCGAAGGGCGCTTTGTATCAGACATCTGAGCTGGGCCTTGTCTCCTGGGTGCACAGAAGCCAGCAGGTCCTCCCAAGTGCATTGGCCGCTGCGCGTTCCCATGCCGCATATGTCCCGGACTTGATCAGAGCTGACAAAGGACCCTGCCTGCGGAGTCAGTTCCCATCCGCCGAGGCGTGCGATTCTCTGGGCCTTGACAGCCGCCTCCTGGGCTCTCTTGAGTTCGTGAAACGCGAAACTGGCCCGAAGCATGTACCGCACCCGCTCCGTGAGGATGATGGACTTGACGGGCTTCGTGACAAAGTCCGTGGCTCCAACCTGGAAGGCTCGTTTGATGGAATCAACGTCTTCGACACCCGTGAGCATGAGGATCGGAACATCCCGTCCTCCCCTGCGATTACGTATCCAGCTGCAGACCTCGAACCCGTCAATGTCCGGCATTTGGACGTCAAGGAGGATAATGTTCGGTTTCTGCTGCACGAACAGTGCGAGAGCCTTCTCGCCATTCTCAGCCATCAACACGGAGAATCCGGCAACTTCCAGAGCCCTGGAATGGAGAAGCAGACTCGTGGGTTCGTCGTCCACGACAAGCACCAGAGGGTTGGTTTCGAAGTCCCCGGGGATCATGGCTCACCTGCTGACAGCGCCACAATCAATGCTTCACGGGTCTCCAGGTATACTGCCTGTATTTGGGCGAAGCGGTGTTCAAAGTCTATGGTTTCTCTCTTTCGGATTGCAGCTTCCAGGCTGGCGCAGAGGGCGGAGAGCCTTCTTGCCCCGATCGATCCCGCACTGGACTTGAGAGAGTGAGCGGCCTTGCCAATCGACTCCGGATCCGTGGCCGGTCCTGCCCAGTTGGTGTCTCGAATGATTTCTTCCGTGCTCCGGATGAAGGTCTCGAGCACTCTTGCAAGAAAACCGGCAGAACCGTCCGGGTCTAAGGATATGATCTCCTCCAGGACTGCCGGGTCCAGAAGCTTCTCGGCGGCAGCCGCCTCAGGCCCTACGTCCATATGTCTGCTCCCATTGCCATGTGCCATTGCCGGTCAGGTCCATTCTGTCAGAAGGTATGCTGATCCTCTGCAAGGGTCAAAACTGTGCAATACAGGTCCGGTTTCTGCCAAGTCTCTTGGATTCGTAAAGGGCGCGATCGGCCGCTGCGACGATTTGACTCTTGGATTGAACGTTGTTTCCAGGATTGTAGGTGGCAACGCCGATGCTCACTGTTGCCACAATCCGTGCATCACCGAATGAGATCTCGGTGCTCTCAATGGTCTTCCTGATCCTCTCGGCCAGGATGAAAGACCCTTTGGTATCAGTCTCAGGAAGGATGACCCCAAATTCCTCGCCCCCATAACGGGCCACATAGTCACATCCCCTGACGTTTTCCGATGCAAGCTCACCAATGCGCCTCAGGACGATGTCTCCAGCAGGATGGCCGTATCGGTCGTTCACGCGCTTGAAGTGGTCAAGGTCGAAGAGGATGAGGGAGAGCGAGTGGCCATAGCGGGTCGCTCTGAGCAGTTCGCGATCGAGGAGTTCCTGGAAGTGGCCGTGGTTGAACAGTCCGGTCAGTGGGTCCCTGTAAGCCAGTTCTCGCAACCGGGCATTGGCTTCGGTGAGTTCATGGGCGAGGTTTTCCGCTTTTTCCTTGGCATGCCGGAGTTCAACGACCATCTGCTCATAGGTGAGGTTGAGTCTTCCGAGTTCCTCGTTGGCCTCCTGGAGGATCTGGGAACAGGTCTTCATATTCCCTGAATCGATATCAAAAAAGGAAAGGATTTCCCGAGTCCTTTCATGGGCCGCGTTGATCAGGGTCTCGACCTCATCGCTTGTCGCATTGCAGAGAGTTTCGAGGGAATGGCTGAAATTCTCGAAGTCCTCAGCGGAGCCCGTGGCGTGAAAGAGGGAGGAAAGGATGTTGGCCAGGTTGAGAATCTTGAGCTTTGGCAGGAGTTCCTCAGGAGCGCCCTCTCCGCCATGATGGTACAGGACAAGGTGACAAATGCCCTCCGGCAGTCCCCATTCCCTCAGCACATCGTATCCGATCTCCTGATGATCACATCCGTAAAGGACCCTCTCCTCCTCGAGCGAAGCCGATGGGGAAACACCGGTGTACAGTGGCTCATGGCCTCGTCTGGTCATATGGAGTGAGAGGATCACAGAGCCTATGTCCTGCAGCAGAGCGCTGATGAAAAGGTCATCGCAGTTCACCCTCAAGCGCTTGGAGATGACTTCGGTGGATACGGCCGCAGTGATGGATCTTCGCCAGAAGGATTCAAAATCGTAACTGACTTTTGATTTGGCGGAAATGCCGTCAATGATCACGAACGAAAGGGCAATGTTCTTGAGGGCGTTGATCCCAAGGACCGTAATGGCGTTCCTGACGGTGGCCACCTTCATGGATCGGGTGTAGACGGGTGAATTGGCAACCCTTAGGACCTTGAGAGCGAGGGCAGGATCCGATGAGATGATTTTCACGAGTTCCTGGATCGGGATGCGGTCGTTCCTGACGGCTTCAAGAATGCGCATGGCAACAGCCGGCGGAGAGGGGAGGCGGATTTCTTTGTTGAGGAATCCTCTGCCTGTGCCTCTGGTTATGCTCACGGAATCCTCGCATGAGATCCTGGAGTCAGGCGCCAGTTCGGTTCCCGGATGAAGTAACAGTTGACCATGAGGCTCCTGTGAGTGGTAAGGTGGACAGTTCATCGGGTGATCTTTCATTCAGAATACATGGGCGAATTGTGCGTGATAATCGCGCGTTGTCAGAGTCCATTTCCCAAATCGAACGAGACACAATCCCCCTCAGCCCAGCTCTTGTGAAGGAGTGGAATTGCAATGACGCCACTCTCCTTTGACGGGAGAGGGTGGGGGAGGGTGAGTCAATGGATCACAGGTCACTCCTCACCCGATCAGATACTGAATCGCTCAATCGAGCATATATGAACCGGCTTCGAAGATCTCTTGCTCACCACCGTTCATGGCAAGTGAGGTCGGGGCGAAGGCGGCGATTGCACACATTGCCGAACAAAATGGCCTCGAAAGTGAGTGATGGTCTCCTTGAATCCTGGCCTGTCCTTCAATTCGGCATCCTGTCAGGCAACCCATGAGCTGAAAATTGTCGAGCGACTGAAGAAAAATCAAGGCACAGTCCAGTTGCATCCGGCTTTCCCCGCCTGGGAACTGCTGATAAACGAGCTCGGGAGAATGAAAACATTCAACTCCGCCCACTGTCTTGGGCCACCACCTGCCTCCAGGAGGCAAACATTTGCGATGATGCACAAGATCGGGATCCATCGCCTGCGTTTCTCGGTGGCTGTCTCGCTAATGTCATCTCAGAGCAGTATTCGTCGATACATGCGACAAACATGAGGATGAAAAAGGGGATGGGTTGAGCGGTTCCAATGATCGGAAGGACCTGACCTGCTCGCATCACCGGGAGAGATTTGACGCAACCCCGTCGCAGGGTCCTGGCAGGACGAACGAGGGCTCCATCCACCGGGTTCGGGAGATTCGATTAAACTTCCATGCTTTCCAACCGACTCATTGAAGGGGGGGCTGTCCACCGAGTGGACTGATCTGAAGACATGAGTATCAATGACGGTAACATGTCAAAGCAGGTTGAGGCATTGGATGATGCGGGGTGCAGGAATGTGCGGACTTCAGCCCATGGGGCTTCCTCAGACCTTGAGACAGGGTGCATGACTCGTCAGGAAGATGAAGAGCGAAGCGTCGGCCTTCAAACCGATGCCGAAGCCGTCGTCGAAATGGTTGAACTCCTCGCCCACCGGCGCTCGCGGGAAGAGTCCCGAAGGCATCCGCGTTATCCGACGGCGGAATCCCTCACTGGGCATTATGCGCCTGAGACACCCTTCGGATGGATCCTGTGCAGCGCGACAAATCGAGGGGGCGCAAACGGGAGATGCCCGACGCCCCAAGTTCCGTCCTCGCTTCATCAAACTGGTGCGGATACCCTTGAGGTCATCAGCGGGTTCCACGTGGTCGATTTCTCACAGGAAGGTCTGCAGATCCAGTACGAGTGCGCCAACCCGCTCAAGCACTCTAAGATGAGGCTCTACCTGAAGGTCTCGGGCACCACGATTCCCATCTCGATGCAATGGTTCAATGGCAATAACGGGACAGCCAGGGCCGGCGTCTCCTTCGCTGAGAGCATCGGGACCAGTCCAGGGTTGGCCGGCATCCTTGTGGAACTGAGCGATAGACTCGTCGGGCACCTGATTCGTACCTATTTGGTGGGGGACGGTCTGCATACCCGCAGCGTTGCGGTGTTTGCGTTTCTCTGCATCCTGACCAATCTCAAGCTCCGCTATATTCAAGCAATGTCAATGGTCAATCAGGTTTACGCTGCCCTTGAAAGATTTCTCGGGTCGAATTTTGTGAAACGAGACAGCGCGATTCGGTTGAAAACGCTTCTGCTCGGAGCCGTCAGGCAACTCCGTGGTCCGGGGTACGCCGCCGACCCAGACTACAGGGAGAGTTTCATGGCCTTGGTCATGGAGCATTATCGGGAATACGGCTGTAGCATTTCAGGCAAGGAGGGGAGGGTAGTTTTTCTCGAAAAGGAGTTTTGGGAGGTGATGTCCACCTCACTGTTTTTCGAGGAGTTGATTGCCAGCCCGCACACGGATGTAGTCGCCCAGTTTCGGCCTTTGCAGGCCCATTTCAACACCCTGGTGGAGTTCGAACCGACCCTCTTCGGAAATGAGGCGTTCAGCAACCAGTTCATCCACTACAGCCGCGCCGTCAGTTCCGTCATGGATTCAAGGGAAGCCTTGATCGATGTCCT
>CAZURN010000152.1:0-8325 GCA_964623165.1 uncultured Syntrophobacteraceae bacterium
CCGAGGAGATCGAGGCAGCTCGAGCCAACGGAGTATCTCCCGTCGAATTCGTTGTGGCCCGGGACGCAATCGCATTGGTGGTACACCCCTCCAACCCTTTGAACTCTTTGACCTTGACACAGATTTCCCAGGTCTACACGGGCAGGATCACCAATTGGAGGGAACTGGGTGGAGAAAACCGCCCCATTGTTCTGCTTTCCCGGGAATCCAATTCCGGAACCTACGTCTACTTTCTCGAGAATGTCATCCGTTTGGGGGACAAGCACAGCGGACTGCTCTTCTCTCCAGACACCCTCTTGATGCCATCGTCAGAGGGAATCAGCTCGGAGGTTCGTCAGAATCCCAATGCCATAGGCTATGACGGTTTGGGTTACGTGACGCCGGATCAGAAAGTGGTGGCAGTCGCTCGGGATAATGCGAACCCTCCCGTATTCCCGAGTGTTAGAACGGTCAACGACGGGACTTACCCCATTTCCCGTCCCCTTTACATGTACACCGCAGGGGAACCAAAGGGGCAGATCAAGGACTACCTCGACTGGATCCTCAACGAAGGCCAGAGGCTGGTCCCGGCACTTGGTTTCGTGCCCCTTCATTGACGGAGAAGCATGGAAACAAGAGAGTCCCCTCGATTCCCATCGCCATCTGGGTTAGAGTTCGCCATCGAAGCAATGATCAGGGTTCTGGGTGTATCTTCGATAGGCTTTGTACTGCTCGTTTTCAGCTTCTTGCTATACGATGGCCTGCCGGTGTTCTTTGAGGTCCCCCTGAGTAATCTTCTTGGCACCCGGTGGTATCCCACGTTTTCTCTTTATGGCACACTGCCCCTGATTCTTGGTTCCCTTCTGATCACGACGGTGGCCATTGTCATCGCCCTGCCTTTGGGAGTCGCCACGGCCGTTTTCATCCGGGAAATCGCTCCCTACTGGGCCCGCGAAATTCTCAAACCCATGATAGAGGTCCTTGCGGGAATCCCATCGGTGGTACTCGGATTCTTCGGCATGATGCTTGTGGCACCTCTCGTTCGGATTCTTTTCAATGCGCCGACGGGATTGACCGTCTTTTCGGGAGCGATCCTCTTGGCGTATATGGCTCTTCCCACCATCATCAGCGTCGCTGAGGATGCGCTCGATACCGTGCCCAACAGCTATCGGGATGCCGCTTTGGCCATGGGGGCAACCCAGTGGCAGACGATCTGGAAAGTTGTGGTGCCTGCAGCCCGATCGGGAATCGTGACGGCACTGATGCTGGGCATGGGGAGGGCCATAGGAGAGACCATGGCAGTGATGATGGTCACGGGCAACGCGGCCCGCATGCCTTTGAGCCTGGACTCCCTGTTTCGCCCTGCCAGGACTATGACAGCCACCATTGCCGCTGAGATGGGTGAGGTCGCAAGAGGAAGCGTCCACTACCATGCCTTGTTTGGGATTGGAATCATCCTGTTCATCCTCACTTTCGCGATAAACCTTACGGCTGCTTCAACCATTTTCAAGAAGCGCCGCCGCGGGGGGTTGCGCTGATGAACCGGTATCTGGTCCAGCGCATCGGATTTTTGTTTCTGACCCTGATATCACTTTCGGTGGTGATTCCCATCGTGATGGTTGTGGGGCTCATCATTCTGTGGGGCTTCGAAGCGGTCAGCTGGGAATTCCTGACGGCCATGCCCAGCGAAGGGATGAAAGCGGGAGGCATACTCCCCGCCATCATCGGAACCTTGCTGTTGACGATCGGGACAGCCATTGCTGCCATCCCTGTCGGTATCGGTGGCGCCATCTATCTGTCGGAATATGCCAAGGACAACTGGCTGACCCGAACCATAAGGCTCGCCATCGTGAACCTGGCGGGGATCCCTTCGGTGGTTTACGGCCTCTTCGGCCTGGGCTTGTTTGTCCTGTTCCTGAGGCTGGGAACGTCTATCGTGGCGGGGGCGCTCACTCTGGCCATCATGACACTACCCATTATCATCAGCACAGCGGAAGAGGCCCTGCGAGCCGTTCCCACGGAATTTCGAACAATCATCTTCAGCCTAGGCGGGACCCGATGGCAGGGAATACGCGGCGTTGTCCTGCCCCAGGCGCTGCCCGGAATGATTACCGGCATCATCCTCGGCCTCCTGAGGGCGGCAGGCGAAACGGCGCCGATCCTCTTCACGGTTGCGGCCTTCTATCTGCCTCACCTGCCCCGGTCACCTTTCGACCAGGTCATGGCCCTTCCCTACCATCTCTACGTGATCAGCACCCAGGTGCCAGGCATGCCGGTCGCGGTGCAATACGGCACTGCACTGGTGCTTCTCGCCCTTGTATTGTCCATGAACATAGTTGCAACCATCATCCGGAGCTACTTTCGGCGGAGAAGACAGTGGTAGAACCCAAGATCCACATCGACCACGTCGGATACTCATATGATGGCGTCGAAGCGTTGCGGGATGTGACCTTGGACGTAGCCAGAAATGCAGTCACTGCCCTTTTCGGCCCGGCGGGAGGGGGTAAGACAACCCTGCTTCGCCTCATCAACCGTCTCAACGACCTGGTGGATGGAACCAGCATGTCTGGGCGGATTCTCATCGACAATCAGGACATATACGCTCCGGATGTCAATGTTCCCGAACTGCGACGCCGTGTGGGAATGGTCTTTGCCCTTCCCCTGCCTTTGCCGGGTTCCATCCGCGACAACGTCCTTCGTGGTCCTGAATTGTCCGGTCTCCGGGATCCGGACAGACTGGAGGAAATCCTCCAGCGCAGCCTGAAGCAGGCGGCGCTTTGGGACGAAGTGAAAAATCGTCTCGACGACCCGGCCACGGCCCTTTCGGGGGGGCAGCAACAGAGACTGTGCATTGCCAGGAGCCTTGCACTCGAACCGGAAGTCCTCCTCCTGGACGAGCCAACATCAGGGCTGGACCCCATATCCACTCGAAAGGTGGAAGAATCCTTGTTCGAACTGAAGGAGCAATACACCATTGTCATTGTTCCTCACAGTGTCCAGCAGGCAGCCCGAGTCGCTGACTACGCCGCCTTCTTCCTTATGGGAGAACTCGTCGAATGTCAGCCTGGAACCAGCGTCTTCACCACGCCCAAGGATCAGCGGACTGAGGACTATGTCACTGGGCGGTTCGGGTAGGCTTGGCGGGAACGAACTGATGGAGAAACTGAAGGTCGACCGACTAAATTTCTTTTACGGATCCACCCAGGCCCTTTCGGACATCTCGCTTACCGTGAGGGAACAGGAGATCACGGCCCTCATCGGCCCCTCCGGTTGCGGCAAGTCCACCTTCCTGCGGTGCCTCAACCGCATGAATGACACAATTCGGGAGACAAGGGTCGAAGGGAGCATCCTCCTTGATGGCCAGGACATCTATACTCCGGGCCTCAATGTAGTGGAACTCCGAAAACGGGTTGGCATGGTCTTTCAACGTCCGAATCCTTTTCCGCAATCCATCTACGACAACATCGCATTCGGTCCTAGAGTCTTGGGCAGAACCAGCCAGTCCTCGCTCGCCGACGTGGTGGAGGAAAGCCTCAGGGGGGCGGCGCTCTGGGATGAAGTCAAGGACAGGTTGAAGCAGGATGCCCTCGGGCTCTCCCTGGGGCAGCAGCAACGGCTGTGCATCGCCCGCACCATTGCCATCAAGCCCGAGGTGATCCTCATGGACGAGCCATGTTCAGCTCTGGATCCGATAGGGACCCTGCAAATCGAGGAGTTGATACAGTCCCTCAAAGAGAACTACACCATTGTCATCGTGACCCACAACATGCAGCAGGCGGCACGAGTCTCCAGCTGGACAGGGTTTTTCTGGATGGGTCGATTGGTGGAGTTCGATGTCACCGAGAATATCTTCACCCGCCCTGCACAGCGTCTCACGGAAGACTATGTCACCGGGAGAGCAGGCTGAACCGGCTGCCATGGCAGAAATGTGCATCATGGACGCTGAGGACCGCAGAACCACGGCGAAAGACCGATTTGCCCTCAATTCGTGTCCGATAGCATGCTCAGTAATGAATCATGACAGGAGATTGCTCCATTCCACGGACATTGAGGGTTTGTGGTGTCCCAGATGAGGAAGGTGGCATCCTGGTGGTCAACAGCCGCAACCATCCCGTCGATCCGAAGCAGGCCGGATATCATAGCCTGGGGAATTGTGTGATTCAAACGAGATCCCTGAAATTCACCGGCATGCAATGGTCAGCACGGCCTATTCCGCCTCGTAACGCTCCACGCCGATCGGTCCGGACGGTTCCGGCAGGCAGGTCCCGAAAGCAGTCGGAGTGCCAAAGACCTCGGCATTGCCGTACCACGCGAACAGCTGCATGCGCAGTCTCCGTTTCTCCATGGATGCACCGGCCACTCCCTTGGCGTGGTACACAATCCAATCCTGTTGTCCATCCGGTGATTTACTGAAGGAGGCATGCCTGGGGCTGTGGGCTTTGGGGACCTTGGAAAAGACCGGCCCGGTTTTCATCCATGATGCTGGATTCAACGCCTCCTTGTACTGCATTGAATCCCTGGAAGGATCATGCACCGTGACCATCGGAACGCGGCCGATACCCTGCAGACGCCTGGCTTTGCCCACCTGAATCCAGCCTGCTCCTGACGCGCCATGATAGAAGACGCAGTCGAAGAAAAATCCGTCCTTGTGCACCACCGAAATGGAGAGCCCTGCCACACTGAGGATCATGATGAGCAGATGCCACCGTTCCCAAACCCTTCCCATTTTCCGTTTCGGCAATGAGCGAGAGGCTTCGACCCTTGGGGCGTACCGAAACGAACAGAATCACCACGGCATGGTCAGGTCCCGCCACCACAGCCCCGATAATGATGCAGAGTGCGCCTGGCAAGAAGCCGCATTGGGCCGCTAGGACAGGGCTGGGAAGTGGTCCGGCCGCAGTGATCGCGGCAAAGTGATGGTCGAATAGGACATGGCGGTTCGTTTCATGATAATCGTGACCGCCCTGAGTGGCCGGGGTCGGCCTGTTCGGATCCGTGCCCAATACTCTGTTGGCGATAATGAGACCGTAGAATCTATAAGCGATGGCGAAAACACATGGGGCCACAAAGGCGAGAGCGGGGGCATTCATGGGTTCTTTGCTTTCTCATTAGATCTCGCGATTTGCAGACAATGGCATGACATCGCATCCTGCCTGGGTCTTGACCCAAGAGCAATCCAGGCACTTCCCTTTGTCTCAGCCAATCTTGTTTCTCTTGCTCTCCCAGTATCCGTGCGTGGACTCGGGGACCAATGGACGCATGGTTAAGCAGCGGTATCATTGCGTGAATGGTTGGCTCAGGAATGCAAGCTGCGAACGGCTCCAAAAAGTCCACCAATGGGTACAGCCCTGGGATCGAACAGGGTGTATAATGTTATTAGTTCATCGTGTTCGAAGGTCTTTCCTCTCCCATGATGGAGAGACGATCAGGAAGAGATGCAGGGACATCAGGTTCGAGGGTCTCAATGAAGTGGTGATCTGATTGACAGCATCACACCCACTTCGAGCAAATGCCGTTCAGATCCGATGGAGACTGTTGCCTGGTCCAGTGGTTCACCCTCACCAAGCTTCTCCCACCCGGGGAGAAAGGAGACATTGAGTTTTCCTCTCCTTATCGGTGAGGACTAGGAGGTGAGGGGAATAGAATCGCACAAACTTGGTCGCAGGATTGTGATGCCTGTGCCTGGACCTGGCCGGCTCTTCATCTGACTTGCCTTGGAGGTGGACCATGGGCCCGAAGGAGCAGAGGGAATCCCGCAGCCTCGTTGACCGCATTGAGGAAGAAGAGGCGCTCAGGAAAGCGTTCATGAGTCGCTGGGATTGCCGCAACTGCCCTTTTCGGAAGACCAACTCCGCTCGGCGTGTGAGTGAATGCCACCGGTGCTTCGAAAAGTATCGTAAGGCCATGATGTCACTTCCGCCCAAGAGCCCTTGAGTTGCAAATGCTGTCGGTTTCCCTCTCCTTCCGACCACAACCTCCAGCCCAGTCAGCAGGGGAGAGAGAGACGGCATCGAGCAGTCCGCCCACGGCTTCTGCCGTGCTACATTGGATTCCTAATGGGCTCAGGCGAAAAACATGGCACAGCTTCTTTGACTCACAGGCGACCGTCTGCCGGAGACTCAGTCGCAGACATCAAGATGAACGGAATACGCGAGTGGAAAAGGAGGGAGACATGATGCGTCAGGATAAGAGTGGTCCCGATCGCACTTTGCGCAACGCCCTGTCATTCATGCATAGCCTCCTGGGTTCTTATCACCCTCGCAACTTTGCGGTACGCTTTTGGGACGGGACTGTGTGGGAGGCTGAACCGGGTGACCCCACTCGCTTCACCCTGGTCATCCGCAATCCCCGCGCCTTGCACAGCATGTTCTGGATGCCGAATGAGGTAAGGCTGGGCAAGGCATACGTTCATGATGATCTCGACATCGAAGGCAATATCGAGGCGATCTTCGATGTGGGAGATCAACTCATGAACGCGCGACTGGGGATGGACGACTGGCTTTCCTGCGCCAAGGCACTGCTGAGAGTGTCGCTTAATGGCCGCCAGTCCCGCAACTCCTGTCAGATTGCCAAATTGAGCGGAAGACGGCATTCCCAGGAACGCGACCGGCAAGCGGTCTGCCATCATTATGACATATCCAATGATTTTTTTGCGCTTTGGCTCGACAGGGCGATGGTCTATTCCTGTGCTTACTTTGAAGAGCCGGACGATGATTTGGACAGGGCTCAGGAGAAAAAGCTTGACTATATCTGCCGAAAACTGCGCCTGCGGCCGGGCGAGCGTCTGCTCGACATCGGCTGTGGATGGGGGGCATTGGTGATGCATGCGGCCCGCAACTTCGGAGTCGTGGCTCGAGGCATCACCTTAAGCCGGCCGCAGGCGGATCTCGCAAACAAGCGCATCCATGATGAGGGGCTCGCCGAACGTTGCCGGGTCGACATCTGCGACTACCGGGCAGTGAATGAGACCGAGGCATATGATAAGCTGGTCAGCGTGGGGATGTTTGAGCACGTGGGCGAGTCCCAACTTCCAGAATACTTCGGTCGTGCATGTAGACTGCTGCGGCCAGGGGGAGTCTTTGTCAACCACGGCATCTCCTCTTCCATGAAGTGGTGGAAAGTGAGGGGGCCCAGTTTCGTGGACATGTATGTCTTCCCGGACAAGGAACTCGTCCCGCTCAGCATCGCATTGCGCCATGCAGAGCAAAGGGGCTTTGAGGTGCGAGATGTGGAGAGCCTGCGGGAGCATTACGCACTGACGCTCAGTCAATGGGTGCAACGCCTCGAAGCGCGGAAAGACGACGTGCTCCGTATCGTAAATGAAATGACCTACCGTATATGGCGTCTCTACATGGCGGGGGCTGCGCACCGATTCCGTACCGGCCAGATCAATGTCTACCAGGTCGTGCTGTCCAAACCCGATCGGGGCAGCAGTGGGCTGCCTCTCACCCGTGCTGACTGGTATCATTGAGCAATCGGGGCGAACATGCAAACCGTAGACCGGTTTTCCATGATGCTCGACGTGGAGACCCATGGCGATCTCCCTCGCCCCTGATATGATTGTAAGCATTTGGTATCAAGTGCATGGCGATCGATGATGAGGAAATCCCTCCATCTCTGTCGGGTAATCGGCACGGACGCCTATGCCATCAGGGGTTGGCCTGAACTTGAAAAACGCACGCCTTGTGGATACAGTGGGGGAAAGTGCCGTCTCCCACCAAAGCCAGGTCGAACTCATGAAGGCATAGGTTCCGGATGAAAGACTTCGAATCGCTGTTGGCTTCCTCGGCCCAGGCCCATGGGCATCTCTGTCCCGGCCAAGTTGTTGGAGTGAGGATGGCCATGTTGGGATGCCGCCTCATCGGCCTGGACGATCCCTCAAGCGAAAACCAAATAAAGAAACTCCTGGTATTTGTCGAGATAGATCGTTGTGCCGCCGATGCCATCGCCCACGTGACAGGAGTCAAACTCGGCAGGCGATCACTCAAGTTCATGGACTACGGCATCATGGCGGCATCTTTCCTGAACCTGGAAACCGGGGAGTCCTACCGCATCGTGTCGACGGAAGAGTCCCGGGATTTGGCTCCCGCTTACGCTCCGGAAATCTCCGGAAAGGCCGCCCAGCAACTCGAAGCTTACAAGCGCATGCCCGACAGCGTTCTTTTCAGGGTTGAGGCAGTCCAAATCGAGTTGAAGGATTCGGACCTTCCCGGCCCCTCCCGGAGTAAGGTTTCGTGCACCAGGTGTGGGCAGATCGTTCGTGATCACCGTGAAGTGATGGTGGATGGATTGCCTCTTTGCGCTCCCTGCGCTGGGAGAGCCTATTATCTAAGACCCCGCCCCGTC
>CAZURN010000153.1:0-8173 GCA_964623165.1 uncultured Syntrophobacteraceae bacterium
CAAGGACCAGGCGGGAGAGATTGTCGAGGACTGGCAGGGGGAGATCCAGGAAGTGACCACCATGGAAGCGCTGCTTCCTGTTTCAGAAACAGGGGACGGGGGAAAACTCATGCCGGTGTGGCTGCGGAGCAGGCTCACCGAAATCGGAACGCTGGAACTATGGTGCGTGGCCCGAGATGAAAACAAGACCTGGAAGCTTGAGTTTAACCTGAGGGAACAGGAGCGGGAGGCATGATTGGCCCGCTCCTCCGCTTTCATTTTCCGGATGGAACACCATGAACCGGTTCCTTGAGGCCGAAGAGATCACCCATCGTTACATCATCGGCATCGATCTCGGCACAACAAACTCTGCAATGGCATACGTGGACCGCACTCAAGAGGATGCCGACGCCAGGCGCATTTCATTTTTGCGCATCCCTCAGCTCACCGGTCCGGCTGAGTTCGGCTTCCGCCCCATTCTCCCTTCCTTTCTCTACATTCCCGGACCCTATGAACTGCCACCCGGGAGCATCGCTCTTCCCTGGGACCCCCTCAGGGACTATGCCGTCGGGGAATTCGCCCGTGAACAGGGAGCCCTCGTGCCTGGCCGGCTCGTATCTTCGGCCAAGTCCTGGCTGTGTCACGCAGGAGTGGACCGCACGGCGGCCATCCTGCCTTGGGGTGCCGGGAGCGACGTGAGCAGGATTTCACCAGTCGAGGCGAGTTCCCGGTATCTGCGTCACATGAAGGAAGCCTGGAACGCCATCATGGCCGAGGACCGCCCAGAGGACACTTTGGAAGAACAGCTGGTCATCCTCACGGTCCCGGCATCTTTCGACGAGGTGGCCCGGGAACTCACCGTCACTGCCGCGCGGGATGCCGGCTTCAAGCGGTTCGTCCTGCTGGAGGAACCCCTGGCGGCTTTCTATGCTTGGCTTTCCAGGCATGAGGATGACTGGAGGGACGCCATGGAACCCGGCCAGCTCATCCTGGTGTGCGACGTGGGAGGCGGAACCACGGACTTCACGGTGGTGGCCGTGAGGAAGGGGGAAACCGGGCTTCGCTTCGACCGCCTCGCCGTTGGGGATCACCTCATGCTCGGCGGCGACAACATGGACCTATCCCTGGCGAGACACCTGGAAGTGCAGCTTTTCGGCAAGACGGGGGCCATTGATTCCAAACGCTGGCACCAGCTTTGGCACCAGTGCAGAAAGGCCAAGGAAACCCTTCTGGGCGGGGAGATCGTGGATGAGCCTCCTTCTGCCCTTTATGACCCCGAGGTCATGAGCACCATACCCGGACTTCAGGGGGTGTTGAGGTCGTTCGGCGCTGACGCAAACCACGAGAAATCACCCAAAGATTCCTTGGATATCACGGTCATGGGTTCCGGGGGGAAGCTCATTGGGGACACGAAAAAGGGGTCACTCACCAGGGCACAGGTGGAGGAAATCATCCTGGAGGGATTCTTTCCAAGGGTTTCCCTGGATGAAGTCCCTGCAGAGACCCGTCGTGCCGGATTGACGGAATGGGGGCTCCCGTATGTCCAGGACCCCGCGGTGAGCCGCCACCTTGCGGCATTCTGGCAGCGTTTCAGATCCCTTCTCCAGAAGGAGACAGGACGCCAGGAACCCCATCCGGAATTCATCCTGTTCAACGGCGGAGCCCTCACTCCCGGCTCCATTCGGAGTCGCATCCTCACTTTGGTGCAGAGTTGGTTTCAGAGCGTGGCAGGGAGGAACTGGTCCCCCGTTGAACTCGAGAATCCCCGTCCTGAACTGGCCGTGGCCATTGGAGCGGCGTACTACGGGATGGTCCGCATGGGTGAGGGAGTGCGCGTTGGTGCGGGCAGCCCACGGGCCTATTACGTGGAAGTGGGCGGAGAGAGTGAGGTGACCCTGGAAGAGGGGGAACAGGTGGCCGTTTGTGTCGTACCCCGGGGATCGGAGGAGGGATTCCAAGGCGAACTCTCTCGGCCGGCCTTCCAGGTGTTGACCAATCAACCTGTCGTGTTCAAGTTGTTCAGCTCCAGCACCAAGCTCGGGGATGCCCTAGGCGATGTGGTTTGCCTGCCTGAATCCGAGGTGACGACACTGCCTCCCATCCGAACCGTGCTTCGATATGGCAAGAAAGGCACTGCCAGGACCCTCCCGGTTCAACTGGCGACGCGCCTCACCGAGGTCGGGACCTTGGAGCTATGGTGCCACTCACTCCACAGCCCACACCGGTGGCAGCTTCAGTTCGACGTCCGCCAGGAAGGGGAGCCTCAGGAGGAGGTTCCAGGCCACCCGGAGGAAACCCTTGACGCCAATGTCATAGAACAAGCCCGTGAAATCGTGGCGGCGGTGTTCCAAAGCAAGGACCCGGTTCAGAAGATCCCGCCAGAGAAGCTCATGAAGCGCCTGACGGCCGCCTTCGAAATGGGGAAGGAAAAGTGGCCGCTCCTCGCCATCCGCAAACTCGCGGATACCCTCATCGATTCCCGCCAGGGTGCATCCCTTTCCCCTCAGCACGAGGCGAGATGGCTCAACCTCCTTGGTTTCTGTCTCCGCCCTGGCTTCGGAGATCCCATCGACTCCTGGCGGATGAAGGAACTGTGGAAGATCTTTCCTGCGGGTTTGGTTTTCCCCAGGCAGCCTCAGGGACGAATGGAATGGTGGATCCTATGGCGGCGTACCGCTGGCGGGCTCACCGCTGGCCAGCAGATGCACCTTTTCCAGCAGATGTCTCCACTGCTTCTGGGCTCAGAGAGAAAGAAGAAGAGGCCTGCCAAGCAACTCACCAGGGCCATGAGCACTCAGGAGGAGGTGGAGATCTGGATGACGCTCGCCAGCATGGAGCGCCTTCCAGCCAAGAACAAGGTCGAACTGGGCCAGACCCTGCTGGGAAAGATCCAGAAAGGAAAGCCCAAACCCCAGGATCTATGGGCCCTAAGCAGACTTGGAGCCAGAATTCCTTTCCATGGACCTCTTGACCAGGTCATCCCGGGAAATGTGGCCTGGGCATGGATTCAGGTGCTCCTCTCCCTCAACACGGAACCGAGTGAAGCCATGGCGAACACGCTGGTTCAGCTGGGGCGAGTCACGGGCGACCGTGAACGAGACCTGAAAACTGACCAGAGAGACAGTCTCATCCACTGGCTCGAGACTCTGCCCAAGGGATCCCGTTTCGTCCAGGTGATCACCAACCCCGACACCACTCTCTTGTACCAGGAACGAGAGTGGATCTTCGGTGAAACCCTCCCCGCCGGCCTCGTACTCTCCGACCCACCGCAAAGAGAGGGGGAATGAAGTTCTATGACGTGATCCTGATGAACTTGTTGAAGAGCTTTCCCAGGGTTGGTTCCTGCGCCGTGAGGGCACCGTGGGGACAAACTTCGAGGCAGCAGTAACAGCGGATGCACTTGTCGTAGTCAAACCGCAACTTCTTGTTTTCCTGAAAAATGGCGCCGGCAGGGCAATAGCGCCAGCATTCGCCGCAGGTCCTGCATAGGGATTCCATGGCCACGGGCCTTTGAATGAGGTACTTGCGGAGATACTTTCTTGCCCCCTTGGGTCCGAAAACCAACGGGGTGATCTGGGGAAATACAAACCCGGAGATGAACGGCAACTCGCCCTCCACATCAATGGAGTTCGGCATCTCTCCCGCGTTCATGGCCGCTTGATTGGTGAAAAGCCGCCCTGAGTCCACTCCAAGCATCGTGCAGACGGTCGCGTCGATGGCGACAGCATCCCGGCTTCCCATCAGGACTCCGACCTTCCTGGGTGTTCCTCCCCTGCCCGGCCCCTGTCCCTCCATGGCGAGGACTCCGTCCAGAATCGTTATGGCCGGTCTGATGGCGGTGTGAATCCGATAGAGCAGCACCCCGAACATTTCGCGGTCGACCCCGACTCGAAGATGCCACTGGGGTTTGCGAAAGCCCACGACACAACCGAACAGGTTCTTGACACCCAGGGTGAGGAACATTTGGGTGTGCGTTTTCAACTTGGGAAGGTTGATGAAGACATCGGCCTCCATGGCCGCCCGGGCGATTTCTATTTTGTGAAAGGGCGCCCCCACGTCCACGGGGACGGAGGTCTTGAACTCCCTGAACTCCACGTCAAGACCCTCCAGCACCGCTTCGATCCCGCTCTCCCTCACCACTCTCTTCAGGGATCCCATGGCGGGACTGTCGGAGATCCGCACCCTCCCTCCTCTTTGAAGCACGTATTCTGCCACTGCTCTGACCACTGCCGGGTGGGTCACCATGGCCTTTTCGGGCGATGCAGGGGCGAGCAGGTTAGGTTTGATGAGAACCCGAGCCCCCTTCTGGATCATCCCATGGTCCAGGGACTCCAGGATCTCAAGAACCCTGGACCTCGCACCTTCATAGCGAATGTCACAAATGCGCGAGATGACCCTGCTCATGACTCCTCTTGGTTTCTCCCCGTTCGCAGCACCCTGTACCTCGGATCAGCCACATGTTCCCCTTTGCAGCGGGGACAACGCCCTGGCTTGGTCAAGCGCCTCCTGTTTTCAAAGAGATAGGAGCACTCCAGGCAACGGGCTGGAGTCACAATGAATCTGCCTTTTCGAGACGCCACAGAACGTTCGATGTGCTCGAGATGATCGTATACCTCTCTTTCGCGAATCCGGAGCATCTGAGAGATCTCCCTGGCGCCTCTCTCCCCTTCGGCCAACAAATCGATAATCTGCTGTCGGATCGTATGCATGCAGCCCGCCTGCCCCAAACCTGCCGGATTTCAAATCGGCCTTGCACCAAGATGTTGCACCTCCTTGTATCACAAGATACGCGTTTGAACCACGAAACACGACACTCGAATAACGATCTTGAAATCCATCCAGTCAATTGTGACGGTAACGCCGAGTTGCCGGAGAGGAGTCAGGCTGCTATTGTTGAATTGCGTTCCCGATGAAATGATATTTTTTCATCCCGTCTGCCGGGGGAAGGCGGCGTCCAGAGAACCTGCCTGGCCACGGGCTTTCGCCGGGGGACTGCTATAATTGGGATGCCGTTTCATCCGGACTTGCACTGAGGGATTGCAGGCCACAGGGTGCAATGTGCCGGATGGTGTCGAAATGGCTGCCACATTCAGGGAATTTCCCAGCTCATGAACGCTTTTGTTCTTTCCAGTGAATTCGGCCCCACAGGGGATCAGCCCGAGGCCATCGAGGCCCTCGCCAAGAGCGTGCTCGCTGGTGTCAAAGAACAGACGCTCCTTGGAGTCACCGGTTCAGGCAAGACTTACACCATGGCTCAGGTCATCGCCAGGGTTCAAAAGCCGAGCCTTGTCATCGCTCCCAACAAAACCCTCGCGGCCCAGCTCTACGGGGAGTTCAAAGCGTTCTTCCCGAATAACGCGGTGGAATACTTCGTTTCCTACTACGACTATTACCAGCCCGAAGCCTACGTCCCTCAGACCGACACGTACATCGCCAAGGACGCGTCCATCAACGAAACCATAGACAAGATGCGCCATTCGGCCACCCGGTCCCTGTTGGACCGAAAGGACGTCATCATCGTGGCCAGCGTGTCCTGCATTTACGGCTTGGGCTCTCCTGAGTCCTACCGATCGATGCTGCTGCAATTGAAGACCGGCATGGAGGTCACCCGTGAACAGGTGCTGCGCAAATTGGTGGAGATCCAGTATGAGCGCAACGACATTGACTTCCATCGGGGAACCTTTCGGGTCAGGGGAGATGTTCTCGAGATATTCCCCGCTTACGAGGAGGATCGGGCCATCCGTGTGGAGTTCTTCGGGGACGAAGTGGATGCCATCAAGGAAGTCGATCCTTTGACAGGAAAGGCGATTCGCACCGTGGCCCAAGTGGCTGTCTACCCCGGAACTCATTACGTCACAAGTCGGGACAATCTCGAGCGGGCTGTGAAGGCGATCCGGCACGAACTATCCGAAACCGTAGACGCGTTCCATCGTGAAGGCAAACTCGTGGAAGCCCAACGCATCGAGGAGAGAACCCGTTTCGACTTGGAGATGCTCATGGAGCTCGGCTACTGCAGCGGAATTGAGAACTACTCGAGGCATCTTGACGGCAGGAAGGCCGGTGAACCTCCCGCAACCCTGATTTCTTATTTTCCTTCGGACTGGCTTCTGTTCATCGACGAGAGCCACATCACCATCCCCCAGCTTCAGGGCATGTACCGGGGTGATCGATCCAGAAAGGAAACCCTGGTGCGCTATGGGTTCAGGCTCCCTTCTGCGGTGGACAACCGGCCCCTGTGCTTCGAGGAGATCCAGGCGAGGATCAATCAGGTCATCTACGTGTCCGCCACACCGGGCCCCTATGAGTTGTCGCGGACTCAAGGCAGCATCGTGGAGCAGATCATTCGTCCGACCGGACTTATGGACCCTCTTATCGAGGTGCGTCCCGCCGATTTCCAGGTGGACAACCTCATCGGTGAAATTCGAAAGCAGGTGGCAGCGGGACGGCGGACGCTCGTGACCACACTCACCAAGCGCATGTCGGAAGACCTCACGGAATACCTGGCGGACCTCGGCATTCGAGTGAGATACATGCACTCGGACATCGATACGCTTCAGCGCATCGAACTGGTAAGGGATTTGCGCTTGGGTGAATACGACGTCCTGGTGGGGATCAACCTGCTCCGGGAGGGCCTCGACATTCCAGAGGTCTCCTTGGTGGCCGTCCTGGACGCGGACAACGAAGGGTTCCTCAGGTCGGAGCGATCACTCATCCAGACTGCGGGTAGGGCAGCCCGCAACGTGGACGGGATGGTGATACTCTATGCCAACCGCATCACCGATTCCATGCGCAGGGCGATTGAGGAGACCAATCGGCGCCGAGCCATCCAGTTGCAGTACAATGAGGAGTTCGACATCACTCCTCAGACGGTAAAAAAGGAAATTTCGGACATTCTGGCGGAATACAGGGAACGGGATGCCCCACCTCGGGTGGAATTCGCTGTGGAGCCCAGGAAGCCATTTGGAAGTGATGGGGCCGTTCAGTCACCCGATGAGGAAATCCGGTTTTACGAAAAGGCAATGAAAGAGGCGGCCGCTCAGCTGGAATTCGAGAGGGCCGCCGCCTTGCGCGATCACATCAAGCGATTGCGCGAGCAACAGTTGCTCATGCAGTGAAAGGGGCCGAATCTCATACGGACTTGCAGGCAAGAGGGCCATAATGGGCTTCATAGCGACGACAAAAGCCGTCCCATGCGAGATAGTGTTCCTGGGTCCCGTAGTGCTCTATGGCATAAGCGGCCGCCACTGAGCCCATCTGGCAAGCTGTGTCCCAGGACATGCCCATGGACCAGCCCATGAGCAGTCCTGCGCGGAAGGCGTCACCAGCTCCCGTGGGGTCCACCACCTTGTGAACGGGGACGGCAGGCACGAGAATACGCTCCCTTCCCGAATCCACGATGCTTCCTTCGGGGCCTCGGGTGGTGATGACCTGTTCCACGTGCTTGTGGAGGGTTTCCCGGGTCCAGCCGGTCATCTGGAGGAAGAGGGAAAGCTCGTAGTCATTTGAAATGAAACAAAGGGCACCAGACACGGCTTTTCGCAACTCGTCGCCCTTCCAGATATTGAGACTCTGACCGGGATCGAAGAAAAACGGCACCTTGTTCTCCCGTGCTTTCTTTGCAAAAGTCATCATGTCAGTCTTGTTTCCTGGAGCAATGAAGGCCACGGCATCATTTTTGCTTCCATCAAGCGGGGGCAGGTCCGCCTGGTAAGCCATCGCTCCGGGATTGAACGCCGTGATCTGGTTGTCATCCAGATCCGTCGTGATGTATGCACCCGCTGTGAGGACGCCGCTGATGCGTTTGATCCATCGGGATGAGAGGTGGTTCTGCGCAAGCCAGCGTTCGTAGGTTTCGAAGTCATCGCCGGCAGCCGCCACGATGAAAGGCTTCTCTCCCAGCAGTGCCAGGGTGTAAGCGATGTTTCCAGCCGTGCCCCCGAACTTCTCCACCAAGCCGTTGATGTTGAAACACACATTCAGGACATGGATCTTGTCAGGGAGTATATGGTCGGCAAAATGGCCCGGAAAGTCCATGATGCGATCGTAAGCCAACGAACCGGAAATATAGATACGCATGGATTCTTTCTCCCGATGATTTGAAGGAGTTGTGGACTCAGAAACTGTAATCCTCTATACTAGAATCAGTTGAACGGGCAAAGTCAAAAAAAGGATGGGCGAGATGACGCACAGAAAA
>CAZURN010000154.1:0-8142 GCA_964623165.1 uncultured Syntrophobacteraceae bacterium
AAATCATGTTGATGCTGATTCCCAGGAAACCCATCACGGTGAAGGTCCCGATGAGGGAGACTGGAATGGCCACCCCGGGTATAAGGGACGCCCGCCAGTCCTGGAGAAATACGAAAATAACCAGGAAGACCAGGGCTGAGGCAATGAGCAAGGTCTCAATGACTTCCCAGATGGCCGTGCCGACAAAACGGCTGGTATCAAAGGGGATATGGTGTTCAAGACCCTCGGGGAATGCCTTTGCCAGCTCGGCCATTTTTGCATGGACCCTCGCAGCCACCATGAGCCCGTTGGATCCCGGCCTCTGAAAGACTGCCAAGGCGGCTGCTGGCTTTCCGTTGAAACGGCTGGAAACATCGTAGGATTCCGCCCCCAGTTCCACGCGGGCCACATCCCGCACCCGGGTGACACGGCCTCCTTCCCCGGTCTTGAGGATGATCTCCTCAAACTGCCTCACGTCCTTCAAGCGACCCAGGGTGTTGATGGCAAACTGGAAGTTCTGGTCATTGGGAACGGGCGGTTGACCGATCTGGCCCGCTGCGACCTGGATATTCTGTTCCCTGATGGCTGTGACCACATCGTTGGTGGTGAGCCCACGGGCCTTGAGTTTCCCCGGGTCCAACCACAGCCGCATGCTGTAGTTGCCTGCGCCGAAAACGAGAACGTTGCCGACGCCCTCCAACCGCGCAAGCTCATCCTGGATCCGCAACGTGGCGTAGTTGCTCAGGAACAGTTCATCCGCCTGCGCGTTGGTTGAAGTGAGCATCACGAAGAGGACAATATTGGACGATTGTTTCCGCGTGGTGACCCCCAGTCTTCGGACATCCTCCGGGAGGGCGGGTTCCGCCACGGCGACCCGGTTCTGTACTCGAATCGCCGCCATGTCAAGGTCCGTGCCCGTTTCGAAGGTGACAGTCAGCTGATACTGGCCGTTGCTCGAACAGGTGCTCGACATGTAAAGCATCCCCTCAACCCCGTTCACCTGCTCCTCGATGGACTGAGCCACGGTATCCGCCAGCACCGTGGCGTTGGCCCCCGGATAGGAGGCGTTGACGGTGACGGTGGGAGGGAGGATGTCCGGATACTGGGAAATCGGGAGCGTCCGGAAGGTCACCAGTCCCGTGATCACGATGATGATGGAAATGACGCTGGCGAAGATGGGGCGATCGATGAAGAATTGGCTGATCACGTCAGTCTACCTCATGGGATTGGCCTGACCGGAGATTGAAGAGAAGACGCTCACCCCGTCTTCTGGCGTTGCACCGAGCCTCCCGCAGTCGCCAGGGTGAAGGAACCATGGGCACCCCCCGGGAGCCTTGGACGTCACGGAACCCGACTGCCGTCTGGCCCAACAGATCCCGTCCCAGGCTGGGGTGCCTCCACCGGCACCACCGGCAGTCCTGGCCGGGCCCGTTGAAGTCCGACCACAATCAGACGGTCCTCGGGGGAGATTCCAGACTCGATGACCCGCAAGTCCTTGATCTGAGCGCCCACCGTCACCGGGCGGTATTCCACGATGTTCTTTTCGTTGACCGCCAGGAGGAAATCTCCACGCTGATCCGATCCAATCGCCGTCTCAGGCACCAGCAGGGCATTTTCACGGTTCCCCACCGGCACCCGCAATCTGGCGAACAATCCGGCGAGAAGGCGGCGATCTCCGTTGGGGAAAACGCCCCGGACCCGAATGGTCCCGGTGGAGGTGTCGAGACGGTTGTCCACGTAATCGATGCGCCCCTCGAAGGGATAGTCCCTCTGATCCGACAGTCCGAGGAAGACGGGTGTCTTGCCCTCCACGCTGGTGGGCGATAGTTGGCCCCCGTGGCGTTGCCTGTAATAGAGCAGGTCCCGCTCACTCACGCTAAAATAGGCATAGATGGGATCATCATTCACAATGGTGGCCAGAAGTGTGCGGTCCGCCGCTCCGACAAGGTTGCCTACATCCACAAGGTTACGACTGATGCGCCCGTTGATGGGCGCATGGATCCGAGTGTAGGAAAGATTCAGCTCCGCTGTCTCCACATTGGCAAGGGCGGCTTGCACCGCAGCCTTGGACACATCGTGATCTGCCCTCGCCTGGATGATGTCCAACTCGCTCACTGCATTGGCCTTGAACGCAGCTTCCTTCCTCCTGAAGGTCGCCTCCGCCTGTTTGAGTTCGGCCTGTCTTCGAGCCAAATCCGCGTTCGCTTCATCGACCTTCGCCTGAAAAGGCCGCGGATCGATCACAAACAGGAGTTGTCCACTTTTGACTCTGCTGCCCGGCTGAAAGCGGATGCTTTCCAGATAGCCTTCCACTCGCGCCCTGATTTCCACCGATTCGACGGCATCCATAATCCCGGTGAATTCCGCATAATCGGTCACCTCCTGCCGGAGGGGCTTACTGACCGTAACCTCCATAGGGGGCGGGGCCACGTACTCAGCACGTCGACCGCAACCTGAGAGGCAGGAAAAGACTGTGAGAAGCAGGGCAGTCATACCCCAAGCCACTTTTCTCCATAGGGGTTCACAGGACTTCATGGAAACTCCTCCGTGAATTTCTGCAGGGGAGACAGGCCTCTTCTTCTTTGCCCCCGGGGCCTCGAAGGGAACCAGGCGGTTCGGGCATTCATCTCAGGGTGAAAGGGGCCCACACCAGAGCGAATTGTGCATGAAACTCATCCGAACGCCATTGACCCTGCGAGAGATGGTTTGAAGCGAGCACCTTCGGCTGCCGACTTCCGCCGCCATCGAACTTGGAATGGACACGCCAATCTTGATGGCATGTGTCTGAACGAACGGCCGCGAACTTAGCTAGCACAACCGAACAGGACCTGCAAGGGGATCTGCTGCACTGGATTCCCGTGACTGCGGAACTGCAAGGGCATCGATCCGAATTCCAGTCACCAATAATCCCTCCCGGGAAACGAAGCCACCCCGGGAGCGTGGAACCATCTTGACAGCAAAAGCCCTTTCAACCTATACGGATGGAGAAGCCATCGTCTTCCCGTCGATTTGCCGCATCACGTTTCGGCGAATCCTTCCCCCTTGGAAAATGCTCAAGCAACCGCTTAGGGAAGATCGACGCGTATCGGGGCAAGACGGTGAGGTTCCTTAGCCAGATTCCACCGATAGTGTCTGCCCGAAGACGAGCTCTCCTCTCCGTGACAAAAGGCGAAAAACCTTTTTGACCATCGACCAGGGCCAACTCCATGAACGAATCCGTCATTGAGGAGATTCCCCTTTTCACCCCTCTGGCAAAGAAGGCGAGGGCTTTCCTGCTCAAAGTCCTGCAACCGCTCGACCTGGCTCCCCATCAGGTGCTGTTCAATGAAGGCGATCCCGCCGACTGCTTTTACATTGTCTTGGCCGGCCAACTCGAGGCGGTCAAGGCCATGGGGACCCCCACCGAACGTCTTCTGAATCTCATCGGTCCAGGGGACTACATTGGGGAAATCGCTTTCATGCTGCCGGAGGGACTGAGAACCGCCAGCATTCGGGCCCGAACCGATTCACAGCTGCTTGCCATGAATCGTGAAGCCTTCGCGGAGACGGTGGAGCGGTTTCCTTCGGTGGGATACGCAATTTCGTGCCGCATCGCCGCCAGGCTGCGAAATGCGGAGAACATGAGAATTCAGGACCTGCGGGAGCGGGATCGACGGCTTTCGGGGGCTTGCCTTTCCCTCCGGGCCAAGCTTCTCGAGGCCATTGAAGAGGAGACCCAGTCGCCCGTTCGTCACAGGCTGCTGGAACTCCTCTCGGAGGTCGACCTGCTGAGTCATGAGACCATTGCTGGGCATGGAGCAGGCCATGGTGCCAATGGAGATAGGGAGCCCCTCAAGTCTTTCTACCGATTGAGCGTGCCGTCGCTGCGCATCGAGACACTGGGGGGCTTTCGCGTGCTGCGGGGAGGAATCCCCATCGAGGAAAGCCAGTGGAAGGGGAAGAGACCCAAAGAGCTTCTAAAGGCCATTGTTGCCCGCCGTTGCCGCAGGGTTCCGCGGGAGTACATCGTGGAAGACCTTTGGCCTCAGAGTGACGCGATTTCTGGCGAGACGTCCCTCAAGGTCACCCTTCACCGGCTGCGGAAGATCCTGGAACCATCCCTGGACAGGCTGTACGGTTCCTCTTACATCCACGTACACGGGAATCTTCTGTCCCTGGATCCGGATCTTTGTCAAGTGGACACGGACGAATTCGAATCCCTGTGTGCACGGGGGGAGGTCCGTCAACGGGCTGGTGACGCAGAGGGTGCCATGTCCTGCTTCAAGAAGGCCCTGGACTTAATTTCGGGGGAGTTCTTGCCCGATGATCAGTACGTGCCGTGGGTGGATACCAGAAGGCACGAATTGCATGAAAAGCGCCTCTCACTCCTTTTTCGCGCTGGAGAGTTCTCCGAAAACCTTGGAGATTCCAGGAGCGCCATTGCCCATTACGGGAAGATCCTCGAACTGGATCCACTGGCAGAGCGGGCGTGTCAGCGACTCATGACCCTCTATTCCAACCGGGGCATGCGCAACGCGGCCATCAGAGTCTTCGAGAATCTTCGCAAGTCCTTGAGGGATGAAATCAACTGCGAGCCCGACCATCTCACCATGGCCCTTTACAGGAAGCTCATCCAATGATTTCATGTTCTCATTTCCCTTCCTTCAGTTCACTCCCCGCAAGACAACGCGCCTCCCGTTCCCCTCTGTCCTTCGTTGACAGTTTTCCCGGATAGCCTAATATACCCAACGAGAGCAGTGCTCCCGTCGGACCTTGTTCCTCTCTTCCTGGAGGCATGCCATGTCGCCCCCTCAAAGTGATTTTGAACGGCTCAAACTTGAGCACACCATCTATGCGGACTTGGCCAGAACTCTCACATCAACCCTCGACCTTTCTCAAGTCCTGCAGATCGTCATGGAAAAAGTCAAAGAACTCCTTAAGCCGCGCAACTGGTCTCTGCTCCTCATGGAGCCAGACAAGCTTTGCCTGCGTTTCGAAATCATCGTGGGTGAGGGGGCTGACGTGCTCATGGGAAAGACCCTGAACGTGGGGGAAGGGATTGCCGGATGGGTGGCACAAACTGGTGAAAGTCTGCTGGTCCAGGATGCGCAGAATGATCGCCGGTTCTGCGGCCGATTCGATGAACTGTGCAGTTTCACCACTCACTCCATCATTGCGGTCCCTCTCAAGAACAAGGGAAAAGTCCTCGGGGTCATCGAACTCATCAACCGCATGGAAGTGGATACTTTCTCCGACCTGGACATGCATTCCCTGGAAACCATCGCCGAATACGCCGCCATCGCCATTGACAATGCCGCGCTTTTCGAGAGGGTTCAACGACTCGTCATTACCGATGACCATACCTCCCTTTATAATATCCGTTATCTTTATGACGCCTTGGACAGAGAATTGAAGTCCGCCGATGCGGAGGGCCATGAAGTCTCCCTGATTTTCTTTGATCTGGACCACTTCAAGAAAGTGAACGACAGGCACGGGCATATGGCCGGAAGCAAGACTCTCAGGGAAGTGGGCCTCCTCCTCAAGGAGTTGACACGTCCGGGTGATGTCCCTGTCCGCTATGGAGGCGATGAATTCATCGTCCTCATGCCGCGGGCCGGAAAGGAAAAGGCCATGGCATTCGCGGAGTCTCTCCGCGACGGGGTCAATTCACACCCGTTCTTGTCCGAGGAGGGGCTGAACCTTCACATCACAGCGTCTTATGGAGTCGCAACATACCCGAACGATGCCGCAGATAAGGTCACCCTTTTGAACATGGTGGACGCGGCCATGTATCGGATCAAGGAAACGACACGAAATGGCATTGGATCGGCATGAACGGATGTTTGAACGGAGTGAACCCATGCGCCATCGGATCATAGACGCCCACGCTCACTGCGGTATTCAGGACACGTTCCCTTCGCAGAGCATCGAAGACTACTTGGAATATGCGCGAGGAGGCGGCATCTCTGGGGCCGTCATGTTCCCACCCGTCCTTGAAATCTATGACCGCTACGATTTTGGCTTTCAAGACACACCTGAATGGCAGGAGAGACGCCGACGGGCAAATAGCTACCTGACCGAACTGTACCAGCCGGACTTCGAGGTGTTTCCTTTCTTTTTCATCTGGAACGACTTTGCCGTCGAACAACTCTCCTACGCACACAAGGGAATCAAGTGGCACCGTCATGGCGACGAACCCCACTATAACTATGAGGACCCCAAGTGCACTCTAGCCATTGAGGAAATACACCGCAGAAACTTGCCGGTGACCCTTGAGGAGGAACTGAGCTTCACCCTGAAATTCATCCATGAACTGGCTCCGGGTGTAAAGGTGATCATCCCACACTGCGGTCTCCTCAACGGCGGTTATGAGGCATTCTGCCGCCACCGCACCTGGGAACTGCCCAATATCTATACGGATACCTCCCTCGTGCCCTCAGGCATCGTGCAGGACTATCTCCGTCGGTACGGAACCGAACGGATCATGTTCGGGTCTGATTTTCCGTTTGGAGATCCACGTTCGGAAGCAAGAAAGATCCAGATGCTCCCCCTGAGCGAAATTGAGAAAGAGGCCCTCCTCCATGGGAACGTGACCCGTCTTCTCGAGGAGAGCAACAGGCCATGACCCATGGTTTCTCCGACCAGCCCAATGGGCCGAACCAGGAGCCTTCTGTCGGCACCGGCGGAGAGCAGGCCGGTGTCGGGGTTTCAGGAGTCTCCTCCAAGGCCGTGCCAAGGAAAGGCTATGTCTATGTCGCCGCCGCCGCCACTCTCTGGGCCGTTTCCGGCTCGTCGGGCAAGTTCCTCTTTCAGGGCGGCGTCACCCCTTATGAGCTCGTTCAGATCCGCGTCACTCTCGCATGCCTTTGCATCCTTGCCTGGTTTCTCTTCCGCAACCCCAAGCGCATCTTGGTCGCCAGACGGGATGTTCCCTATTTCATGGGTCTGGGAGTCTGTGGGATGGCCATGGTGCAGTTCACGTACTTCTATGCCATCAGCAAGATCCACGTCGCCGTGGCAATTCTCTTGGAATACCTGGCTCCAGTGTTCATCGCCCTATACTCCCTTGTGGTCCTCCGTGAGAGACTGACACAGCTCACGGCAATTGCCGTGGCCACATCGACCTTTGGGTGTTACCTGGCTGTGGGGGCCTACAACCTGGACCTGCTGTCCATGAATCTCGAGGGGATTCTCGCAGGCATTGCTTCTGCCATCGCATTCGCCTGGTACGCCATACACGGGGAACGGGGCATGCGACGTTATGCCCCCTGGACGGTCCTCTTCCATGCCCTGCTCTATGCAGCCATTTTCTGGAACATCGCACTCACCCCCTTCCACGCGTTTGTGCGCAGTTACAGCTTGGTCCAGTGGGGATGGATTCTCTATATCTCCGTCCTCGGAACCGCCGTGCCCTTCGGCCTCTACCTCGAAGGGATCAATCTCATCCGCTCGACTCGGGCGAGTGTCACGGCCACACTGGAACCCATCATGGCCGGGTTCATCTCCTACATTTTCCTTGGGGAGAGTCTCCAGCCTCTGCAGATGCTCGGGGGGGGACTCGTGTTGGCCTCGGTCGTCGCCCTTCAAAGCCGAAAGGAGATCGACAACGAGACCCCAGCGCTGATCCGCGGGAAGCAGAATTCCTGAGTCCATGGAAGACCTGGACCTTCGGGTGCCGACGGTCCACCCGAGATGGATTGGCCAAGGAACTTTGTACCAACCCGCACAGATCTGTAGAATTCAGTCACACCGTCATCCACCCGGAAAAGTCACCGAACAGCCATCATCCGTTGAAAAAAGACTATACTTTTCAGTAAAAGTGTCATAGAAATTCAGTAGTAGGGTGGGAAGTCCCTTTGTCGCACCGTGACCCTGTGGCCCCGCTTCATGGCACAGGCATTGTGGCGGAAGGGGTATCCTGTATCCCAAATTGTGAAATAAAGAACTGATTTGCGTTGCATTGACCGGGGTATGGCGATTTGGGTATCCGGTAGGCTCGCCATGATGCCCCCATGTCCCCTGCGGGCGGTAAGGGTTGAGCGGGAGAGTCGATTGACGGGGTTGTCGGGTGTGGATATGGGACATTGTTCTTGTGTTGAACTTTCATTAAGGAGGTGATCACGTCGTCGAAGGAGAAAGGTTTGGACCTGGTCTCTAAACACTGATCGAGGAAAGTAGAGGAGG
>CAZURN010000155.1:0-8109 GCA_964623165.1 uncultured Syntrophobacteraceae bacterium
ATTCAAGGTTTTACGGAGACAGAGCGCGTGCATACGAGGCACTGGGAATGAAAGATAAGATGTGCGAAGACTATCAAAGATCATGTTGCGGGCCTGTCTGTGTAGATTATAAAAGGAAGGTAGAAGAAGGTCTGTGTAAAGACTGGCGTCAATGAGCGCACACCTTGACACTCCAATAAGATACTATGTGCATAAAGTCTTTATTGCGAGACGTAGATCTGTAATGTTACTTTTTCGGAAGGAATTTGTGATTTGGCCTATCGCTGACGTTGAAAAAGCAAACAACAATTTTACATTTAACGCTCAAATGGCGGGAGACTTCCTGTGGAAAGAATTATCCTCATCATTGCCATGCTGTCCACTTTTGTCGCAGTAGATAATTGCATTGCGTCAGGCAGCGATGTTCCTCGCCCACGGTTGATGTCGGAATCGCTTTATGCTGACAAGGATTACATTAAGCCACCGGGCGATGCACTTGTCTGGTCAAAGATGCTTCTTGATTTGAAGATACCCGGCTATTCACCGCGAGTAGATTCCAGGACAACTTGGAGAGACTGTAACTATAAGAATGCGTTATCGACATTGCGAGAGATTCAGAAGCAGCTGGGCAAGAATTCACCTTATTTAAAAACATGGGCAGCGAACCAAGACCGAGTATTATTAGCGTGCGAAAAAAAATCGGATTCCGACAACCCGCCTGTTCGACCAATAGGAAAATCACTTCCACGTCGAGCAGGGTGTGATTTTCTCTATCAGCTTGGAAGCTGGCATTTTTATCGCGGCAACTACCAGGCAGCACTTGAAAATTATGAACGAGCCGAAAAAATAGTCGGAGCACCGCAGCGAGCAGTGGCTGCCTACATGGTTGTTCGGACCCTTGCCTATCTTAACCGTGCTGAGGACGCTTATCATAAAATCGGGAGAATACTGTCTAACCCTTCACTCCGTGAAGTCCACGACATTGCGAAGGACTATCGCTTCGTAATCATGAGCAATGCACGATCCTTTAATTTGGATCTTACTCCGGAACTCGCAATGGAACATTTAAGATGGCTCCAGAAGATTGTTCAAACGGATACAGAGAACGTGCTGCGGCCAGAACAAGCATTCAAAGAGCAAAAGAATGCCATGGAGCAGTTTAATATGTATTTCCCCTTTTATGCTCCGGATTCGAAAGCCGTGGACTGGTGGCTTTCTGATGATAATCCGGGGGGGGCGAGGATGCAGGCCGTGAAGACCTTGGCACCGAAATATCCTCTCATCGACTGGATGCAGACTAGTTGGGCATACAATGTCTTTGATTACGACTGGCTATGGGCTCTACACAAGACAGATGATTCTTATTGGGAGCAGAACAGGAACATTGTCCTTCATGCACTGGAAAAATGGAAAAGCACAAACGATGGAGTATGGCTGCAGGTTGCCATTCGGCGCGTGCATCCACAAGACGAAATGGTGCAGGACATCCTGGCGGCTACGGAACCATATCTTGACCGCTCCTGGAAAACGGAAACTCCCGAATATCGATTATGGCTCTTTGACCTGTGGACAAATGCCATACGTCTTCGCTTGGGAAGAGGCGAGATAGACAGTGCCTTTGCTCTTGTTTCTGCACACTGGGATTATCGGGGCTTGAACTATTTCCCCGAAGTGAGAGGCTATCAGCATTACTATCACAGAGACGATTTCAAATCAGTCATGGATAAAACGATGCGATGGCTTATCTATACCGGCCAGTTCGAGCATGCCAGATCTTTCCTAGACATTATTCAGAAACAATTTCGAAACGGGTTTACTAAGTGGCGAAGCCTGCTCGCGACTGACCTTGATGAAGCGATCAGTGCCGCAGTAGTACAATATGATTATTTCCGAAATTATGGGGATGAGGAAGTCGTGTGGCGGGAAATGTTGAACCTGTTGCCGTGTCGAACGCTTCATTCGATTGCAGTCGATGAGCGCGTCAAACAGGCGAACAGGGCCCTGATCTCACGTACATTGTTTACGAGGGCGATTCTTCTGAATTATGACAACGAGCAGATTGACAGGTATGCGGCATTGGCAGGAAAACTGAACCCTGCGATACGAGAACAAATACTTGAAAGCGTTGCGGGTCACCGCAGAGACAAATATGTTACGTTCCTTTTGAAGATGCCGCGATTTCGTCCGGCCGTATATCTGGAATATGCAGAAAATCTGAACGCAAGAGGAGAAGAAAAAGGACCGGCTCTTGACGCCATCGACATATACAATCACAACGACAACAACTGGTGGTGTCGCTTCAATGATGAGATGTTCCAGAAACGAATCTTTGAGGCCATGAAGATCGAGCCCTTAAATAATGAAATACTCTCATTTCATACTGGCATCCGGCCAGCCGACCGACCCATCGTAGACGACACGGAAGTGGATCAAGACAAGAAGAAAGATCAAGCTGTTAGCGACGAATTGGGTCCGTATCTTGATAATCAGAGAAAATTGCTTGCCCAGCATCCATACATGACTATGATCGACCGCACTGAGATCGAAGCCTTGATGAGCATCCCTTCAGGGCCCAAATATCTAAGCGAAGCGGTTATCAAAAGGGAAATGGAAGAAGGGCCAGCAGTAAGTTCCGAGGAACAAAATGAGCGTGCAGCTAACCTTCATCGGGCCGTAAGGACAACGCGATATGGCTGTGATCGTGATGGTTCGCATGGAGAGTATTCAAAAAGGGCTTTTGTCTTGTTACACGCGCGTTATGAAAACACTCCCTGGGCTAAGGCCACACCGTATTGGTTTAAGGGATTATTTTGTGATAAGTCTCGAGGACCAAGGTCTGGCGTTTGCGATTAGCAATTGAGTCCTTGACGAAGTATCAGGGAGACGCTCACGTAGGGCATCACCCATTCAAGGACATCCTCCACATTTGATTCACCTCGAAAGAGTATTATATCGGGCAGCCGATTATACACCCTGACCATCAGGGTTTCCAAGCTCAGGATGCTTAGTTATCCTTAAGCGCGTAAATTGTCAGAATTGTCAGAATGAACCTGTCATCTCGGTCAAATCGGTCATTCCCTGAGATGTAGGGGAACGCTGACCTGAATGACTGAAGCGCTTGCTTGAAAAATCGTGTCCCCGAAATGCGGGAAAGGCCTTGACAATCTGTGAGGCACTGATTATGTTGAGCATAGATACGAAACTGATTCACTTACCTTTCTAGTCTTACCGACCCAGTTACCCTCCCCATCGCATCGATGATGTTGCCACGGCACGTAATCCGTCCGAGCGCGTTGGTGCGTCTACAGGCAAACTCAGGCAGAGAACCCTTGACTGATGGGTATCTTCCCGTCAGGAGCTCCTTTACAACTGAATACCGAGCCCATGAGACGCGAGAGCCGCAGAGCGAGGGCGGCGGCAAGTAGCTCATTAAAACCACTCGCGGAAGTGGGGAAGGCGGCGAACTAATCCTCCGCCGGAAGAGGGGATAAGTGCCTCCAGGACAATCTCGCGAGATGTGCATCTTTCGTGGGGGGAATGCAATTTATAACAGGGGCTCCTGCCACGGCAGGTAGGGGGAAAACCGCAAGCCAAAGCGTAAAGGTCATTTCTGACAACTTTTAAAAATGAGGTAATTATGGTTTGGACACCTTTGAAAACAGGTAAATACAAGGGGAGGACTTTTCCGGAAATCGTTTTCATCGACCCGGATTGGTTCTTTTGGGCATATGAACAATGTGAATTCGCGGGAGATCTGGCCCGTGAAGCGACCGATGTTTACTTAAAGGCAAAATCCATCAGAATTCCCGAGGGCAAGGTCGTTGAATATGTAAAACACCGGCCATCGGGAAAATTCGCGTACGCGAGGATAGTCGACATCGATTCCCCGTATAACCGAGATAAAGCAATAAGACGACCGTGCCTGGATCTCTCCGTGCCTAGAGCACTTGCATCGTATGACAAGTCTGGCGGAAAGGTCCTGGTCCGTCAGATCAAGCAGATTTGCTTTGGATCCTCAAAATATCGTCTGACGAGGGAAAGGGCTGAAACCTTTTTTGGCAATAACGATAACTTTTTACTTACGCACGGAGGTGAGGACGCGTCGATTTAACTTCAGTAAGAACGGGAAAGAAGATTGGGCTATGTGATGCAATTACATCGGACCCGTTAAGCACAGAACCGGTCTTAAACAATTACCAATTTTAGCCCTCCATTTTCATCCATCTGTGAATCACAATAAATGGAGGTTTTCAAATGTCTTATTCCGAAGAAGATTACCAGGATTTTTCCAAATTCGTCGCGGATGTGACGGGACTTACACGATACGATGGCTATCTCGAAGTCGTCACTGACTTGCATACATCCCGATATTTCGACGATGTGTCCAAAGCGTATGACTACGCAAAGACAATGTCCGCCGATGGGCACGAGGTCCATTACGGGCCAACCCTGAGGAAAAAAGACCTTGGTTCAGTGAGATCAGACCGGAGCAATCTCGGTATGATCCGGTCTTTCTACGTCGACATTGACGCTCCTGACAAATCCCTTCCCGATGATGTTAAACAGCAGCAAGCAAAGCAATTATTAGATGAATTTATAGATATGCTGAAGGGATACGGCGTCGAACCGACACACATTGTCGCTTCCGGCAACGGCTTTCATGTCTACCTCGTATTGTCGAATCCTGTTACGCCCGACGAGACGTGGTCCAGGATTGAAAAAGCGATTGTGACCTTGGCCAAGGGCGATAGCCAAGCCAAGGACCCGGTACGATTGTTAAGATTGCCCGGGACGTTTAATTACAAGGATAGGGGTAATCCCAAACCAGTGAAAATTATCTTCTCCTCTAATAGGTCCTATTCTCCCACAGACTTCGATAAGCTGGTTCAGGAGTGTGCCACTGCTCAGGAACCCAAAGTTGTTTGTCGAGAAGAGCTCAAGCCACTGGGTTTTGTGCCTCCGTGTATTGGGCATATCCTGAAACCCGATACGCAAGTTCCGCTGGGCAAGAGGCACTTAACCCGCAATGTGGTAGCGACTTTCGGTCACCGTGAAGGGTGGCCTGTGGAAGGCGCCATAGAGAAGGTCAAGCATTTTACGGACGACCCGAAGAAGTCGGAAGATGATGTCCGAGGGATCTATAAGGTGCTTGACCATGACCCATCGAAATACTCAGTCGGGTGCGATGAGGGCAGTAACCTGAAAGCTCTCGTTGATGCGGGGGTTACGGTCTGTGACAAGGACAAGTGTCAGTTTGGCAAACCGCCTGAGGTCAAAGAGGACGAGAAAGAGACCTATTCCGCCCATTTCGATGGGTTGGTGGATCTGGTCCTCGATGATCAAGGAAAGGTTGCCTACCTTGTGCTTGAAAACGGCCGCCTGGTCGTAAAACTCAAGCACAAAACCCTGCAAGGGGTGTTCGTTCCTCCTCCTCTCGAGCAGGTTCGGTGGGAGTTGGCGAGGGCCCCGGAAGTGCTCAGGTATTACGGGCAGGACAGCGACTCGCGCCTGTTCGAGGATCTGGTGGCTTATCATCGCTCCATCAGCGAGCTGCCCAGTGACGGTCATTACAAGTTTCTGGCTGTTTACGATATGCATACTTACTTGAGTGAAAAAGGGGAATACTCCCCCATGGTCTGGTTTTTCGCCATTCCCGAAAGGGGAAAGACGAGAACTGGCAAGGGTATCATCTACGTTGCTTATCGTGGGATACACCTCATCACCCTGAACGAAGCTCATATTCTCAGGATGGCTCGTGACCATCGGGCCACCATCTTTTTCGATATTACAGACCTTCAGGAGGCGGCCCGGGCGGCCAATGTCCGAGATGTCCTTCTGAATCGATATGAACGAGGCGCCACTGTATGTCGCGTTCATTATCCTGACAGAGGGCCTTTCCGTGATACCGTGTACTATCCCGTCTTTGGACCAACCATCGTTGCAACAAACGAGATGGTGGACGATATTCTAGCCACCAGGTCGGTCCAAGTTATCATGCCGCAATCGGCCAGGATCTTCGATGATGACGTAAAACCCATAATGGGCCTTCCGTTCCGGGAACGGCTGCTAGCCTTCCGCGCTCGGTGGATGCAGCGCGATCTGCCGGTAGCGGCTAAACCCTGTGCGGGTCGGTTGGGGGACATTCTCCGGCCTATCCGCCAGATTGTGCGGATTGTTGGTACAGATGAGTCGTGGCTTCTGGACTTCGTGAGGGGTGCAGAGCAGCAGAGGAAATTAATCGGATCGGATTCCCTTGAGGCGCAGGTCGTCAATGCGATCAAGGTATCGGTCAACAAGATTTCCAATGGTCATATCCTGCATGAGCATATCCTAGAAAATTTGAATCGAAACCGCTCTGAGAGAGAAAAGGTAACCGCTCACAAGCTGGGTAAAGTTACGTCCAGTCTAAGTTTTGAGAAATACAACAGCGGCCAGCAGAGAGGGATCTATTGGGACGACAAGCTGATGATCTCGCTCTGCCAGAGGTATGGAATCGAGTTCGATATCCAGATTATTTAATGACCGAAATGACCGAATTGACTAGAGTATCTGACAATTCTGTCATTTAGCAAAGGGGGTGGGGGATTCCTCACCCCCTTTTTCAGCCACAAAATAAAAAACAGGAAATCGGCATTTTAAAATAATTACCGTTCGGATCCTGCGCTACGGATCACTTGATGATGTTACTCCCGATTTCCCGAAAGGGAGAACATCCATGGAAAAAGGGATTAATGATGATGTAACGTATTTGACACAGCAGGAGGTGGCTGCTAGGTTCAGGGTGGCCCAGTCGACCGTGAAGAACTGGAGAGTGCGCGGGCTGCTCCGATACTTCCAGGCGCCGGGATCCAAGCGGGTCCTTTATCCAGTTACAGCGGTCGAGGAGCTGGAGAAGAAGTCAATTAAACAAACAAAGGGGGTGGTCAGACCAACCGAAATCAAAGGAAGAAGGCCGCGAGTACCTGCCCAACCGCAGAAGGTATGGAGGGTATAATATGGCGGTCAAGAACTTGAATCATCACTTGGTGCTGCGGGGTGTTACCTGGCACTTCGTCACGAAGATCAACGGCAAGAAAATAAAGAAAGCTCTTTCTCAATCCCTCACGAAAGCTAGGGAACTTCGGGATGAGTTGCTGCGAGAGGTCGTGCTCCACGGAGATATACCCTGCAGAACGCCGCAAAACAGTCCGGAAGCCCTCTTTGGTGAGATGGCCTTGGAATGGTTCGAGGTCATAAAAAAAGAGATCAAGCTGTCGACCTTGGAGGACTATAAGTACAGCATGAACCGATACATCCTCCCGCGCTTCGGCAATGTTCCCATCGGGGAGATAGGCTACTTGGAGATCCGGAAGTTCGTCAGCGAGCTCGAGTGCTCCCACAAGCGTAAGAACAATGTCCTGGTGCCCATGCGCTCGGTGTTCAAGATGGCCTTTCTCAATGGCGACATCGACCGGAACCCCATGGACCGGATCAAGAATGTGAAGGTAACCAAACCTGATATCTATCCGCTATCCATGGAGGAGGTCAAACTGGTCTTGGAGCATGTCAGTTCAAGATTCCGCAACTTCTTCATCGTTGCCTTCTTCACCGGGATGCGTTTCGGCGAGATGGCGGCCCTGAAATGGAAACACGTGGATTTCAGGCTGGGGGTCATCAAGGTCCGAGAAACCCTGGTCAAGGGTGAGACCGGGCCCCCGAAGACCAAAAAGTCGGTCAGGGACATCCGGATGCTCCCTCCCGTGGTCGATGCGATAAGAGACCAGCGGAAAGTGACCATGGGGAAGTCCGAGTATGTGTTTCTCAACCAGTATGGGAAGCCCCTGGAACCCATGCCGACAAACTTCCATGTCTGGAAACAGGCGCTGAAGAAAGCGGGACTGGAACCTCGGTCACTGTATCAAACTCGCCACACCTTCGCCACTCTGATGCTTGATGCAGGGGAGCACCCCGGTTGGGTCCAGAAGATGATGGGCCACGAGACCATGCAGATGATTTACGAGAAGTACTATTCGTATATCAAGAACTACGAGAGGGACGAGGGGAGCGCCTTCATGGAGCGGGTCTATAACCCCGCAGCCGAGAAAAGCACCCCTGACAAGGTTGAAGTACCTGCGAAAGGGGACCCAAAAG
>CAZURN010000156.1:0-8096 GCA_964623165.1 uncultured Syntrophobacteraceae bacterium
TGGTGGCATCCAGTCTCACATGGCTTCAGGAAACCGGGGTCCTGGAAAGAGTCTCTTCCCTGGCTTCCGAGTGAGCGGCGCTGAGTTCGACCGGCTTCCAGTCGGGCACCGACCGCGAAACGGTAATGGCATGCACCTCTCTGGCACCGGCCTCCTTCAGCACCGCCGCACATTCGCTGAGGGTGGTCCCGGTTGTGAACACGTCATCCAGCAGCAGAACGCTCCTGCCTTGCAGCTTGCCGACCTTCACCACCTGGAAGGCACCCTTCACGTTGTGGAGACGATCCTCCCGTTTCAGACGGGTTTGGGGTTCCGTCCAGGCTGATCGCACCAGGAGCCAGTAGTCGACTTTCAGACCGAGGGCCTTTCCGAGCCCCCGAGCGAGAAGCCCCGCCTGGTTGAACCCTCGTTGCCTGAGCCTTTTATAGTGAAGCGGAACCGGAATGATCACGCTGCAGGAACTCTGCATTTCCCGCGTCACCGTCCTCACCAGCAACTCCACCAGTGCCGGCACCCAGTGGAGCCTGCCGCCGAATTTCAACCGATGGATGCCGTTTCTCACCGTTCCCGAATGGAATGCCGCAGATCGGACACTGTCAAAGGGATACCGAGAGACTTCGCAATCGCCACAGAGGTGGTCGGGGGATGAAGGGCTCTTGTGATGTGGTCGGCCGCAGCGGGGGCAGAGCGGTGATCTTATCCATGGAATTCGCTCAAGGCATGGCCCACACCAGCTGCTCTCGGATCCCGCCGGCCACCGGTCCTCGCAGGCCACGCAACTCTTGGGAAGAAAGAGATCGAGGAACTCGAGTCCCATCTCCTGCAGCCTGCGGTGAACCGAGTTAATTAAGGGTTCACCGTTCATTGTCTTCATCGGCTCGGGCAATTCCTTCTTCTCCGCCCAATTGATATGGAACATTCGAATATTCACATGCGCTCCACGATGGCAGCGGCGAATTCCGAACACCGGACCTCCCTGGCTCCCTCCATCTGCCGCGCCAGATCGTAGGTCACCACCTTATCCGCGATGGTCTTCTCCAAAGCCCTGATGACAAGGCTTCCCGCCGCATCCCAACCCATGTGTTCGAGCATCATGACACCCGAGAGAATGAGGGAACCCGGATTCACCTTGTCCAGGCCGGCATACTTGGGTGCACTCCCGTGGGTGGCTTCGAAGATGGCGCATGCATCCCCGATGTTTGCCCCCGGGGCCATCCCGAGCCCGCCGACCTGAGCTGCCAGGGCATCGGAGATGTAATCCCCGTTCAGGTTTGGAGTGGCGAGCACATGGTACTCCTCCGGGCGCAGGAGCACCTGCTGAAACATGGAGTCGGCAATGCGGTCCTTGATGACCACACGTCCCTGGGGCACCCGCCCGCCGTGCTTCTCTGTCACCTCGGCCTCCGGAATGGTGACGTCGGGAAATTCCGCCGCGGCAAGCTCATAACCCCAGTTCCTGAAGGCCCCTTCCGTAAATTTCATGATGTTTCCTTTGTGGACGAGGGTCACAGATGGAAGTCCCCGTTCCAGGGCATACCGGATGGCACGCCGCACGAGCCGCTCGGTGCCTCGCCGGCTCATGGGCTTGATGCCGAGAGCCGAACCAGGCGGGACGTCCTTGCCGAAATCCTTCCTGAGGATTTCCGAGAGCCTTTGAGCCTCGCCGGAACCGGCCGCCCACTCGATTCCCGCGTACAGGTCCTCAGTGTTCTCCCGAAACACCACCATGTTCACCTTCTCGGGATGCTTCACGGGCGAGGGTACTCCCGAAAAATAGCGCACAGGCCTGATACAGGCATACAGATCCAGAACCTGCCGCAATGTGACGTTGAGGCTTCGTATTCCCTGGCCCACCGGAGTGGTCATGGGCCCCTTGATGGCCACGACACACTTGCGAATCAACTGGACGGTCTCTTCGGGCAGCCATTCGCCACCAGCCCGGTAAGACTTTTCGCCGGCCATGAGTTCAATCCACGCAATCCGCCTTTTTCCACCGTAGCTCTTCTCCACCGCAGCATCGAGCACCGTGCGTGTGGCGGCCCAGATGTCCGGCCCCACCCCATCCCCTTCAATAGCTCCCACGACAGGATGCTCGGGCACCTGAATGGTATTGTCCTTTGCCAGTGTGATCCACTGCCCGCTTTCTTCCTTTCCCAGCATCTCGACCTGTCCTCCACCGAACTCATTTCTCAAACACCAGAAGGCCCCATTCACCGGCAACCTCTGATTCCATGAAGGTCATTCCACACTCCGCATATGTGCATTTCACGTGGTCCAACTGATCCAACAGGATGCCGCTCAGCGCCAGCCTGCCGTGAGTCCTGGTGCACCTCACCAGTTCGGTCGCCATCTTTATCAGGGGCCCCGACTGGATATTTGCCATGACGATGTCAAAGGCTTCCGATATGTCGGCAATGGTGCCCGAAACCAGGGAGACCCGACCTCCCACACCGTTGATCCTGACGCTTTCCCTTGCCACCTCGATGGCCTCCGGATCGTTGTCCAGTCCGAATACGACAGGGTAGCCCATGAGAGCAGCCGCAACAGCCAGAATCCCAGATCCGGTTCCCACGTCGAGGACCGTTCGTAGCTCATTCAATGCGCCCATGTCAGAGAATTTTTCCAGCCACTCGAGGCAGAGTCTTGTAGTTTCGTGATGTCCGGTTCCGAATGCCATGCCCGGGTCGATGCGCAGCACACGGTCCAGGGGCTGCGGGTCATATGCCTCCCAGGTGGGACAAACCACGAAATGGTTCCCCACCCGAAGCGGCTTGAAGTGCTTCTTCCATTCACCGGCCCAATCGGAATCAGGCAGTCGCCGGGAAGTATAGTATCGGGGAGCACGATCTCCCAACATCGCCGCTCCTCGATCCAGGACCCCGAGCAGAACTGGCTCCCACCTTGCCGTGGACCATTCTTCACCCAGGTAGAATCGAATGCCCCCGTCGGTGATCTCGATACCCACTCCAAAGGCTTCGGCGATGAAGGCCGCCAAATCCTCCGAGGCACCACCGTCACAGGAAACATCCACGCAAGTCCAATGCTTATGCTCAACCATGCAATCCCACCAACAGAGCAATGACTGCCTGCGAGCGCAGCCCCTTACACGGGAACCCTCTCGCCTCAACACACAGCCGTCCCCGGCCAGGACCTTATTCTAATCACTGCATCCGACGAATGATGCCTCCTCGCGCAAAAGGATTCGGTAAAGCCACATTACGCCTTGACTTTGATATGCCAGTTTACCACAATGATCCAACAGTTACCGCCCCTCCCGCCTCGGCGTGACAGCGAGGCGACGCATGTGCTTCCAGGCATTTTGTGCTATGTACCAAGAGGATTCCAGAGTGAAGGAACAACCCCCGGGACCATCGCTGTTGCGCTATCTCAAACGCGAGAGCCAGTGCGCCCATCTGAGCATGACGCTCTTTTCAAGTGACCAGGATTCCTTGGAAAGCGTCCCCTTTCCATTTATTCTGCTTCTGGACAGGGACCCGTTTTCGTCACTCCTGGATGCTCAATTCGCCACCGATTCGGGCTCTCCCCTGAAAGACGTCATGGTCCTCATCCAGAAGGACAATTACAGGCTCCCCAGGGATTACCCACCGCAGATATCCAACAGCCTCGTGGAAGAAGAATGGCGAAGGGCATTCACACGACTCACCACCCACGGGAATTTCCATCCGCTGATCACGCTCTCTGATCAGATCAGCGATGAGGGAACCCTGCTTCCGTTTGCGCCTCTTTTCTTCTGCAAGACCAAGAGGCGATTCTTCCACCCGCCGTGCCCGTCCTGCGGCACCCCGCTCTCACTCTGCCGGGACGACTCAGTGCTTGAACGCGCCGGACTCCCGAAGTACTCCACGTCCGTCCACCGTTACCTGGTGTGTTCCTCCTGCATGGGGACGGGCCATGACGGCACCTTCTACACCCTTGAACTTGCAAGTTACGACCCTCCCTCTGTGAGGGACCGTTCGCGTCTCATCTGGGATTTTTCCCGGTTGCTGATAAACCCGGATGCGTCTTCTGAATTTCCCTGCGCCGTTTGTCAAGAGAATTCATCATGCTATGACGCCGAGTTCAAAGCCCTGTCGCGAATCACGCCGCTTTCCTTTTACCCGTTTTACCTTCTCATCTTCGAATCGGCGCCACTCAAAGCTTCCGATTTCCTGGCACTGGTTTCCGGAGCATCCTGGGATGACATGGAACACAAGCTTCGAGGGAAAGGGGCTTTGGGCCGTTTGCGTCACCTGGCCAATTTCAGGGAGGAATCGGAGGGGCGATCCTCATTCCTGTTTCGTGAAGACGATCGGTTTTTCCTGGAAGCCCTCTACCTGAAGCTGACGTTCCTGGCTCAACTGGCGGACAGGACCTTCAGAGCCCTTGGCGAACCGAAGCAGGCCTCAGCGCCTGTTGTGTCCGTTGAGCAGACCTGGATCAAGCTGACCGGGAAGAACAGTCACCTGCCGTACTTCTGGAATTTTGAGCTCAGGTCCATCGACGTCACGGGCAGCCTGTCCGAGTCTCCCGTATTCCGGCACCTGCCATCGGGCACCTCCCTATATTCCTTTGGTCTGGCCTGGTTTCAATCACTCCTCGCGAACTCGCGCCAGAGCCCCGCCGAAGTGATCCAAGCCGTGCGGGAATCGGTTGAGAGGGAGGCGGCGTTTGATGGAAAAGGCCAAAGCGAAACACCAAACAACAGAGAGACCCCCGTTTTTCATCCCCATAACCTCCTGTGGGCTCCGAAGGAGGGTGAGGTTCCAAGAGCATGGCAACAGTTTTGGGATGAGGCCATGAACCTTGGCTGGACTTTGGTTCGATGGGGTTTGGAGCGCCACACGGAGAATGAGGGACGGGCTTTCCTCGAGAGGCTCCGGTCCCTGCGCAGAAACATCGTCGGGGAACTTTTCACCGCGAAACCAACTGTGCTCCGCCCCGAAAAGAGCCTGGAAGACCGCGCCATTGTTGGAGTTCTCACCCGAATTCAGGAACGGTGGAAAACCAAGCAGGCACCACCTTCCCAGACGGCGGAATCCGGGACCATTCCGGCAGGCATTCCCCAGACTGCAGAAGAAGAAACGGTCCTGGCTCCTCGACCCATTTCCGCCGACGATACCCTGCCCCTCGATTTCGACCCCTCGCAGCTGACTCAGGAAGTGGCCGGGGCGGAGGATATGTCCGAGACGGTTATCCTCTCCTCTGAACTCTTGGTGGACACAGCCAGGATTGCACCATCCAAAGAGACACTGGAGCAGGGGCAAGGGTCAGAGGAACCCGTGGAATACGCGGAGACTGTCCTCATCGGAGCTCCCCAGGCTCCTGGCAAGGATGAATTACCGGAAACCATCATCCTTTCTCCGCGGCGGGAGGACGATATCGTCAGGGGCAAGGCTGAACCCCGTGGGACCTCCCCAACGGCCGTAGAATTGAATGGGGCTTCCCCGGAGGAGGAGGGTGCACCCGGCAGCCAGAGAGAAAAGCGGCCGGCGTCCGATGACGATCTCCTCATGGAAACGATCATCCTTCGCCCCCGGCAGGACAAGAAGCCGGAAGACAAAGACCGCTAGCCGGATGAACAAGGAGGACATCGGTGAATTCCCTGGAAGCGATGGTTCGGGACATCAGGGAACTCTATGCATCCAACCCTCTGGAAGCCGAGGAATCCATCGAGGCATATCTGAGCGGCAGGCTCGAGGGGCTTTCCACCGAGGAGAAGTGCACGCTCATCGGGGAAATTGCCACACAGTTCAAAACCCTGGAGGCAGTCCCGGCAGCGCCAACGGAGCAGGAATCTCATGCACTCTCAGACCTTCTCGCTCTCCTCCTCGGACAAAGGATTTCCCGCTTGGATCTTAGCTCCCCTGAAATCTCCCGCAAACTTGCCGCATCGCTCAACACGCTTTTTGACAGTCTGAACGATCTCGTGGCCGTCATGAGGGCTACCCTCCTAGGGGAAGATCCGGACCTGCAGACCATCCGACACATTATCAGCGCGGATTTGAAGGCTGAACAGGAAACCAAGTCGCTGGACACTCACCTCAGGCAGATCAAGACAGCCTTCCTCGTCGCCGGCGAAGCGTCCAGAACCGCTGCAAAGAATGAGACGGCCAGAATTCTGCGTGAACTGGACCCTGACGCCATCGTGTCCGAAGCGGAAAAGGGGTCCCGGTTCGGGTTCATGCGCAAGGCCGAGCACTTTGAGATCTACAGGGAAAGATTCGACCGCATCAAGAAATGGGCCGATTCGGAACGCTGCCTGGAAGACTTCACGAGGGAATTCGAGAGGGCTTGCAGGCAGCTCTTCGACGCGAAAGGAGGATTCCATGAGATGGGATAGTCCAAGGATCTTGATGGTCATGACCGCGGTCCTCCTGGTCCTGTGCTGGGTGGTCCCGTCCCATTCCCAGTTCTGGCGCCGCAAGGAACCCATGGACACCCAGGAACTCAGGCAGGTTTCCACCCCGGCAACCATCACCCTGAACGTGGTGGCCGACCCCCAGTTGAATCTCTACGATGGACTCGCCCACGTCACCCATGTCTGCGTCTATCAGCTGATTGACTCCAACGTGTTTCAACAGCTCACGGGTGATGAGAAAGGTCTGATCCAGCTCATGGACTGCGAACGGGTGGACCCATCGGTGGCAGCCTCAAGGAGGCTCGTTCTCCAGCCGGGGGAGAGGCAGACGATCGAGCTGGACCGGGCCGAAGGGGCCAGGTACGTCGGGATTTCGGCGGGCTATTATCCCCTGCAGAAGCGGAGCGGCATCCGGCTGTATCGTCTGCCCGTGGCGGAGGGACGGGATGCCAAGGTCCGTTCCTTCAAAATTGACCTGCGACTCGGTTCCCGTTCGTTGAGCGACACTGGAGAGAAGCCGTGACCGTGCAAAGACCCGTTCTCTGGCATCAGGGGCTGTTCCTGCAGCCACAGCATTTTCAGTACATGGACTTGGCTGTCCAGTCCATGCTGACCCCCCTGAACAGTTACATCGCTCCCTACTTTTGGGGAATCGGCGAGTTCGAAGTCCACCGGGCGGCTCTGGAGAACCGTTCCTTCACTCCCCTCAAAGGGGAGCTCGTCTTTCCTGACGGAACTTACACCGTCTTCCCTGGGAATGCCCTTCTCGAGCCCCGATCCTTCGACGGGGCATGGGTGGAGGGAGGGAAACCCCTCACCGTCTTCGTCGGCATGCGGCGTTTGAACCTCAACAAGGAGAACGTCACCATCATGGAATCCCTCAAGGGCATGTCCGAGGTCAACACACGGTTTGTGGCCGCGGCGGACGCAGAGGAGGTGAGTGACATCCATCAGGGCGGGCCTTCGGCCAGGGTGAGCAGGCTTTACCATGTTTTAAGAATTTTCTGGGAAACGGAAAAGGAACAACTCGGCGACTACGACCTCATCCCCGTGGCAATGCTGGAACGGTTCGGCGAGGAAGTCAGGCTCTCCTCGCGTTTTGTGGCTCCATCCATAGGGATTTTCGCCTCAGACACCCTCACGCGGATCGTCAAGGAGATCAGGGACCAGATCACCGCGAGGAGCCACCAACTCGAAGAGTACAAGACGCAGAGGGGCATACACACGGCGGAATTCGGGGCGAGGGACATGGTGTATCTCCTCGCCCTGAGATCCTTGAACCGTTATGTTCCGCTGCTCCACCACTTGACGGAAGTGAGACCCGTGCACCCCTGGACCGTCTACGGTCTCTTGCGGCAGCTGGTCGGCGAACTGTCCACCTTTTCAAGCCGGGTGAACGTCCACGGTGAACTCGAGGATGGCACACGCCTGCTTCCCGACTATGACCATTGGAAGATCTGGGAGTGCTACTCCCTGGCACAGGCCCTCATCACACAACTGCTCGACGAGATCACGGCAGGGCCGGACTATGTGATCCGTCTCATCTTCGACGGGACGTACTACACGGCGGACCTGGCACCGCAGATCTTCGAAGGGCGCAACCGGTACTTCCTGGTCTTCAGGACCGACGAAGATCCCAAACACGTCCTGGATTCCCTCGCAACCATCATCAAGATCAGCTCAAGGGAGGAACTGCCCATTCTCATCGCCCGCGCCTTGCCGGGACTTCAACTGGAAC
>CAZURN010000157.1:0-8094 GCA_964623165.1 uncultured Syntrophobacteraceae bacterium
CAGTGAGCTTTATCCTGAGCCTTATCCTTCCAGGGATGTGGTGGGCGATTTCGAGATGCGAAACCAAAGCCAGCAGTTCCTCAACGTGAAGTGGTGCGGCGTGTCCCATGGTGCTCCTTGTGGTCGGTTGAATCGCGCGGATATGGTCTGCAATTCCCCAATGATGCCTCAACATGCAAAGTCCGAGACTCAGCCCAGTCGTTCCAGAAGCCATCTTGACACGTTTCGATAGTCCTCGGCCCCTATAGAGTTCGGTGCGAACTGGATGATGGACTGGCCGTGAGCCGGCGCCTCCGCGAGGGCTGCATTTTCCCTAACAAGTGGTGTGGTCTTGCCGGGGAAGCTCTCTTCCAGTTCAGTCATGACGAGCTTGTGAATCCGCCGTCTCGGGTTGGCACGGCAGGCGATGATTCCAAGGAGGCTCAGTGTGCGGTTTCTGTGTCGCATGGATTCCAGGGTCACCATGAGTTTCTTTAGACCACTCAGGGCGAGGTGATTGGCCTCCATTGGAACCACGACATGCCTGGCTGCCAGAAGTGCACTCAAAGTGAAAATCTCGAGACTCGGTGGACAATCGATGACGGCAATTCCCCAGTCACCGGAGGTCCTCGCCAAGCATCGTCCCAGCAACTCCATTCCAAGAGTTCCGCTGAACCTTTGCACCGCGGAGGCGAGTGCGGGGCCCGAGGGTACCAAATCCACTCGTCCCACAGGGACTCGAACAACCGGGAGGGCAACAGTTTTCTCCATGGCGTGCAGGAACGCTTCACCGCTGTCTTGAACTCCAAAGTGCAGGGTCGCGCTTCCCTGGGGATCCAGATGGACCACGAGGACCCGCATCCCCGTCTCGGCGAAACAGGATGCGATGTTCACGGCGGATGTGGTTTTACCCACGCCCCCTTTATGGTTCGCAAAAGCGATGGCTTTGAGCATATTGCCGCCAGAGAATCTCTGAAAAAATCTGAGATGCTTTCAACAAACCCGGTCCGGGAAGCTCCAATCGAACGGGGCACCCGCATGGCGAACCTCTGAATCCCCACTCTGTCAATCATTCTATGCTGACGGATGAAAAACTCAAGGACCCTCTTGCACAATTCCAGGAATTGCTGGCGGCACGGGCAATTTGCTGCCCTAGATGTGACAGCAGTCTATGCTCTGAAAAGAGTGGGCTTGCGCAACCTGAACCATTTGCGCGGTTCGATCCCCTTCGCGACCGAACGACTATCCTGAATGGGAGCGACTCCTTGTTTGCCGACTCCATTCGTCTCTGAGAGGCGGTATACAGGGCCGTTGGAACGATTTGGAAACTCGAGTCTTGTGGTCTGAGTCTTCTGGCTACTGTCAATGTATCTTACAAGCAGGCACCATGTCAGCCACCCGATCAAAACGATCGCCAAACAGAATACAGAATAGGAAATCCTCCAATCGACGCCTTGTGTCATCAAGCTGAACTCCGACATGCCCCCGATGCTCGCGAGGAGATTGAGCGGAAGGAAGATCACGTTTATGATGGTAAGGTTCTTGAGCAGTACATTCATATTATTGTTGATGATGTTGCCTCGGGCATCCATGAGGCCGGAGAGAACGGTACTGTATATTTGCGCCTGCCTTGCGCATTGTTTGTTCTCTAGGATGATGTCATCAAGGAAATCGATTTGCTGCTTCGAGAAACCAAGCCTCTCCGCCCTGCTGGAGAGTCTTGACAGAACGGCGCCGTTAGCCTCAATGGCGGTCTGATAGTAGACCAAGTCTTCACTCAAAGTGAACATGTGCAGCAGGTAACGGTTTTCCATGGATGAACTCAGCTTGGTCTGAAGATCTCCCGTGGTTTGTTTGATTGTCTTCAAGTGGCTCAAATAGTTGCGAATCGTATGGAAAAGGTATTTCAGAAGGACGTCTGTGGTTGATCCGACATTTTGGAACTCCTTTGAATGGAATGGCGTGAAGCCTTGGCTGAAGATCATGGTGAGCTTGGATTGATGGAAGAAGAGGCCGACGGAAGACACTTCAAAGCCCAAATCAGGACCGGAGGACACCTGCTTGGGCTGCTTCCAGATCATGGCAAAACCATCCCGCTCAAACTCGACTCGGGATATTTCATCGGGGTCGAGAGCGGATTCCAAATCATAGCGGTCGATGTGCAGCGTCTCAAGGATCTCCTGAATCTCGTTTTGATCTGGGGCAGCGAAGACGCAGAGAGCACCGGTCTCAGCAGCAATGGGAATTATGGCCTCTCTGATTTCAAAACAGGCTTTCATTGGCGGACTTCCTCCTTAAGCCAGTTCAGGGCTGAGACAGCAGGCCCCCCGTAAAAGGACGAACTGCCGGGTAAATTGGATGAACTCGCGCAAAAGACTTGGAGAGGGAATGGGACGGCTGTTTTTGGAATCCCCAGGGGAAAAAAGTCAGATCGCCTCTTACCCTCCACTTTCACCACTGATGGGATCGTGGAAGAAGCGGTCGGATGAAGCGATAAGGAGGGAACAACTCGACTATCGGATCACGTAACGCAACTCCCACAATCTACTGTCCGAAACATCCCTACTGGGAGGTTGTTCTTCGTTGTTTTTCATATCCTCGTCTCATCGAAGGTTGGCTGGCAATGCCAAGAATCCTTCCATTCTGCCTCTTGGCCACATTGGAAGAGCAGCTTTTCACCCATAAGTATGTGATACCGCCATGTTTCACATATGGAGTGGTGTTCAGAATATTGGACCACACCTCCTCACGACTCAAGCACCAATTAGACTCGTGACATGCCGAAGTCAATGAAAAAAAATTGGTATGTTAGCATGAATGGGTTCCCGCCTTGGATGGCTGGTACGGAACGACTTTCATTCAATTCCCTACTGAAACAGGCCCCCATCGTTTCCAATGCCATGTCTTAAGTCAACGGCATTGGGTCTTGAAATCATACCCCATCGTGGGCACACCGTCGCTCACGGACCTATAGTGTTAGCGCGTGCCAGGTCTGAGGCCCTTGAGCCGGACGACTCACTGATAGACGGGGATGGCTGCGTTGTAGACTCCTGGGGAACCCGTGGTCTTGAAGTCCTTGATCTCGCAGGTTTCTGCGCGTGCTGTTTGACTGTAGCCCTCGTCGAGGCCGAATTCCACATAGGACTCTGTCGTTTTCTCCGAAGTGGGCCAGCATATGAGCATCGAATTACGAGGTTCCAGGCTGACTAGATAAGGTTGCGTGTAGAAAGGTGGTGTGTTGACGAGATATGCACCCCATCCCGCTGAAGGCAGGATCGCAAATACCGTGGCGAGCGCCAGCAGTGCCAGGCTAAGGATTTTGCCAAGTGTTCTCCACATTCCCATGAGATTTTCCTCCTTGAGGTTTGTGGGTTGGTCATTCGGTCTGTGTGCGAGCCATAGGTTGCAGGGTGTTTGTTGCACGCGTGTGGCTGGCTCATGACATTTGCGGGGAAGGAATCGATTGTTATGCTTGAAATTTTGAACTGAGGAGGGGGAAGGATGGAATCCTCATGTATTCTACTCAGGAAGGTCCATCCTTGGGTCCTCAACGCTTGTGTGCCGATGAACATAAACCTGTCCGGAACCCCTTCATGAAGGAATCACTGATACAGGGCCTTAATTGCACAGTGTTGGGCCTCGTCGGGTGGTCGGGAATTTGGCCAACATGCCGCGCTTCATTCCTGCCGAGGCCAAGCCAAGCTACAGCAATGCCCAACGAGGTGCCGCACTCCTTTTCACGGTCCTGCGTTGTTCATCGAGGTCTTGATCGGTGTTGACATAAGTCGCCCCTTTTCTTAGCCTGGGTTGGCAGCAGAGTGCATTTCCAACACTGGATGTGGCGGCATTGCTCCGTCCTGGCTGCAGAACGTAGGATAAACTTCAGGAACCCTCATCTGCAGGCTTACGCGACTTTATTCCTCATGTGGTGGGGCCCGGCTGCCTGGTGTGGTATTTCAACCCCAGTACGAGCATACCCTCATTTTGGAGAGCGAGCCATGGTGAGAGTGATCCACCAACTCAAAGGGCGAGCCCGCTTCGAGGTGCCCGGTATGCGCCGGTGCCGCTCCCTAGCGGCATATCTGGAGAAGGAACTTGAGCGATCACCGGGAATGAATCAGGTTTCAGCCAATGCACTCACTGGCAATGTGCTTGTCTTATTCTCCGATCTGATTTCCCCCCTCTCTCTCGCTGCCCGCATTGAATCAATTCGTCGAGCCTTCCTGGATCACAGAGGAAGAGAAGATTCATGTCGTTCGGGATCAATTGCCGAAGCCTCGTTTCCGAACCTTCCAAGAGATACTTCATGGTCTGAGGATTCTCCCCGTCCATCTGCAATCGGAGCATCACCGAAGAAACCCCGAGCAGCTTGGCACACCATGGAACTTGACCAAGTGCTGAATCTGTTGGGAACAAGCTACGAAAGCGGACTGAGCGAGACCGACTTTCAACGGAAATTGACCAGGTACGGCCCCAACAGCCTCCCCGGCACCTTCACGCGCTCTCTTTTCGACATCGTCATAAACCAGGTGAACTCCTTGCCCGTCTTGCTGACGGGTGCTGCAGCCGCTCTCTCGTTCGTCGCGGGTGGGATCGTGGAAGGATTGCTCGTTATGGGCGTTTCAGCCCTGAATGTTGCCATCGGCGTTTTTGTCGAGCAGAGGGCGGAAAGGACCCTCAGGATTGTGAGAGAATCCGTCGCTCTCCGTATCCAGGTCCTTCGGGATGGCCAACTCAATGAGGTTCCCTTCGATTGGATTGTTCCGGGGGACGTGCTGGTGCTCCAGTCCGGTTGCCGGATCCCTGCGGACGCGCGGCTCATCCGCAGTGATCTGCTAAGCCTGGATGAATCCGCTTTGACCGGAGAGAGTGTCCCAGTCAACAAGAAATCGTTGCCACTCCATGATGAAGACATCCCCATCACTGAGCGGACGAACATGGTCTATCGTGGAACTCTCGTGGTGGAGGGCACCGGCTACGCAGTGGTGGTGGCCACCGGCGCGGATACGGTTCTGGGGAAGATTCAGAACTTCCTGGGTGAGGTTTTCCCTCCAGAGGCGTCCATGGTCAGGGCCATGCGAGACATCGCCATTCATTTGCTTCGGCTGGGGATGAGCGCATGCTGCGTCTTTGCGGTCATCTCACTTCTGAGAGGACACGGGCTGCTGCGGATCATCAGGGAGAGTCTCTCTCTCATGGCTGACTCAGTGCCGTCGGGGCTCTCCACCATTGCCATCGGTGCTTTCGCCATGGGACACGAAGACCTGCGTCGTAATCGCATTTTGGTCCAACGCCTGAGAGCTCTCGGCAGCTTGGCCTCAACGCAGGTCATCTGCTTCGACAAGACGGGAACCCTCACCATGAATCGGATGATGGCGAGGGAATTGCGCGCGGGCGGGAAGGTCGCGAAGATCGAAGCCCCGTCTGGCGACATGGAGAACTGGAGTCTCACTTCCGACGACCCCGACGTGGTTTGGCTTGTGAAACTCGCCGCCCTTTGCAATGAAGCCACGCTGGTGGTGCAGGACGGTTTGAAGTCCGTTGAGGGTTCCTCCACGGAACAATCGCTTCTTCAACTGGCCGCCATGGCCGAAATGGACGCAAGTGCCCTTCGCGGCGATTATCCGCTGGTCCACACGACACCTCGCACCGAGGAGCGACCTTTCATGGTGACGGTTCATGCAGGCAAGCGCGGCAGGAGACTGATCGTCATGAAGGGCAACCCCCTGGAAGTGCTGGGACGGTGTTCCCGCGCTTACAAAGATGGCCGGATTGCTCCCCTTGCTGAGGAATGGCGCCGGGCCATTGAAGCTGAGAACTTTAAGATGGCGGGTGCCGGCCTGCGAGTTCTCGGAGTCGCGTTTCTCGAAACTCGCTCCCGTCGTGAGTTCGACGAGAACCGGGATGCCACGGGGCTGGTCTGGGTGGGACTCATCGGCCTTGCAGACCCGATCCGGCCTGGCGCCAGAACGGTGATTCAATCCCTCCAGGCCATGGGCATCAAAACAGCCGTCATCACAGGCGACCAGAGCCTCACGGCCCGACACATCGGAGAGGAACTGGGGCTGAGCGGAGACGGCCCCCTGCGGATCCTGGATGCCACCGATCTGGAAGGACTCAGCGCGGCTGGACTCAGGAGCGTGGTGACCCAGGCCCACGTCTTCGCGCGTCTCAGTCCCACCCAGAAGCATCAGATTATCCAGGCCTACCAGGATTCCGGTGCCAATGTGGTCATGGTGGGTGACGGGTTCAACGATGTCCTCGCGTTGAAGGTCGCTGATGTGGGCATCGCCATGGGCACGACCGGGGCCGACCTGGCCCGAAAGAGCGCCGATCTGGTGTTGGAAGACGACAACATCGAGTCGATCCTTCTCGCTATCGGCAATGGAAGAGCATTTGTCCGGAATGTCAGAAGAAGCGTCCTTTTTCTTCTTACTTCTAGCCACGCCGACCTGTTTCTGGGCTTTGGCGAGAGGAGTGGACTGCTCGGCACGGGGCCCAGTGCATGGAGAGACGTGTGGATCAACTTGGAATGCCTTGCACTGGCTTTGGAACCTCCGGCCTCAAGTCCGAGAGAGGCCCAGCCGGTGTCTCCGGGCAACGGCCTGTTCACTGCAGAGGATATGGAACAATCGTTGAACGATTCTATCGGCATCATTGCCGGAGGGATTCCTGCCGGGCTTTACGGCGCTGCGCTATATGGCGTTGGCCCCGATGCAGAACACCTGTTCCTCAAGAGCAGCGCCATCAATGGGATGCTCTATGGCCTCGCCTGCCGTCATCGAGACGGGTCCGCGCCGGAGAATTTGAAGTCCAATGCCTTCCTCAACACATTGCTTGCCACGTGTGTGGGGGGGCATCTGGTTACAGCCATGCTGCCGGGAATCGGAAAGTCGCTGGTACAATCGGCTATGTTCCTGATGGATGCTGTCATTCTGGCCTATGCAGGTCTTCTCTCCCATGAGCTTCTGGCAAAACCGGGAACGAAGGGGAGACATCGCCCGTTATTCTCGGACCAGGATCAGGCAGGTTGACCTTCTCCGAGTTCGCAAATCATGGTTCCCTTCCCGGTGACCCTCCTGTTGACCGGCCCGCTTCGGGCAAGAGACCTGCATGCCTTCGATCTTGCCTTATTGATGTCCATGATGACAGTAGATTCGAGCCCGGTGGGAGTGCAAGCTTTCAGGGGGCATGGGTGGGGGAGGCGCGCCTGTATTTGATTCCTGTATTTTTTCCTTGAAAAAGCCATCCTATTAGATAACAATTTGCCATAAAGTACCATTTCACTGAAGGGAGTCACTGCGCATGGGGGGATCAGGGGTCCGCTCAGAACTGATACTTGAGAAGCTCAGGGAAACGGGGCACCGGATCACACCCCAGCGCATTGCCATACTTCGGATATTGGCTGAAAGCCGAGGGCATCCCAGTGTCGAAGACATCTATGAGAAGGTCAGGGTCAACTTCCCGACCACAAGCCTCGCTACCGTGTACAAGACCATAACGGTCATCAAGGAAATCGGAGAAGTACTGGAACTCGAATTCAGCAATGAGCAGAACCGGTACGACGGAAACAACCCATATCCTCATCCTCATCTCATCTGTTTGAAATGCAGGGAAATCATCGACCCGGAATTGAGCAGCCTCGCATATCTGACTCAGGAACTGACCGCCGACACAGGCTATAAGATTCTGAGCCATCGTCTGGATTTTTATGGAATTTGCCCGAAATGCCAACAGAGTGTATGAGTTTGTTTTTTTTGTCTCAAATGGAAAGGTATTCTCTACAAAATGTGATAAGTTTCTACATACGCTTTTCCAAGCAGCTCTGTCCCATGCTCTGGACGCCTCACTGGCGGCGTCTCTGTTGACGTCAACCACCATGACAAACGAGTAGTTGCCCACGGAACACCTCTTAGTCCCAGTGCCACTTCAAGGTCATTGCAATTGGCCAGATGGGCGGCGAGACACTATTCCTCGCTGCATTTTTCAACAGTTCACGCAATGGAAGGAGAAGCCATTATGAATGAAAGCAAGAAGCAGCCGGTAATGGGATCCACAGCGCGCCGAGGCACGTCGAACCGTGACTGGTGGCCGAACCAGTTGAACCTCAGGATT
>CAZURN010000158.1:0-8038 GCA_964623165.1 uncultured Syntrophobacteraceae bacterium
TCTTTTGCATCTCCAGGGGGAAGACTCTGAAGAAGATAGTCCCCAGGATCAAACCAAAGAGGAGGAACTGCAGACCGCGAAATCGTTCAAAGACCCACGAGAGGAAAGGCTTTTGGGAAATCGTCATCGGGGTGCTCCGGAAAGATCGACAAAAGGGGTTCCCGTTAAGGACGCCGCCAGGCCCCTCCGTCGACTGGGGGGAGTCCTTGTACCATCCTCCTTATAGTCCATTTGAGGCGGGACCAACACGGAAAAAATGTTTGCCGGGTGGGTTACCGGAGTGACCCTGCTTGACAAAATCTCGGTTCGGCCTATTAGTATCCTTGGACTTATCCCGGGAGTTTTGCGGGTAGGCAGGCCACAGTTTGTATGACCTACTGAAAAGGTGACCATTCAAGGGGACCATGACCTGTATGTCTGGCCCTCGCAGTCTTTCGGCTTTTTCGAGTATCAGGGAGATATTCAATGCAGCCAATTGAAATCAAGAAGAACATTTACTGGGTTGGGGCAGTCGACTGGAACGTGCGGGACTTTCACGGTTATCAGATCCCGAAGGGCACCACATACAACGCGTACCTCATCATGGACGAGAAGATCACGCTGTTTGACACCGTCAAGAAACCGTTTAAGAACATCCTGGTCAACAACATCCGTAAGCTGGTCGATCCCGAGAAGATAGACATCATCGTCGTGAACCACGTGGAAATGGATCACTCCGGAGCACTCCCCGAAATCATCGATCTTGTCAAGCCTGAGAAGGTCATCTGCTCATCCATGGGAAAAAAGACCCTGATGGAACACTATCACAGGGAGGACTGGCCCTGTGAGGTGGTGCAGTCGGGGCAGAGCCTGAACCTGGGTTCGAAGACCGTCCAGTTCCTGGAAACCCGCATGCTGCACTGGCCCGACAGCATGTTCTCATACATTGTCGAGGATGAGCTCCTCATATCGAGCGACGCCTTTGGCCAGCACTGGGCGACGAGCGAACGGTTCGACGACGAGGTGGACCTCGAGGACCTCATCGCTCACTCGGCCAAGTACTATGCCAATATCCTGCTGCTTTACTCGCCCCTGGTTCAGAAGCTCATGGCCAACGTCCAGAAGATGGGACTCAAGATCGGGATGATCGCCCCCGATCATGGGCTCATCTGGAGGAGCAATCCCGGGAGGATACTCGAGTCCTATCTCGATTGGAGTGTTCAAAAAGCCAAGAAGAAAGCGCTTCTCATTTACGACACCATGTGGCAAAGCACCGAGGCCATGGCCAATGCCATTGCCGATGGGCTGCAGCAGGTGGGGGTCGATTTCAAACTCTTGAGCCTCAAGCACAACCACCGCAGCGATATCATGACGGAAGTTCTGGGCGCGAGGGCCCTCATCATGGGTTCTCCCACCCTCAACAATGGCATTGTTCCCACCATGGCCGACATGCTCTGCTACATGAAAGGTCTGAAGCCTGTCGGCAAGATAGGAGCCGCCTTCGGATCCTATGGCTGGAGCGGAGAATCGGTAAAGATCATCAATGAAGCCATGGAGGAGATGAAGATAAAGGTCGTGGACGAGGGGGTGCGGGTGAAGTTCGCCCCAACCCATGAGGATCTGAACCGCTGCGTGGAACTGGGGAAGAAGATCGGCAGGCTGGTCAAGGCCAATGGAGGCTAGCAGAGGGCCAAATTCGACCCGTATCAGGTGAGCGTCCCCTCCCGGAGCGAAAGGATCGAGGCGAAACAGGGGGGGATCATAGCCAAGGGTTAGTACAATCCGTCATTTCAAAGCCATGTCCGGTCAATGGATATTTTCGGTTAGGTGGGGCTTGCGCCACAATCTCCTAGCATAGGCCCTTGTAGAGGATTCACATGACGATTGTGCGGTGTCGTCTTTGAAGCGATTCTCGAATCTACAGCCTGCGCGGGGCAGGCAGGAATCTGCCCTGTAGATGGATGGCTGATCAGCCTGGCGGGTGATGCATGCATCTTTGCCTACATCGCCAGTCGTTCAGTAAGACCCCTCGAACACACAGCCGCTGACTCGAAGGCTTTCAGACCTGCCCCTCCCGGACTTTGTCCACTTCCTGGTTTGCCCTTTCGTACAATTCGCTGTCCGATATCTTGCCTTCCACGTACTCGCTCCATGTAGCGAAGCTGTTGAAGAAACAGACATTGACACCCCGGTCTGCGCAAACCTGTTTGTAGATCTGGTTGGCCTGTCTTGCTCTTTGCATTTTGGCCTCGTCCGGTTTGTCCCGTGGTTCCTCTTTTTCCATCACCAGGTACTTGCCGAAGATCTTGGAGTGCTCGTCCAGCTCCTTTCCAGCCTCGGCTTGAAGTTCCTTTTCGTTCATCTTCCCGTCCACGTATTTCTGCCAGGCATCGAATTCTTCCCAGTTGCAGACTTTGATCCCCTTCTCTGCACAGGCCCTGCAATAGGTCGCTTCCGCTGCGGATGCACGGGCCTTTTGCTCCTCGGTCAACTCCTTGCACTCAACTTCGGGTTCCTGAGACTGACTGGTCATGAGCGTCTCCCCCACGCACAGTGTTAAACCCGGAAAAAAACCCCTCCTCAGAAAACAAAGGCATCTCCTGAAGAGATGCCAAGTGTGCCATCGTGAACAAGATCTTTGTGATGTGGAGATTGGCTGGTCGGGACGAGAGGATTTGAACCTCCGTCCTCTTGCACCCCAAGCAAGCGCGCTAACCAGGCTGCGCCACGTCCCGCCAAACCGGAACCGACCTTAACACCGATCCTGAAAGGTGTCAAGGTGCATTCAGGGGGGCGCATTCGTCAAGGTTGGCGACCTTGCAAGGGCCGCCAACAACTGTTCTGTCTCCAATTCGAATTGTGAGCCGCTAACGTTGGGCTGCCAAGGATCTATGCAGAACTCAATGGGCACGTGTCATGCTCAAACACGGTAGCACACCTGGGAAACGCTCCTGCAAATCCGACCATGCATCATGCGGGAGGGAGGCTCACTGGAGACGCCTCATCCTCCTTGTCTCGAATCCCCAAAGCCCGCATCTTACGGTGCAGGTGGCTCCTCTCGAGACCGACCTGGGCGGCAGTCAATGACACATTCCACTCATGCTCCTCCAGCCTGCGAAGGAGGTACTCCCGTTCGAAGCAGGCGCGGGCCTCCCTCAACGTCGGATGGTTGAAAGGATTGTCCTTCTCGCTCGGAAGTGGGTCCTTCTTCCGAAAATCCCCTGGGAGATCGGCGAGGGTGATGACGTCTCCCGGGGTCATGATGCACAAGCGTTCGACGAAGTTCCGGAGCTCCCTCACATTCCCGGTCCAGGGAGAGCGCTGGAGTTCGTCGATCACCCGGGGGTCGATCGTCTTCCTCCCCATGGCGCTCTCGTGTCCCATCTCCCGGAGGAAATCCTCCACCAGGAGAGGCACGTCCTCCAGTCTTTCACGCAGGGGTGGCACGTATATGGGTATCACATTGAGCCGGTAGTAGAGATCCTGCCGAAACCGCCCCTCGTCGATCTCCATCTGCAAATTCTTGTTGGTGGCAGCGACGATTCTCACGTCCACCTGTACGGGACGGGCTCCACCCACCCTTTCAAAGACCTGTTCCTGGATGATGCGAAGGATTTTGGCCTGAGTGCGGAGACTCATGTCAGCCACTTCGTCCAGGAAAAGAGTGCCTCCGTCTGCCAGGTCGAACTTCCCCTTGCGGCGCTCATAGGCTCCAGTGAACGAACCCTTCTCATGCCCGAACAACTCGCTTTCAATGAGCTCCTCTGGAATCGCCGCGCAGTTCACCTCTATCATGGGCCGGTGACTCCGGCGGCTCAGGTGATGGATCATGCGGGCCACAAGTTCCTTCCCTGTGCCATTCTCCCCGGTGATGAGCACTGTGGCATTGGTGGGGGCTGCCCTCTCGATCTGCATCCGCAGGGCCTCCATGACCGGACTCTTCCCCGTGATCTCGTGTCTCCGCGCAGCCTTTTGGCGCCACAGGCGGTTCTCCTCCTCCAAGCGATGGAGTTCCAGGGCATTCTGCACGGACACTAAAATGCGGTCGAGAGAGAGGGGCTTTTCCACGTAGTCGAAGGCACCCATTCGCGTCGCTCTGACAGCCGTCTCAATGTTCCCATGTCCGGAGATGATGATGACCGGCAACATGGGATACCTCTTCTTCACCTCCTCCAAAAGGGAAAGCCCGTCCATGCCCGGCATCCAGATGTCAAGGAGCATCAGATCGGGCAGATCTCGGTGCAATTCCACAAGGGCTTCCTCCCCGTTGGGAGCCAGAGCCACCTTGTAGCCCTCATCCTGCAGGACCCCTTTCAAGGACTGCCGGATGCTCAACTCGTCATCGACCACCAGGATCTTGTGTTTCATGAAACCTTCGGAAGCCTCCAACGCTTGATGAGAGAATCACGGGCGGTGCGATGCCCCGCGCGCGGCAAATCCCTGATGTGGATCATGCGGGCAACTCTATCACAATGACGGTTCCCTTGGGCACGTTATCACGCACGCGGATGAAGCCATTGTGCTCTGCGACAATGTTCGCCACGATGGGAAGCCCCAGTCCCGATCCCCTTTCCTTGGTGGAATAATAGGGCTCGAACATGCGGAGCTTGTCCTCGGGAGACAGGCCGTGGCCCGTGTCGGCACATTCCAAGCGCACGACGTGCAGAATGGGATCGTGAAAAAGCCGGATTTGGATAATGCCTTCACCTCCGTCCAAAGCGTGAACAGCGTTTTCCAGGAGGTTGATGATGGCTTGCTTGATCTGTCCAGCGTCGACCCTGATGAGGGGCAATTCGTCGTGTTTCTCGAGCAGGAACCTTATCCCGGGATGTGTGTGCCGGTGGAGCGTCATGGCATCCTCTGCGATGGACGCCAGATCCCCTTCAGACAATTGAGCCTTGGGGAGTCGTGCAAAGTTGGAAAACTCGTTGACCAAGTGTTTCATCTGATCCACTTGCTGCACAATGGTCCGAGTGCATTCGTCGAGGATGGCCCCTTCGGGGCCGAGGCGGTCCAGAAACTTCCGGCGCAGGCGTTGGGCGCAAAGCTGAATGGGTGTGATGGGGTTCTTGATCTCATGAGCGATGCGCCTTGCAACTTCTCGCCACGCCGCCATCCTCTGGGCCTTCTCGAGTTCTGTCAAATCGTCGAAAACCACCACAGCCCCAACGCGCTTTCCATTTGCGTCCAGGAGAACCGAAACCTTCACGAGCAGCACCATGGGGCGGTTCCCCAGTATGACCTCGACCTGTTTCTCCAGATGTGTCTGTCGACTCAGCCGATACATTTCCACGAAGGATTTGACAATTTCCATGTGGGCAGGGGACATCACTTCGGAGTACAGTCGTCCCTTGACTTGACCTGCTTCCAAGCCAAGAGTCTCCTCCGCCGACTTGTTGATGGTCATGATTTTTCCATCGGCGTCCACGCTGACGACCCCAGCTGCGACATTGCCCAGTACGATCTCCATGTAGAGCCGCTGCTCCTCCAGTTCGGACAGGCTGACCTGAAGGGCCCCGTAAGCTCTGGCCAATTCCTCGCGGCTGTCCCTCAGGTCACGCACCATCTTATTGAAAGAAACCACCAGCTGTCCCATCTCGTCAGGGCGTTCGGAATCAAGGTGCACGTCGAGATCCCCTTCTGCAACGCGCTGTGTGGCCGACAGAAGCCCCTGCAGCGGGCCTGTCAGGCTCTTGGCGATGAAGAAGCTGAACCAGATTCCACCGAAGATCACCAGGAGCGTCACGATGGAAAAGATGACAAAATGGCTGATCCTGATGGGGTTTTTCAGGAGCTTGAGCTGAAGGAAGTCGTCGTACCCCGAACTGATGGAGGCGATCTTGGCCTTGATGTTCTCGGGCAGGATTTTCACCACCAGCAGTTTTGCTTCCGCGTCACTCCCAGCAGAGGCCGTCGTGGTTGGAAAGTCAACGTAGGTCACAAGACCGTCCTGCTCATTGCCGAGAGTCAGTGCCTGGACTCGTTGGAAGGATGAGACAGTCGTGTTCATGGCTTTCATGGCTGAGGCCATGTCGAAATTCTCTAGTCCGTCGCCTTTCACCTCCCAGATCAGGGAGCCGTTTTGCCCAAACAACGCAAAGGCATCCAGCTGGTATTGCAGCAGGAATGACTTGAGAATCTGTTCCGTGCGCCCACTGAGGGTTTGGGGTATGGAAACCGGGAATCCCTCGTCTCCCTTTGCAACCTCCGTAGAAAACCAGCCCCCCTCTGCCAGGAGTTCGGCAACTTGCGCAGCTACTGAGCCAGCGTCGGTGGTCAGGTTCCGTGCTTCCTGTTCAAGGTAATCCTTCCCGAGGGCCACTGATTGCTCGAGGGATTGTTCCACCTGATGGCCGAACCAGTAATCCAGGCTGGACAGGATGACTTGGGTGGAAAGCCAGAAGAGCGGAAGAGTGGGAATGAAGGTCAGGCCAACAAACGCAATGACGAGTCGAGTCTTGAGCTTGTTGCCCAGGATGTTTCGCCTGCGGTCGAAGATCAGTTTGGTGACGTTTCGCAATACCAGGTAACAGAGCAGCAGAAGAAGAATGACGTTGAGGTTGATGAGACCGAACAAAAGGATGTTTCCGAGGAAAGGGAGGTCTTCCTGCAACTCCAGAAACCGGCCCTCGAGCAACCCAAACAGCACGGCAAGAAGCAGCACAAGTGCGATGGCCCAGGCTCGCTCCCTTTCACGGGGTCTGGCTTGCGGGGATTGTCCGGGAAGTTCCATGGAAGAAGCTAATAGACGGCTGGCATTGCCTGATCGATTGCCCCCGAGACCCTGCCCCAGGATCACGAGGAGTGAGGATTCCAATCAAAGCGGCTGTTCAAAAGACTTTGTGCAATACTTTTAGCAGGTTACAAGATATTGGGCTCAAGACTCACCGAAAAATTCTAGCCAATGGCCTTGGGGATGACAAGCGGTTTTTGCTGGATGGGAGAACCGAAGGCGAAGAAGGAAGGGGTGTGTGGAGGCCGTTCCATGGATTGCCTTGAAAAAAAGGACGCTGATGGGAACGGCCAACCCCTTTGCGGGCCAAAAGTGATTATGGCGCTTACTTTGGCAGTCGGCGCCGCGACGCTCGTTGTGACGGACAGTGTGTGCTCAAACCCTGTTAGAGTCAGGGTGGTGGTACTAACCCATTCAGATGGCGTTCCCAACCCCTGTAAAGTCTCTTCCCATTCCAGGAAGACCCTGAGGCCTGAAGAAGGGCACAGGGACATACGCGGCGGACTGGATTGCATACGTCCCCTGGCTCCGGCTCAGTTGTTTCAGAAAGGAATTGTGCAACGCATGGCCAGCCTTCCGCACCTCAAATCTTCCGCGGACGGCAACTCCGGCCAAGGCAAGATCTCCAATAAAGTCCAGCACCTTGTGCCTCACACATTCATCTTCGTAGCGAAACCCGTCCTTGTTCAGAATTCCTCGGTCGTCGAACACAATGGCGTTGGCCAAGGAGCCCCCTTGAGCCAGACCCATGCTCTGGAGCTTCTGGACATCCTTTAGGAAGCCGAAGGTCCTCGCTTTCGCAATGTCTCGGGCAAATGCTGATTCATCGAATGACCAGGCCAATTCCTGTTTCCCCACCAATGGATGTGGAAAGTCGATGAAATAGCGCACATGAAAATGCCTGGAAGGAGATGCCTTGATATAAGCATCGCCATCCCGAACTTCTATGGATTTCGCAAGGGTCATGCACTTCCTCGGGACATTCTGTTCCTTGAGCCCGGCCTGGCAAAGGATCTCCATGAAGGGAGCGGCACTTCCATCCAATATGGGAACCTCGGGACCATCCAGTTCAACAAGGACATTGTCCAGCCCGAAGCCCACGAGCGCAGCCATGAGATGCTCGACGGTGGAGACCACCACCCCGTTATGGCCAATGGTCGTGGCAAGAAAGGTGTCCACAATGTGGCTGTGGTGCGCGGGAATGACGGGCCGATCCCGAAGGTCCATGCGCCGAAATCTGACTCCCGATCCCGGAGACGCCGGCTTCAGCTTCATGGATACCCCAGCCCCTGAGTGGAGACCGACCCCCCCACAACATACTTCCCG